>JASBTC010000368.1 GCA_030148625.1 Sphingobium sp. | reverse complement strand
GCCGGCCTCATGCGGGATCGGCTTCGCAGCTGAAAGGCGGGCCCGAACCGAATGGGTACCGGCCGGATGGCGCATCGTCGGTGCCCCGGGCGATGAGTCGTTTTGAGGGGACGAGCCGCGGTGCCTTTAGCCGCAAGGCCTGGACATAGCACTGACCACCCGGGCGCATGACCCTATCACCGGGCATGCGGAGGCCAAGCCAGAGATAAGTCCGGAATGGTGGGTATAATTGCCGCGCCGCAGATGCTCGATGCGCCGGAAATTGCGAGCCGCTCACCAACAGGCAGACGATCAATATCGGCCGGTTGCGCAATCGCGGCCTGGATGTGCGGCAACAACGTGTCGCCGATTGCCTCCCAACGGCTGGACGGATCCGCCACCAGCATCGAAACGCCTCATCGGCCTCTCAACCCGGCCCGCATCCCTTCGGCACGGCCCGTGCCGCCGACCAGATGCGCACGCGATCGGTCGGCGCGTGATAGGCCCGTTCGCCGGACCTAGCGCCGAATGCATCATATCAGCTGTCGAAATTACGCGCGATCCGGACGCGCTGCGCCGTCGTCGGCCATGACGGGCTGACGCAAGCTGTCCTCGCGCATGTTCTGGCGCCAGACCTGCGCCGATGACACCCAGACGTGCCGCTCGCCCGAAAAGCCGTCGATGTCTCCCCAACGCTCCATTTCGGGAATTACCGCCCTTGCGATCTTTGCGGAGGCCAAGGATTTGGCGTCGTTCCGCTCTTTCTTTCATGGGCCTGCGCCCCGATCCAGTCCTCTCCGCCAAATCGCTTCTTCGCGATCGGGCTCGGTCGTCGAGACCAGCAGCGCCCCGCTCAACAATCGTCCAATATCGACTTTATAGATTTCGTGTATCGGTCGCTCCGGTTCAGCCTTTCCTCCACCGCAATCCCTGCGGGAAGAGAGGAACCTAGTCATGGACCATCCGAACGAAACCAACGACACCATCGAGCTCGGCGTCGCCAGCATCGAGACCCGCGGCGTGGGCAAGGGCGCGCGCGACCTGCCCGACGAGCAGTTCCCGATCTCGGGCCTCAGCGACGACTGAGCCGCATCGGGTGCACGGGCCCCGCCCGTGCACCCTTTGCCTGGAGAGCATCATGGGTCTGCAGCTCGCGCCCGGCCTGTCCTTCTG
The DNA here is from genome assembly GCA_030148625.1 of Sphingobium sp. Next base: position 11,003 of record JASBTC010000368.1, on the reverse strand, counting down.
CCTTGTCGAGGACCGGATCATATTCCTCGACCTCGAACATGATCGCTACTTCCGCCTCGACGCGGACGCGGATCAGGCATTCCGCCGGCTGATCGCCGGCTCCGAGGAACCGGAGGACACCGATCCGCGATCGAATGTGTCGATAGGCGGCCTGATCCGCCACGTGCCCGAGCCCGGGCGCCCTGTTCCCGTCATAGCGCCGGCATGCAACGGCACCTTCGTCCCGAACGCCACGGGCGGGCCCGCGGCCCATTCGCTCCTGCGCGCCCTGGCGGATCAAGTTCACGCATCATGGCTCACCCGCCATCGCCGCTTGGGCTCGATCATTGCGCGGCTACGCTCGATCCGTCCCAACGGCACGATCGATGCCGGCGCGATGTCCGGGATCGTGCGGGCGCATGCCCAGGCCGACCTGCTCTATTCTGCGCATGATCGCTGTCTCGCCAAGTCGATCGCGTTGCTCGCGGCGCTTCGCCGTTCGAAGGTCGATGCCCATCTGATCTTCGGCGTCACCGCCCGCCCCTTCGCCGCGCATTGCTGGGTCCAGTCGGACGGCATGGTACTCAATGGCGATGTCGCGCTGACGCGTTTGTTCACACCGATCCTGGTGGTGTGATGCTGGAGCGTTGGGTGATGCTGACCGGTGCCGATCATGGCGGGCGCAGGGCTGTCGAGACGAATGCCGAGACACTGGGCCTGGTTCGGCGACATGCGTGCAGCGCATTCACGCTTCTTGCCGATCCCGGCACGCCGATCATGATCAACGCCGGCATCGCGATCATCGGCCGGCTGTTCGCGCATGACGGCTCTGCGCGCATCTTCGCGCTGGATGACGCCATGGCTTCGGCGATCCTTTCAGAGCCGGGTGCGCATCTCGGCGGATCGCATTGGGGCGCATATCTCGCCATCGTCGAGGACGAGGTAACAGACGAACTCCGGATCCTGCGCGATCCGTCCGGAACCATTCCTGCCTATTGGGCCAGATGGCCGAGCCTCTGGGCGATGGCGGGCGACGCGCGACTGCTCGCAGCACTCGCGCCATCGAGACCGAAAGTGGATTATGCCTCGGTCGCGGCACGCCTGGCACGGCCGGGACATCATTGCAGCCGCACCGGACTCGTTGGCGTGACCGAGTTGCTGCCGGGCTTCGCGCTTTCGCTTGGCCGTGCGAGCCGGAGCGAACCATTCTGGAGGCCCTGGGATCATATCGGGGCCCCCTCGGTCTGCGCCCCTATGCTCAGGCGGGTAATCGATCGCACGATCGAAGCGCTCGCCGGCTGTCATCGCCGCATTCTCGTGACGGTTTCGGGCGGGCTCGATTCCTCGATCATCGCCGCAAGTCTCGCATCGCAGCGTCGCGACGTCGCCTTGCTCACGCTCGCGACCGCGGACGCGCGGGGCGACGAGCGCCCCTATGTGCGGATTCTCGCCGAGGCGCTCGACCTGGGCTTCGTGAGCGATAACTACGACCATGACGATATCGACATCGCCAAGGCGACGAGCGCCCATCAGCCCTGGCCGAGCGCGCGCACCTTCGCGCAGGGCTATGATCGCCGCCGCCAGCATCATGCCGCGGCGATCGGCGCCGATGCGATCTTCAGCGGCGACGGCGGCGACAATGTCTTCGGCCTCACGATATCGGCAAGCCCGGTGGTCGACCGGCTGCGCGCGGAAGGCCTGGCCGCGGCGATCGCCACATCGGTCGATATCGCACGCCTCACATCATGCGGCGTGCCCATGGTCTGGCGCCGGGCGCTTGCGCGGCTTTGGCGGGGCGGCGGCGCGCTGGGTGCGCGCGATACGAGCTTCCTGAGCGTCGCCGGCGTTGCGATGGCGGATACGGTGCCCGATCATCCCTGGCTTTCGCCCGGTATCGCGCTGCCGCCGGGCAAGGCGGCGCATATCGCGAACCTCATGCGCACACAGAGATACCGGCACGCCTATGCGCCGGGCGAAGCCGAGGCGGTATTACCGCTTCTCGCGCAGCCGATCGTCGAGACATGCCTGTCGATCCCGAGCTGGCGTTGGTGCGAGGGCGGCGAGAACCGGGCTGTCGCACGCGCCGCCTATTCGTCTATTTTGCCGCCCGAGATCGCCCATCGCCGCACCAAAGGCGGTCCCGACAGCTTCTGCGTCGCACTGATCGAACGCCATCGCCGGGAGATCCGGGAAATGCTGCTCGGGGGGCTGCTGGCGGATCACGCATTGCTCGACCGGGCGGCGATCACCCGGTCGCTCGATGGCGGCGATGCGGAACGGGGCGACGTCCATCGTATCCTTGCTCTTGTCGATACCGAGGCATGGGTGCGCAGCTGGAGCTGAGCCGTCATCCGGGCCGCACACCCGATCGAAGTGTCCGTAACGCCCGCCACCGCGCATATTGGGGTCGAAGCGATAGCGCAGGATCCTCCCGACCCTTCAGCCAGAAATCGAACCATTGCAGATTGCGCTCATAGATGGCCAGCCGGTGCGCGGGCTGGAACTTGATGTGATGTTCGCCGGGAAAGACATGCATCTCGACCGGACGGCCGGCAGTCCTCAACGCCGAATATCCGTTGAGCGCCCCCAGAAACTCGTCATCCGCCAGATTCATCAGGATCGGCGTCGTGATGCCCGACGCATTAGCCGCGAGCGAGAGCGGTCGCCAGAAATCCGATCGCGCTTCGCCCGGTCGCGGAAAGCCGGCCCCGGCGAAGGCATCGATCTGCGCCTCGCCCAGCAAGGGAATCAGGCTCGCATCGACGCAGCAGCTGCTGATCGCCGCGGCGGCGAAGGGACCGCCATGGATGAGCGCCCATTGCGCGGTCTCGGCGCCGTCGCTGAGGCCGGTGATCGCCACCCGGTGCCGGTCGATCTCCCCTTTCGAAAGCGCGAGCGCGATCCCGCGTTCGAGCGCCGACTGTACGCTGCGGCGCTCGGCGTGAATGCTGCTTTCCGCGACTGGCTTGCCCCCATATTCGCCGGGCAAGAGCGACAGATGCAGCGGGCGTTGGAAACTGAGGACGGCATGGCCGCGCGCCGCCAGCGCGAGAATCGGATATTCGTCGCCCGTCCCGCCGCGCAGGAAGCCGCGTGACCCATATTGAACGATGACCAGTGGATAAGGTGCGCCGCTCTTGCCGGGCGGAAGCACAAGATCGCCGAAAGTCTCGATGCCGTTCGCATTCGTCCAGAAGAGCCGCTCGACACGCGCCCTTTCCAGATGATCGAAGCCGGGATTGGGATTCCAGACCGGCACGGACCGGCCGGTCTCCCCGTCGATCCGGACGATGCGCCGCGGGATTTGCGATCCCTCGCGCAGGCAGATCGAGTCCTCCTGGCCGACGGGCCGGCAGCCGATGATGAGATCCTCGGTCGACAGAAGTCGCCGAGGCCCAGCCCCCTTGGCCGGAGACCAGCGATACAGGGCGAGGCTTTGCCGCGCGTCGCCTTCACGCCGGAGGAAGAAGAGCGAACCGGCGTTCGACCACCAGAGAATGACGATCTCGCCCGTGCAGGCGGCACAGATGCGTTCCTCGCCATCGACCCGGGCGACCAGCCGGCGTTCGAGCGTCTCGCCGGGCGGCTGGACCGTCCAGGCGATGCGACCCTGCGATCCGGACGCTGCCGCCAGCGCCTCGGCCGGCACCGTAGCGGGAACGTGCGCGAGCAGTGCCTGCTCCGCTTCGGTCGCCGGCCGGGCTACGCCGGTTGCGACATCGATCGTGAATGCGTGCGTCGCAATCGTCGCTTCGCGCGAAAATGGGTGCCTGGCGCTGAGCGGCCTGAACCGGGCGTCGACCAGATATCCGCCGAGCGCTTCGGTCGCGAAAGCGACGTGGGCGGCGATCTCGCCGGTACGGCTGGACAAAACCAACTGCTGTCCATCCGCCGTCCACGCAAATGCCTCGACGCCCGCCTCGATCCGGCTGAGCGCGGTGGCACCACCGCCATCGGCATGCGCCAACCAGATTTGTGCCTTGGCACCCTCCCGCTTGAGATAGGCGATGCGACGGCCGTCGGGGGACCAGCGCGGCACGATGACCCTGGGCACGCCACTTTCGGGAAGCGCGTGGCCGAACAGCGGATAGCGGTCCCGGATCAGATCGCCGCCCCGATCGACCAGCCGCGGCGTGCCGGTGGCGAGGTCGAGCACAACCAGTCCCTGGCAATAAGCGTTGCCCACGGGATCGGCGCGGCGCAGCACGAAGGCCGCCCGGCGGCCATCGGGCGACAGTCCGAGCGGGCTCTCGAGATCGACACGATCGCCGGGTTGACCGATATCGCGTAGCAGCGCCAGGTCGCGGGCGGCGACCGGGCGCGCCGAAGCGCGCCCTTCCATGGCCTGAGGTAGCAGATCCTCGCAAGCTGCCAGCGCGGGCGTCACGCTTAGCGCTGCGAACGCCGTCATGGCGGCGATGTGCCGCATCACTGCCAGCGCTTGGTGATGGTGAGCCCGACGAACCGGCCGATCGACGAATAGTTGGTCGAATCGAACGGCGTATAGGCGACCTGATCGGTGCGGATGATCGCCGGCTTGTCGTTGAGGATATTCTGCGCGGTCAGCGCGAACTCCATGTTCGATGCCAGTCCCGACCCCGGCGGCGTCCGATACCGCAGGATGAGATCGACCATCGTCTGGCCCGCCACGTCCGCCAGAACCGCAGTCCGGTCGTCGGTGACGCCGCCGATATGACTCACCCAGCCTGACAGGCTGAGCCCGCCCTGCTCGAACACCGCGCCGCCGCGCAAGCGCCAATGAGGGATGTTGAAGATCGTCCCCGAAATGTCGCGATAGGGCTGGGCGTCGATCAGCTTGCGCCGGCTGTCGATATAGCTCGCGGCCGCCGAAACGGTCAGCGATGCTCCGCCGTCGAACTCGGCGCGGTAGCGCGCCGCGATGTCGACACCGCGCGCGCGCTGACGCGCGACATTGGTGAAGCGGTTGTCGACGATGCCGACGACCAGGGCCGGATCGAAAGGGCGCGTGGTCAGATTGTTGAGGCCGAGCGCCGATGCCGCGATCGCCGCATCGATCTGGGCGCGCGTCGGCGACAGTGTGACGAAAGGCGCATAGGCGGGATTGGTCAGGGCGCCCGTCGACGACGCGATCGGCTCGATCACTCGCTGCGTGTAGCGGATGTCGAAATAGCTTGCTTCGAGCGACAGGCCGTCAAGGGCACGCGGCTCGAGCGTCACTGTCGCCGTCCAGTTGGTCGAGCGCTCGGGTCCCAGATCCGGATTGCCGCCGGAGAGATAGAGCATCGTGCTGCCCGCAGGCGACGTGCCGCTGTTGAGCAGCAAGGTCTGCTGGTCGAGGAACTGCTGGTAAAGCGTCGGCGCCTTGAACGACTTTCCCCAACTCGCCGAGAGCGTAATCCCCGGCGTCGGTGATGCCACGAGGCCAAGCTTCGGGGTCACGACATCGCCCATGCCCTGATAATTTTCGTAGCGCAGCGCGCCGCTCAAGCTCAGGCGATCGAGCCCTGGCACGGCCATCTCAGGCGCGACCACCGGCACGAACAGCTCGGCATAGCCGTACCAGCTCTCCTGCGACGCGGTGAAGTTGGACTGCTGATCGGGCAGGCCGACAAAGCTCAGCCGGCGGCGACGCTGCTCGAAGCGATTCTCGCGATAGCCCGCCCCCAGCGCCACCCGAACCTTGCCCGCTGGCAGGTCGAACAGCTTGCCGTCGGCACTGAAATCGGCGCTGGTCAGCCGATTGCACAGACAGATGCGCGTATCATATTGCGCCACCCCACCCGTCGCATAGATGGTCGAGAGATGGGCACGATCCTCGGCGCGGACGAAACCGGCTCCGAGCGACCAGCCGCCGACCATGGCCGTCAGCTGCGGCGCGATCGAGAAGCGCTCCGAACGCGCACTGTTGACCGTGCCGTTGACGTCGAAAGGCGCGGATGCGGTGAAGGGCGCCTGGATGCGATGCCGGCGCACATTGTAGAGCAGATCGGCCGCGAAGCCGATGCCGCTGTCGCCGAACCGCTGGTTGAAACTGACCAGCCCGCTGCGCGCGCTCTGGCTGGGATAGAGGGTCGCGCTGTCGTCCTGGCGCGCGGCATAGTCGCGCTGCCGGGCGAGGATGGCGCTGTTGCGCGACCAGTCGACCGCCGCCATCACGCTGCCCGAGCCCCATTGGGTGCCGCCGACCGCGCCATATTGCCGCTCAACATCACCGCCGTCGGTGGCGGCACCCCAGCGACCGCTCACGGCCAGGCCTTCGTAACGCTTCTTCAGCAGGATATTGACGACGCCCGCGACCGCGTCCGAGCCGTAGAGCGCGGAGGCGCCGTCGGCGACGACCTCGACCCGATCGACCGCGTCGACGGGAATGGCGGACAGGTCGACCGCATTCTGGACGCCGCCATAAGCCAGGCGCCGTCCATTGAGCAGAGTCAGCGTTGCATCGGGGCCGAGCCCACGCAGATTGGGGCTGGAGCCTGAATTGATATTGGCGTTCTCCGACCCGCGCGACCCGCCGCCAACCCCGGGATTCTGCCCGCCCGTGAAATTCTGCGGGATGCTGCGCAATGTCTCGCCGAGATCGGACTGGCCGGCATTGCGGATATCCTCGGCCGTGACCCGGATCACCGGCGATGCGGGCGGTGCGCCGCGAATGCGCGACCCGGTGACGACGATGTCCGATCCCTCGCTTTCCCCGGTCTCGGCGCGGCGATCGCCCGGGCGGCGGACCAGCACGGTCGCGCCCCGCCATTCGGCGACGAGACCGCTGTCGCGGATGAGCAGCGCGATCGCGTCGCGCGCACTATGGTTCCCCTGGAGCGCGGGCGCGCGCTTGCCGGCGACATCGTCGCTCGTGAACATCACCTCGATAGCCGAGGCCTTGCCGATCGCCACGAGCGCATCGGCCAGCGGCTGGGCGGCTAGATCCCAGCCGATCGCGGTGGCCGGACCGGCCTGCGCATTGGCAGGCATCGCCGCCAGCAACCCGCCCGCGGCGATACCGGCGAGCAGGCCCAGCCGGCCTGTGTTCAATATGATCATGATCCTCTCCCCTTGACGGGCCGCTCTCACAATCGGCGGCAGCGTCGTCGGGGAGTTCGACGAGACGGATCGGCGGGACCTTAGGGGGCGACCGGAGTTTTTTTATGGATCCCGGTGAACAAGCAGAATTCGCGCGCCTTGCTTGCGCTGCTCCAGGTCGAGCAGCCCCGCGAGAATGGCGGCGAGATGGAGCGGATCGTCGAGGCGGAACCGCCCGGAGAGGCGTGTCCGGCCGAGCGCCGGGTCTCCCGCCTCGAGCTGGATGACGCTCAGGCGGTTCGCGCGGGCGAGCAGCATGTCGAGCGGCATGTCGCGCACCTCGACGATGGCGCGCGGCCAGTCGGGCGCGGCGCGCGGCGAGAAGGCCGGCTTCTCGCGGATCCAGCCATGGGCGACCGCGACCCTCTCGCCGGCCGCGAGTCGCGCGACCTGCCCGTTTCCACCGGGGCCGGCCACGACATCGATTGCCCCCTCGATCAGCGCAACGTCGGCGACGCCCGCCGTCAACGCCATGTCGAAGATCGTGCCGCGTGCCGTCACCTTGCCGTCGGCGGCCATGACGGTGAAGGGCCGGTCGTCATGCGCGACCGCGAACCGCGCCCGGCCACGTTCGAGACGCAGGTCGCGCCCCTGCCCGTCCAGCCGGACCGTGACCAGTGCATCGCCGTCCAGCGTCACCACCGAACCGTCGCGCAGCCGGAAACGGGTGACCGCACCGTTCACGGCCTCGAGCCGGGCCAGGCTCAGCGGCACGTCGGGGGATCTCCAGCCAAATCGCGGTCCGAGCATGGCGACGAAAAGCACCAGCATGAGCGCGGCGACGCCGGCGAGCACCGTGACACGCCCGATGCGTGGCGCGCGATGGAATTGTGGAACAGCACCCGCAGATATCCCGCTGCCGCGCTGGAGGATCTTCGCGTCGGTGAAGCGCGTCGCGATGCGGTTATAGGCAGCGCGGTGATCGGCGTCCGCCAGCCAGGCCTCGAACTGGGGTCGGAAGCGCTCGGCGTCGTCGCGCCGCATGCGCGCAAACCAACCGGCCGCTTCCACGCGAAGCGCTTCGGCCGGATCGGTCGCGGGATCGTCTGGGCTGGTCATCGCGTATGTTCTACCGGTCTTCGAGCGCGCGGTCGAAATGCGCCAGGGCGCGCATCATGTGATATTCCACGGTGGCGACAGTGATGCCAAGCCGGCCGGCGATCTCGCGATAGGTCAGCTCGTCGATACGGTGGAGCAGAAATACGTCGCGGGTGCGTTCGCCAAGCGCGGCGAGCGCGATTTCATAACGGTGGAACATGTCCTGCGCCTCGAGACCGGCCATCTGTGCGGGCGCCATGGCGGGCAATTGCGCCTCGTCGAGCGGCACGCGCAACGGCGCCTGGCGCGCCTCGCCGGAGCGGGCGCGGTCGAACAGGAGATTGCGTGCGACACGCTGCAACCAGGCGGCGGGATTGCGCAGGCGGGAGACGTCATCGCCCCGGGTGAGACGGACGAACACCTCCTGCACCATGTCGTCGGCCTCCTCGCGGTCCGGCAATCGGTTGCGGAAGAAGCGCCGGAGCATGGGTGCGGTGTCGCGGTAGAGCCGCTCCACCGCGGCCGCGGAGGCGGTTCCCCCGGCCGGCGGCGCCGCCAGGGGGTCGGCGGCCAATGCCGGGTCGCGACGCCCGGCGACGCCGGTCACGAGAATGCCGTGCGGCCGAAGGCCACGCGCCCCATGGAAAAGAAACTCATCTGCGCACCATGCGCGGCCATGCGCTCACGCCGGTGCGTCACGCCGGCGTATCGTCATGTCCCAAGCGCTGCCGCGGTCTCCCTGGAGTGCGGCCGGCCGTCCTGTGCCGGACGGGCGTCAATGATGCCTGGCGGGATTATCCCGGGACGCGATTGCCTGCCCGCGTCCGCCGACCATCATGGCGCCACAGGCGCGAGCCGACAAGAGCGCGGGCGGGATCCGGCAGAAACCGGCGCCCTGGCGGCGGCTGTGAACCGCCCGGACAAGCGGCCCGGCGCCGTCCCCTAACCCAGCCATTCGGCGACAGCGAAATGCGCGAGATACGGCGCCCGATACGCCCGATAACTGCCGCAACACGCCGACGAGCCATGCTTGAGATCGAACGACCGAAAGCCGAAATGACCGGATCACGGATTTCATATACAGATATCAGGCCGGCAAAAGCAGTCGGCTAAGGACCGACGATGCCCATGCACAGCGGCGTTACCGAGGATCCAGAACTCCAGCGCCCGCTCGTCCGCGCAGCGCAATATGTGCGCATGTCCACCGATTTTCAGCGATACTCGACGCGCAACCAAGCGGATGCGATTGCCGTCTATGCCGCATGCCATGGTTTCGAGATCGTCCAAACCTATGCTGACGAAGGGCGCAGCGGCCTTTCATTCGATAAGCGCGACTCACTCCAACGGCTGATTGAGGACGTGATGACGCGACAGGCCGATTTCCAGGCCATCCTGGTCTATGACATCAGCCGCTGGGGGCGCTTCCAGGACACCGACGAAAGCGCCCATTATGAATTCATCTGCCGGAAGGCGGGCATCGCGGTGCATTATTGCGCAGAGCAGTTCGACAATGACGGCAGCCTGACCGCGATGATCCTCAAGCATCTCAAGCGGATGATGGCCGCTGAATTCAGCCGGGAGCTGTCGACCAAGGTCTATGTGGGCCAATGTCGTCTCGCCGGCCTAGGCTATCGACAGGGCGGCATAGCGGGATATGGCCTGCGCCGACTGGTTATCGACAGCGAGGGCCGCCCCCGCCTCATACTCCAGAAGGGCGAGCACAAGAGTCTCCAGACTGACCGGGTAATTCTTGTGCCAGGTCCGCAGCACGAGATCGACATCGTGCGCCGCATCTACCGTATGTATATCAACGGCCGGAAAAGCCCGCGCGCGATAGCAGACCAGCTTAACCGGGAAGGCGTCCCACCCCGCCCCTTCTCCCGATGGGACCGCGATTCGATCTATGAAGTGATCTCGAACGAAAAATACATGGGCAACAACGTGTTCGGCAGGACGTCGAGCAAACTGGCCAGCAAACAGGTGTTCATCGGGCCGGATGCATGGATTCGCGTCGAAGGCGCGTTCGAGGCGATCATCGATCCCAGGCAATTCGCAGCTGCCCAGCGGGTGAGAGCAGCGCGCAGATATTACCAGCACGAGAGCGACGAGGCGTTGCTCTCCAAGCTCGTCGACCTTTGGGAGCGCTGCGGCGGGCTCTCGACGGCCATCATTACGCGCAGCAAAAGCGTCCCGGCGCTGACGACCTACAACAAGCGCTTCGGAAATCTGTCAAATGTTTACGCGCGCATCGGCTACGTGCCACCCTCGGATTTTCGCAATCTTAGACTCAATTCCGTCCGGCGCCGGGAGCATCCCGACATCATGGCCGACTTGCGAACTCTGTGCAGGAAGCGAGGGATCAAAGCCCGGGTGGAAGCCGACAGCGAGTTGCTGATCCTTGAGGGCGGGCAGCGGATTTCCGTCGTCATCGCGCCGCACGCCGCCAACAAGCATGGCCGGCCGGACTGGAGGGTGCGTTTCGAGGCCAGCCTGAAACCCGATTTCACCCTCGTGGTGTGCCTGGGCCCAGGCGATCGCAAGGTCCTCGAATATCTGCTCCTGCCGCGGCACATATTCGATCGGCCTGGGCGGACCTACTTTACGAAAAAATTGATCGCGAAATTCAGCGCTTATCGCAGCGACGATCCGAGCCGACAGCTCGCGCTGCTGACGTGAGGCGCAAAGAGCGATCATCCGCGCCGCCTGGGCATCGTAGCGCTTCTGCCTTGCCATCGGATCCTGCCCACGGCTTCCAGGCTGTCCTACATAGAACAAAACAAGTACATATGCACCAAAAGGAGTCGCCTCATGATCTATCTCGATTCCCCATTGGTAATCGCCCTCGCTACCCTGATCGGCAGCGTCGCTACGCTTGTCTGGGCCTTCAGGCGGAAACCCTGAGCGCGTGCTACGGAGAGGAAATG
>JASBTC010000354.1 GCA_030148625.1 Sphingobium sp. | reverse complement strand
GGCGATCCGGCGCGAGGTGTGAACGAAGTGCCCCGGATTCGAATAGGGCGCGGCGGGCACGAGCACCAGTTCGGCACCGAGTGCGCGCAGCGTGTCCATCTTCTCGCGGCTCTGCGTCTCGGGCATGACGATGATCGTCTTATAGCCCTTGGCATTGGCGACGAGGGCCAGACCGATACCGGTATTGCCAGCCGTTCCCTCGACGATCGTGCCGCCGGGGCCGATCAGCCCCTTCTCTTCCGCGTCGTTGACGATGAACAGCGCGGCACGATCCTTCACCGACGCGCCCGGATTGGCGAATTCGCATTTGGCGAGGATCTCGCAGCCCGTCTCGGCGCTGGGCCCGGCCAGGCGGACGAGCGGGGTGTTGCCGATGAGCGAAAGCGTGTCGGGAGAGACGGTCATGCGCGGGTCACTGAAGCCTGATCGTTCGAGGAAGGGTCTTATGTTCGATCTAGGGCGAAAGCGGCGCGACGCCAAGCAAGGCTTTGCAGGGCGGGATTCAGCAGGGCTTGTCTCCGGATCGGCCGATGCCGGCACGTGCGAGATGCGATGCCAGCTTGCCGGACAACGCCAGGAAGAACATCCGGTAATCGCTGACCAGCGACCAGAGCGGATGGGTGAAGGTCGCCGGCCGGTTTCGTTCCACCATGAAATGCGCGGCCCAGGCAAAACCATAGCCCGCGATCGGCACCGCCAGCCACCACCAGCCGCCCCGGGACAATGCCAGCCCCGCAAAGACGAAGGTCAGCGCCGTCCCGACATAATGAAGCCGCCGCGTGGCGGGCCGGGCGTGCTCACGCAGATAATAGGGCCAGAAATCGGCATAGCGCGTGATCGGCCTGTCCATGGCCCAGCGTAACGCAGCGGCATGCGCGCCGCAAATTCAGGCCGCGATCATCAACCTGTCGCGCCCCGCATTCTTCGCGGCATAAAGCGCGGTGTCCGCCGCCTTCAGCACACGTTCGGGATTGGCATGGCCGTCGAATCTGGCGACACCCGCGCTCACCGTCACCCGGATGCTCGCCGTTCCCCAGAACAAGGCGGTCTCGCCCACCGCGATGCGGAGCCGGTCGCAGATATAGTGCGCCTGATCGATCGTCACGCCGGGAAGGATGATCGCGAATTCTTCACCGCCCAGTCGCCCGATCAGATCGGAATCGCGCACCGTCCGCTTGGCGATCGACGCGAAGCTTTCGAGCACCTGATCGCCGGCGTCATGGCCATAGGTATCGTTGACCCGTTTGAAGTGATCGACGTCGAAGATCGCGAGGCACCCGTTCAGCCGCGAGCCCCGCGCCTCGGCGAGCCGCCGGTTGAACTCCGCGTTGAAGCCGCGCCGATTGAACAATCCGGTCAGCGGATCGATGGTTGCCGCGCGCGTCAGTTCGGCCTCGACCAGCTTGCGATGGGAAATGTCGCGGATGGCGCTGACAACGCCGACGATCCTGCCATTCTCGTCGGGGACGCTGCGTGTCGTGGTCTCGAACCAGCGCACGGATCCGTCTGCCGTCACGCCCCGATATTCGACCATGAAGGTCTGGGCGGGTGCACCGAGCGCGGCGACATGGACCGTGCGGACACGTTCCCGGTCCTCGGCTATCACCAGTTCGATCACGGGCGTGCCCATCAGCGCCTCGACCGAATAGCCGCCGATCTGGACGATGGAGGGCGACACGTAGCGGATGATGCCGCCCGGATCGAGATTCATCACGATATCGGTCGAATTGTCGGTCATCAGCCGATAGCGCGCCTCGCTGTCGCGCAGCCGGTCGCCCAGCCGCTTGCGACGCTTGAGTTCCGCGGCGACCGGCAAGGCGGAGAGCACCGTCGCGGCCAGGTAGAATTGGAAGAACTGGACATGCGCCAGCGTACCGCCTTCGATCAGATAGATCGGCCCCATCCCACGCGCGGTGAGCGTGCCGCCGATGATCGCGATCAGCACCACCGAGACCGCGGCCCCCAACCGGCCGAGCCAGAACGTCGCCAGGATCACTGGCAGGATCGGCAGGAACAGGACGGGAAACCGGTTCTGCACGAAGACCGCCAAGGTGGTCGCAGCGACCAGCGTCAGCACCGCGATCCCCTCGCTCAACTGTCGACGACCGGCCCCGCCGACCCAGCGCTTGATGTCGCCGTTCAGGACAAAGGCGAAGACCGGAAAGAAGGCGAGTGCGCCAAGCGCATGGCCGAGATACCAGTTGACGATGTTCGACCAGAGCGGCGTCGCCGAAGCGAGCGATGCCGTCAGGCCGCCGGCGAGTGCACCCAGGATCGGCCCCGCAAAGCCGGCGGCAAGCACGAAGGCCGAGAATTGCGAAAGCGAGCCCAGCGCATCCTTGCGCAACCGCCAGCGCGCGAGCAGCGCCGCCGAGACCGCGACCTCCGCCATGTTCGACACTGCCATCGGCAGCGCCGGACCGAAGCCCAGGCCGAAGACCGTCGTCGCCGCCACCCCCGCCACGCCGCAGGCCAGCATCGGCGCGGCCCAGTCGCGAAAGAGCCGGGACGACAGAGCGGCGAGCAGCAGGGCATTGGCAATCCAGAGGCAGGCGACGCCACCCTCGAAACGGGTCAGCGCGACCGCAGCGCTCGCCGCCACGAAATAGGCCAGCCCAAGCAGGGCCGCACGGCGACGGCGAGCGGCGGTACCGAAGGAACGCGACGCAAACATCGTCGCGGTCATAGCGGCTCGCAGTTAACGAAGGTTAACGACACAGCCCGAAATGGCCGGGTTCGGCCAAATCCGCCCCGGCTTCGGCCAATATTGTTCACTTTATGTTCTTATAGTGATAGCGTCCGCACCCGAAGATGCAGACCGAGTCGCCCCCAAGCACGGGCAAGCCCCTCACCTTTCCGCCGCGGCCGCTGCGCTGGCTCTATGTCGACCTGAACAGCTATTTCGCCGCGGTCGAACAGCAGCTCCAGCCCGCACTGCGCGGCAAGCCGGTCATCGTGGCGCCGGTGGGAAGTGACACGACCGTCGCCATTGCCGCTTCGGTCGAAGCCAAGCGCTACGGCATTTCCACCGGAACCCCGGTCTGGGAAGCGAAACGCCGGTGCCGCGACATCATCGTCACCCCGGCCAGGCACATGGAATATGTCCGTTTCCACGACGCCATCGTCGCCGAAGTCGAGCGGCACGTGCCGGTCCATGCGGTCTGCTCGATCGATGAGGTCGCCTGTCGCCTGCTCGACAACGAGAATGACGAGGCCGGCGCACATGCCCTTGCATGCCGCATCAAGGCCGGGATCCGCGCCCATGTCGGAGACTGCCTGACCGCGTCGGTCGGGATCGCGCCCAATCGGCTGCTCGCCAAGCTTGCCTCGGACATGGTGAAGCCCGACGGACTCACCATATTGCGCGCGGAGGAACTGCCCGACCGGCTGTTCGACCTGCCGCTGCGCGCGATCGCCGGGATCGGCGCGAAGATGGAACGGCGCCTCGCCCAGGACGGGATCAACGATATCGCCCAGCTCTGCGCACGGCGGCCGCGCGACGCCGGCAATGCCTGGGGCGGCGTCAACGGCGACAGGCTCTGGTATCTGCTGCACGGCGTCGATCTGCCGAACAAACCCACCCAGCATCGCACGATCGGTCACAGTCATGTGCTGTCGCCAACCAAGCGCGGGATCGAGGCGACGCGGCTCACCGCGCGCCGGCTCGCGCTCAAATGCGCCAGCCGGCTGCGGCGCAAGGCCTGTCGCGCCCGGCTGCTCGTGCTCCATGCCAAGTTCGAGGACGACAAGAGCAACTGGCGCGCCAGTCACAAGCTGCCCGCGACGCAGGACAGTTTCGCGATCCTAGCGGCACTCGAAAAACTGTGGCTGCGGCTGCGCGATGCCGGGTGTGCGCGGCGTGGCGGTTTTCGGATGCGCATGGTGGGCGTCACCATCGCCGAGATCGAACCCGTCGACGGCGAACAGGCATCGCTTTTCGCGCATCTCGATCCCGACGATCCGCTGGCGCGCGAGACCCGAAACCTTGCGCTGAGTTGCGCCATGGACCGGATCAACGAGCGATTCGGGCGCAATGCGGTCAGCGTCGGGCCGCTTCATGGCGGCCGGATCGACCATGTCGGTGCGCGCATCGCGTTCGGACGTATCCCCAGCTTGGCTGAATTCCACGAATAGACACGTTACAACGCAACATTATTGCGCCGCACAAGGAAAATCGCCGACTGTCATGGATGTGAACTTGACGAATGGCGCCGCAGCCGCAAAGCGTCTGCCCACTATGAACATTCGATTCACCCTCCCCATCGCCGCGGCCTCCGCGCTTCTCGCCCTTGCGGCGTGCTCCACTGAGCCCGAGACCATCGTCGGCGGCGGTACGCCGGACGACATGGCGGCGGAACTCGCCAACGCGGCGCCGGTCGAGCTGCCGCCCTCGGTGAAGGAGAGCAAGAGCTATCGCTGCAAGGACAGCAGCATTGTCTACATCGACTGGCTGTCGGGCGACAAATCGGCCAACGTCCGCACCGAGAAGGGCGGCATGCCGACCCTCGTCAAGGCGGAAGAGGCCGGCAAGCCGATGGTCGCCGAGGGCTATTCGCTGGAAGGCAGCAAGTCGGCCATCACGATCACCCTTCCGGGCAAGGGCAGCCAGAGCTGCAAATCCTGATCATTCCGTCCCATTGAACGCAAAGGGGCCGGCGGAGCGATCCGACCGGCCCTTTTCTTTGAGAAGCCGATCTCGCCCCATGGCGGCCGCAGTTTTTCGTCACCCTGAACTCGTTTCAGGGTCCATGTTCAAACAGACGCAGCGTTTCGAGTTGCAGCATGACGATGTAGGTCGCGCCCGCCAAAGGGCATATCGCCAGCCCAACGTTCCGCCTCAGCGCAAACCGATCACCCGCTTGCCACGGCCCGACGACGCCCAGAGAGATTCGGCCATGCTGGGCTCGATCGTCTGGAAGGGCGCGACCAGCGCGCAGGCGTCGGCGATCGGCAGCGGGTGCGAGAACAGATAGCCCTGGCCATATTTCAGCCCGAGACCGCGCAATATGCCGAGCTGGGTCTCGGTCTCGATCCCTTCGGCGATGATGTTGATATCCAGGCTGGCGCCCAGGTTGATGATCGCGGTCACGATCGCGAGATCGTCCTTGCTTTCCGCCAGCGTGCGAATGAACGACTGATCGATCTTCAACGTGTCCACCGGCAACTGCCGCAAATGGACCAGCGAGGCATAGCCCGTCCCGAAATCGTCGAGCGCGATCTTGAAGCCGAGCTTGTCGAGCGTACGGACGGTTTCGGAGACCGTGTCGACCTGCCGGCCGAGGAAGACACCCTCGGTCACCTCGATCATGACTTCGCTGAACGAGATGCCGGCATCGGCGATGCGGTTGGTCAGCCGATCGACGAAAGTGGTGCTGCGGAACTCGGCGGTCGAGAAATTGACGCTGACCGTACCCAGATCGGTGCCCTGCTGCTTGGCGCGTACCATGTCGGCCAGCACCGCGCGCAGCATCGCGTCGCCGATCGCCTCGGCCACGCCGGCATCCTCGAACGCCGCCGCGATGCTGGACGGCGCGCAGATCCGGCCCTGGCGATCCTTGCGGCGCAGCAGCGCCTCGAACCCGATCGGGCGATTGCCCTCCAGCGAGACCTGCATCTGATAATAGGGAATGATCGAATCGGTCTCGACCGCCTTGCGGCCGAGATTGATCATCGCGACGCGGCGCTGCGTCTCCTGCTTCATGTCGAGCGAGAAGATCGTCATCTGGCCGCGGCCCCGCGCCTTGGCCTGGTAAAGCGCGATATCGGCGTTCTTGAACAGCTCGGTCGGGCTCTGACCATGAAAGGGGAAGATCGAGGCGCCGATCGAGACGCGGCATTCCACGCTCTGACCGTTGACCGTCACGGGATCGCGCAACGCTTCGAAGATCGTTCCGCTGACGTCGTGGAGTTCGCTCAACGGGCCATCGAACGGCAGGATGATCGCGAATTCGTCGCCGCCGATGCGCGTGAGCAGCGCCTTTTCCGGCAGCACGCGCCCGATCAGGTCGGCAAAGGCCATCAGCAGCGAATCACCGGCATCGTGGCCGAGCACGTCGTTGACGTCCTTGAAATTGTCGACGTCGGCCAGCAGGATCGCGACCTTCAGGCCCAGTTTGTTCTCTTCGCGGATGATCCGTTCGAGCTGGCGATTGAAGACCATGCGATTGGGCAGGCGCGTCAGCGCATCATGTTCGGCGGTCCAGCGGATCTGCTGCTCGATCAGGACATGATCGTCGATATCCTCGCTGTAACCGAACCAGCGGATGACCTTGCCATTGTCGTCGCGCAGCGGATAGGCGGTTGCGCGCATCCAGCGATAGGCGCCCGCCGCCGTCCGCACACGACAGCGCACATCGAGCACCGTTCCGGTCGTCACGGAATGGATCACGCGCTCCTGCGTCACCGCCATATCGTCGGGGTGCACGACGAGCGCCCAGCCGCCGCCGACCAGTTCCTCCTGCGTGCGTCCGGTGAATTTCTCATAGCGTTCGGTGAAGGCGATGATGTTGCCGTTCGCGTCCGCCAGCCAGGGAAGCTGCGGGTTGAGTTCGACCGTGTGGCGCAGGTGATCGCGCTCGGTCTCCAGGCTTTCGACATATTCGGTCTGCGCGGTGTTGTCGCGCATCACGACGAAATAGCCTTCGCCCTTCTCGTCGGGAGACAGGCTCATCTTGATGAAGCGACGCGCCGCCGTGCCGGCCGTGATCGGCACCACCATCTCGCCGCCCGGGTCGCCGTTGCCGGCGAGTTGCTGGTCGAAGAAGCGGACGAGCGCACGCCGCTTGCGGCGGTCCACCGACCGCAGCGCCTGTTCGATCGAAACGGTGGTCGAGCGTGCGCCGAGCAACGCGCGGGCAGCGTCGCCGAGCACGAGCTGCCGCTCCGCGCGCAGCAGATACGCCATCGCGACGCCCGCATCGGCGAGCGCCGCGCGAATCGGCGCAGGGACATCCTCGATCCGTTCGAGCACGCGTTTCACGCGGTCGGGATCGAGCGTCGCAAAGGTGGAGCGCTCGTTCGTCATGTCCCCGTCATGGCTGGCACCCGGATCATCGTTATCCCCATTAAGGCGCGGGGCCCTGCAAATCGGTTAACGCATCTGTAAATTCCTGCTTCGGTCTTTTTTAACGTAACGCAGCGATAACCATCGCATCGACAGAGGATGCCATGGCGCGAGCGACCCGCCCCGTTACCAAACACGATGAACGGCCCGCGCCCGTAACAATGGGTGCGCTTCATGCGCGCGCGCAGGCCGCGGAAACGCTCGAAGACCTTATCGAAGCCTTCACCGCATCGATCGCCGCCGATGGCTTCCGATCGCATTTCTGCTTTGAAATCGGTGAAGACGGCGACGTCGAACCGCTGTTCGGCGACGCCGATTCGCTCCCGGTGCAGCGCGCGCCGGGCGAAGCGGCGGCGGTGCGGCCGGGCTATCTGCTGCTGCCCCTGCAATGCTGGCATGAAGCCGACCTGTTCATCGGCCTGGGCGGGCGGCGCATTCCGATCGGTCCGACGCTACGTGCGTCGCTCCAGGGTCGCGCCGAAGTCTATGCCACCTATGGCATGGCGCTGCTCGAGCGCGAACGCGACGTGATGACTTCGTCCGGAATGGGCCTGGCCCAGCGTCAGTGCCTCGCCCGGCTGCTGACCGGAGAACGCGATCCGCAGATCGCCGAGGCGCTTGGCCTGACCCCGCTCGCCGTACGCGGACATATTGAAAGCGCTATGAAATTCCTGTCGGCACGCACGAGAGCAGAGGCGGTTTCGATCGCCGCACGGCGCGGCTGGCTGGCCGGTCTCGATCGCGAGCCGGAGATTCTTTTCGCACCGAATTAGATGTAATATGGTTAACTGATTGATAACCACCTGCATTTCGATCTAGACTCCGGTGAAACAAATCAGGGGTCTTCGTCACCGTGGTCATGCATCTGATCAATGCAGGCAATCAGCATCTCTACGGGCCCGAGCTCGAGGACCTGTATCGCGCGCGAAAGCAGATCTTCGTCGACGGTTTCGGCTGGGATCTGAAGCTCACCAACGGCATGGACATCGACCAATATGACGATGCGCGTGCGGAATATGTCGTCGGATATGATTCGGCCCATAATTCGGTGATGTCGCTCCGGCTGCGCCCGACCGATGACATCTCGCTGCTCGGCGATCTGTTCGGCCATACCCTGCCCGCCGATATGCGTCCGCTGACCGATGGCCGGACCTGGGAAGCGACTCGCGGCTTCTGCCTGGAATATGGCCGCAAGCCATGGAACATGCAGCGCAAGGGCGCCTGCATGTCGGCGCCGTTCGAGATCATGCTGGCCCGCGGCCTCGATCGGCTGGTCGCCTTCACCGACACGCGCATGTTCACGTTCGTCGTCAATATGGGCTGGCAGTTCCGCATTCTCGGCGACGCGGTTCCCTATGGCGAAGGATCGGGCTTCGCGCTCGAGGTCGATGTGAATGAAGCACTCGTCAAATCGATGCGCGAGATGTGGGGGTTGCCGGGTCCCGGCTATGTCTATGTCGAATCGCTCGAACCCGGCGAGACCGTGCATATCGCCGCCATGCGGCTGGCCCGCGCGCAGGGCATCGATTTCCTCGCCGCGCGCGACGATCTCAGCCGCCTGCGCCGCGATCGTTCCAAGCCGGTGGCGGAAGCGGCAGCCGCGGCCTGAAGCAAGCCCGGCCGAAGTTTCGGGATCGGCACTTTACCTCCGTTGGGGCCGAGCCTGAGACGATCAAGGTCTAGTCGAAGCGCGCCGCCGCCGCTAAGGCGCGGCGCATGACCGAGATCACGCCCGCAATCGTCGCCGAGCACGGCCTGTCCCCCGAAGAATATGATCGCGTCCTGCACGCGATGGGGCGCACGCCCAATCTGACCGAGCTCGGCATCTTCTCGGTCATGTGGTCCGAGCATTGCTCGTACAAATCTTCGCGGATCCACCTGAAGAAACTGCCGACCACCGGCCCACAGGTGATCTGCGGCCCCGGCGAAAACGCAGGCGTGGTCGATATCGGCGATGGCCAGGCCGCCATCTTCAAGATGGAGAGCCACAACCACCCCAGCTATATCGAGCCCTATCAGGGCGCCGCGACCGGCGTCGGCGGCATCCTGCGCGACGTGTTCACGATGGGCGCGCGGCCGGTAGCGAACATGAACGCGCTGCGATTCGGCCGGCCCGACCATCCCAAGATGCGCCACCTGATCGCGGGCGTGGTCCATGGCATCGGCGGCTACGGCAATTGCGTCGGCGTGCCGACGGTGGGCGGCGAAGTGAATTTCCACCGCGCCTATGACGGCAACATCCTGGTCAATGCGATGACGGTCGGTGTCGCGCAGACCGACAAGATCTTCTATTCGGCGGCCTCCGGCGTCGGCAATCCGATCGTCTATGTCGGATCGAAGACCGGGCGCGACGGCATCCACGGCGCGACGATGGCGAGCGCGGACTTCGGCGAGGATGCGGAGGAAAAGCGCCCCACGGTCCAGGTCGGCGACCCCTTCACCGAAAAGCTGCTGATCGAGGCGTGCCTGGAACTGATGGCATCCGATGCGATCGTCGCCATCCAGGACATGGGCGCCGCCGGCCTCACCTCTTCTTCGGTCGAGATGGCCAGCAAGGGCGGCGTCGGACTCCGGCTCGACATGGACAAGGTGCCGCAGCGCGAAACCGGCATGACCGCCTATGAGATGATGCTCTCCGAAAGCCAGGAGCGCATGCTGATGGTGCTCAAGCCCGGCAAGGAGGCTTTTGCCGAGGCGATCTTCCACAAATGGGAGCTCGATTTCGCGGTGATCGGCGAAGTCACCGATACCGGCCGGATGGTGCTGGTCCATCACGGCGAGACGGTGTGCGACATCCCACTCGCGCCGCTGGCCGACGACGCCCCGCAATATGACCGCCCCGCGATGTCGCGCGACGATTACAAGGCCTGGTCGGGCGTCAAGCCGCTGGGCGATGTGCCCGAGAGCACCGATATCGCGGCCGACCTCATCACGCTGATGGGATCGCCCGACATCGCCAGCCGCCGCTGGATCTGGGAACAGTACGACCACATGGTCGGCGGCGATACCGTCCAGCGCCCCGGCGGCGACGCGGCGGTGGTGCGCGTGCATGGCACGCAGAAGGGCATCGCGATCAGCACGGATTGCACGCCGCGCTATTGCTATGCGGACCCCTATGAAGGCGGCAAGCAGGCGATCGCCGAATGCTATCGCAACCTGTCCGCGGTTGGCTCGACGCCGCTCGCCGTCACCAACTGCCTGAACTTCGCCAATCCGCAGCGGCCGGAGATCATGGCGCAGTTCACCGGCTGCCTGGACGGCATGGGCGATGCCTGCCGCGCGCTCGATTTCCCGATCGTGAGCGGCAATGTCTCGCTCTACAACGAGTCCAAGGCGACGGGTGGCGGCTCCGCGATCCTGCCCACGCCGGCGATCGGCGGCATCGGCCTGCTCGCCGACTGGTCGAAATCGGCGACGATCGCTTTCAAGAACGAAGGCGACGCGATCTGGCTGATCGGTGATGATGGCACGCATCTCGGCCAGTCGATCTGGCTGCGCGAAGTCCATGGCCGTGAGGACGGCGACGCGCCGACGGTCGATCTCGAACAGGAAAAAGCGCGCGGCGCGGCTGTCCGCGATCTGATCGGATCGGGCATGGCGAACGCGGTCCATGACATCAGCGATGGCGGCCTGCTCGTCACGCTCGCGGAAATGGCGCTTGCCGGCAATCTCGGCTGCGAGCTGAGCATTGCGCTCGATGCCGCCAAGGCGTTCGGCGAAGATCAAGGCCGCTATGTCGTGACCGGATCCACGGATGCGTCCTTCCAGAACGCCGTCCGCATCGGCACGGTGCGCGGCGGCGCAGTGGCAGGCGTGTCGATCTCAGACCTTCGCAACGCACATGAGGGCTTCTTCCCGTCGCTGATGGGAGCTGACGCGGCGCTTGCCTAAATGACGGCCCTGATTCGTGTCCTGATCGGACTGTTGCTTGCCCTGTCCGCGTTACCGGCAAGCGCAGCGGGATCGGCGACTCCGCGCGTCCGGATCGAGACCAGCCTGGGTGCGATCGTCGTCGAGCTCGATATGAAGCGCGCGCCGATCACCTCGGCCAATTTCCTCGCTTATGCCGAGGAAAAGCGGCTCGACGGCACCAGCTTCTACCGCGCGGCGCGCAACAAGGGCGATCCCAAGCGCGGTCTGGTCCAGGGCGGCATCGACAGCAAGGTCCGCAAGGCGCGCTGGCCGATCGATCACGAACCGACGACGAAGACGGGATTGCGCCATATCGACGGGACATTGTCGATGGCGCGCAACGCCCCGGGCAGCGCGATGGGCGATTTCTTCATCACCGTCGGCCCTGCATCCTATCTCGACGCACGCGAGGGCAATCCGGGCTATGCCGCGTTCGGCCGCGTGGTCAGCGGCATGCCGATCGTCCATCGCATCCTGGCGCTGCCGACCTGGCCGGGCGGTCGATCGATCACCACCAAGGGCCAGCATATCAAGGAACCGATCCGCATTCTCACGGTGCGCCGCGTCCGATAGCGGAGCGAGGACACCGCGACGCCTGGACACCATCGATCCCGGCGCGACTTGCCACCGGGCCGAATCCGACATCAATTATCCAATCAGGATCATACTGTCTCAGTTAGGTTGCATACGGCTGTGAACTGGATCATGATCCGGCGATAAAATCGGGGGAGCCGGCCATGATCTCGTTCGCACGCGTGAGGCATATCGTCCTGTCCGCCATGGCAATCGCGCTGATTGCGCCGGCCGTGGCGCTGACCCAGCCTTCACCCCCTGCATCGCCCACCACGACGGCGCCATCGAACCCCGCCTCGGTTCAGGTGCCGCGATTGGAGCGCGCCGATGTCGATGCCTGGCTCGACGGACTGATCCCGGCGGCGATGCGCAGGGGCAAGATTCCGGGCGGCGTGGTCGTGGTGGTCAAGGACGGCGAGATCCTGACCGAACGCGGATATGGCTATGCCGATGTCGCAAAGAAGCGGAAGGTCGATCCCAGGACAACGGTCTTCCATCCCGGATCGATTTCCAAGACCTTCACGTTCACTGCGGTGATGCAGCTTGTCGAACAGGGCAGGATCGACCTCGACGCCGATGTGAACAGCTATCTCGATTTTAGGATTCCGCCGCGCGACGGCAAGCCGGTGACGATGCGGCAGATCATGACGCACACGCCGGGCTTCGAGGAGTCGATCAAGAACCTGACGACCGGGAGCAAGCCTGCGCCCGCACTCGGCACCTACCTGAAAACCTGGGTGCCGGAGCGCATTTTCGTGCCGGGCACGGTCCCCGCCTATTCCAACTATGCCTCGGCGCTTGCCGGCTATGTCGTCCAGCGCGTCTCCGGGCAGGACTATTACGACTATATGGACGCCCATCTCTTCAGCCCGCTCGGCATGACATTGTCGAGTTTCCGCCAGCCGGCGCCCACGAAGCTGCAGCCGCTGCTCAGCCAGGGCTATGCGGCGGGTTCAGACGACCCTGCCTATTTCGAGCATTGGAGCGTCGCCCCCGCTGGCAGCCTGCTGGCGACCGGCCACGACATGGGCAGCTTCATGATCGCGCATCTCCAGCAGGGGCGTTTCGGTAACGCGCAGATCCTGGCACCGGCGACGGCTGCGAAGATGCATGCGATCCAGCCGCGTATCTTCCCCGCGCTCAATGGCATGGCGCTGGGCTTTTACGAGCATAGCCGCAACGGCCATCGCATCCTTGCGCATAATGGCGGCACGCAATTCTTCCACAGCGACATGCACCTGTTCCTCGACGACGGTGTCGGCATCTTCATCTCGCTCAATAGTCCGGGCCTCGAGGGCGCCGCATCGGGCCTGCACGACGCGTTCTTCCGCGGCTTTACCGATCGCTATTTCCCCGCCCGCCCATCCGCGAAGCCGTCCGGCATCGATGCCGCGACGGCAGCGCGCCACGCACAGCTCATGGCTGGCGCATGGGATTCCAGTCGCAGGTCGGATTCGAGTTTCCTCCGTCTGAGCAGCCTGATGGGGCCGTTCACGATCGCCGCCAATGCCGACGGCACGATCGGCTTCGATATGCCCGGCCAAGGCATGGTGAAGTGGCGGGAGATCGCGCCTTTCGTCTGGCAGGAGGCCGACGGGACCGACAAGATCCAGGCCCTGGTCAAGGACGGACGACCAATCATGCTCGGCTTCGACATAGCCGCACCCCAGGCATTCATCCCGGTACCAGCCTGGCGCTCCCCGTCATGGCTGATGCCCGCGCTGCTGGCTTCGCTCGCCATCCTGCTGATCAACGGCCTGGCCTGGCCGGTCCGTGCGATCGTGCGACGCCGCTTCGGCGCGCCGCCGCCCTATACCGGCCGGGCGGCGACCTTCTACCGGATCACGCGCGCGCTGAGCCTGGCCGCGGTCGCCGTCATCGCCATCTTGATGGGGACGCTGATCTACATGGCCGCCGATATCGAGCGGTTCAGCGAAACGATGGATCCCTGGCTGTTGTGCGTGAAGCTGGCGGCCGTCGCGATCTTCGTCGCCGGATCGGCGGCCGCGCTCTACGATCTGGTCGCGCACTGGTCCCTGCGGAAAGGCTGGGCAGGCAAGCTCTGGTCGATCCTGGTCGCGATCGGCTGCATCGTGCTGCTATGGATCGCCTTCGCGTTCAACCTGACCAATTTCAGCAGCCATTATTGAAGAGGGACCGCATTCTCTCGCCGGGCACAATGGGTTACAGTCCCCGCCGATAAAGGGGGAGGATCGCATGCTCAGACCCATTGTACTGGCGACGCTGATCGCCGGAACGCTCGATATCATTTCCGCTTTCGTATTCGCCGGCATGGCCGGCATGTCGCCGATGGCCGTGCTCGTCTTCGTCGCGAGCGGGCCGTTCGGCGACGCGCCGACCGCCACCATGGGCTGGGCGATCGCCGGACTGCTCGTCCATTTCGCGATCATGACCTGCATGGCGACAGCCTATATGATCGCCGCACCCCGCATTCCGGCGCTGCTGCGCCATCCGGTGGTCGCGGGCATCGCCTATGGCCTGTTCCTGTGGATCGTCATGTACTGGATCGTCCGCCCGATGCGCTGGCCGGAGATGCCCTTGCCGCACACGGCCTGGGGCATCGGCAATGCGCTGTTCTCGCACTGCATCCTGGTCGGAATCCCGATCGCGCTGGTCGCCAGACGGTATCTCGCGCCGCGCGCATGACCGCCGGCTATTCAGGCACGCCACTCGCGAAGAAATTGTCGCTGAAACCCGGGCAGCGCGCCTGGTTCGACGCCATGCCGGCAAGCGTGCTCGCCGAGATCGGCGATGTCGGGCTCGATCGCCTGACGACCCCCGCCGCGCCGATCGACGTCGCGCATATCTTCGTGACCGAGCGCACCGATATGGCGGCGAAGCTCGCCATGCTGCGGCCCCTGCTCTCGCCCGCCGGCTTCATCTGGGTGAGCTGGCCGAAAAAGGCGTCGAAGCAGCCGACCGACATCACCGAAGACGCGATCCGCGCGGTCATCCTGCCCGCATCCGACCTGGTCGATGTGAAGGTCTGCGCAGTCGATCAGATCTGGTCGGGGCTCAAGCTGATGATCCGCAAGGACCGACGGTGAGGGGCATCTGATCCTCGTCGTCATTGCGAGCGGAGCGAAGCAATCCAGCGATGTGTCCGCACCCTGGATCGCTTCGTCGCTACGCTCCTCGCGATGACGGTTGCGCTAGTTTGCCAATCACCCCGTCTCGTCCAGCCATCGCCGGAACAATGTATGCGCGATGGCATAGGGCGGCGGCGGCAGGAAACGGGCGTCGGGATCGCCGTCCATGCTGGCCGCCACTTCGTCGCGCGTCACCCAGATCGCATCCTCCAGCTCGGTATAGTCGATGGTGAGCGCATCATCCTCGACCTCGGCGATACAGGCCATCATCAGCGACGACGGAAAGGGCCAGGGCTGGCTGACGAGGTAGCGCACCTGTCGGGCCTTCACGCCCGCTTCCTCGTGCAGTTCTCGCGCCACCGCTTCCTCGATCGATTCACCCGGCTCCAGGAAACCTGCCAACGCCGAATAGCGGCGCGGCGGATAGCGTGGCTGGCGGCCGACCAGGACACGCCCCTCATATTCGGCGAGCATGATCACCACCGGATCGACGCGCGGGAAATGCTCGGCGCCGCACGCGCCGCAATTCCGGCCCCAGCCACCGCGGAACATCATGGTCGCCGTCCCGCATTTCGCGCAGAAACCGTGACGGACATGCCAGTCGATCAGGCTGCGCGCCGCGGCATAGGTCGACGCTTCCTCGGGCGGCAATATGTCGAGCATGCGAAAGATCGCCATGGATCGCGTCGCCCCTTCGGGCAGGTCGGACCGAACCTCGGTGAAGCGCGGCTTGCCCTCGATCGTCCCCAGGAAGATCAACTCGCTCTCCGGATCTGCTTCCGCCAGGCTCTTCCAGCTCAGCATGCCAGCCTCGCCGAGCACCGGATCGATCCCGTCGAGCGACAATAGCCGCGCCGACAGGCTCGATATCATCGCGGCGAGCCGATCGGGGTCGGTGCGGATCAGGTCCTCGCGGTCGAGCGCGCTGCCGGTGAAACCCGGCTGATGACCATCGTGCCACAGCGTCATGCGAGATCCGCGTAGACGGCTTTGGCGAATTCCTTTGGAAAGCCGAAGGCACTGTCGGGCATATATTGCGCGAAGCCCGCAGCACGGATGCCGCGCGCTGGATCGACCCAGGCGATGGTGGCAGCCGCCCCGCCCCAGCCATAGGTGCCGAGACCCTGACCACCCGGCGTGGGATTGATGGTGACGCGGCCACCCGCGCCAAAACCCTGACCCTCGGCAAAGGTGCCGGCGGTATCCGCGCCGGGCGGCAGCAGGTTGGACATGCCGAGCCTGACCGTCTCCGCCTTCGTCACCCGCTTGCCATCGACCGCACCCTGCCCTGCCAGCATGAGCAGGAAACGATCATAGTCGCGCGCGCTCATCACCAGGCCCGCGCCGCCGAACGGAAAGGCAGGCGTGTCGAGATAGATGCTGGTAGCACCCGGATCGATCGGGATCAGGCCGATCGCGATCGCGAGATGATTGGTGACCAGCCGGTGTGCTTCGCTCGCCGGCACCTGCCAATAAGTGTCTTTCATACCGAGCGGATCGAAGATGCGTTCCTGCAGGAAACCGTCGAAGCTCTTGCCCGAGGCGATCTCGATCACGCGGCCGAGCAGGTCGAGCGCGACCGAATAGCTCCACCGCGTCCCCGGATCGGCGATCAGCGGCAATGTCGCCAGCCGGTCGGCGAACTCCGCCAGGCTTGGTGCCGTCGCGAAATCGGGCGCGCCCGGCATTTTCTGGCGACTGACCTGACCGGGCAGGATGCCGAGACGGTTATAGGCATCGAGCAACGGCCCCTTGGTGATGATCGAATAGCCAAGCCCGGCGGTGTGGGTCAGCAGATTGCGGACGGTGATCGGCCCCTTGGCGGGGCGGCTGTCGAGACTCCTTGCGGGATCGACGAGCACCTTGGGCGCGGCAAAGCCGGGAATGAAATCGGCGATATTCTGGTCAAGCTTCAGCCTGCCGTCCTCGATCAGCATCATCGCCGCCATGCCGGTGATCGGCTTGGTCATCGAATAGACGCGCCACAGCGTATCGGCATCGACCTTGACCGTGCTTTCCTTGGCAAGCGTGCCGGCGAAGAGGAAATCCGCAGGCGCCGTTCCCCGCCCGATCGCGCCCGCAAGCCCGGGAAGCTTGGCGGGCGCCAGCGCGTCCATCACAGCACGGACGAGCGGCCAATCCCCGCCCGCTGCCCGTCCCAGCGCTGGCACGGGCAGCGCACCCGCCAGTCCCAATGCCGCAAGACCACGAAGGAAATCGCGCCGTTCGAGCACCATCTCAACCATCCGCATCTCCCTCGATCGCGTGCCGGGCAGCCTTGGCGAAGACCGTCGGCAATCCCGCCGCGTCCAGCCGCTCTATCGCCCACCATTCTCCGCCCAGTTGCGGAACGCAACCCTTTTCCAGCGATGCCCGCACGACACGCAGTTCGAGCGCGAAATGGGTGAAGACATGCTCGACATGCCCGTCGATCCAGCGCCAGTCGAGCGGTGCCGGCGCATCCGCCAACCCGGAATCGGTCTCGGTCCAGGGGCCGGTGGGCAGCGCGCGCATGCCCCCGAGCAAACCCTTGTCGGGCCGGCGGACGAGCAGCACCTCGCCATCATGCTCGATCCAGAAGATCGTGCCGCGCCGTCGCGGCCTTGCGGCTTTCGGCGCCTTGCGGGGCAGCCGTGCGGGGTCGCCAGCGGCGAAGGCGGTGCAATTCCGGTCGAGCGGGCAAAGCGCGCAGAGCGGATTGCGCGGCGTACAGAGCGTCGCGCCCAGATCCATCATCGCCTGCGCGAAATCGCCGGGTCGATCGGACGGCGTGATCGTATCGGTGAGCGCATAGAGTTCGGGCTTGGCGGCAGGCAGCGGCGTTTCCACCGCGAACAGCCGCGCGACCACGCGCTCGACATTGCCGTCCACCACGACGGCACGGCGCGCAAAGGCGATCGCCGCGATCGCCGCGGCGGTGTAGCGGCCGATGCCGGGAAGCGTCAGCAATGCCGCTTCGTTATCGGGGAATTGCCCACCATGATCGGCCGCGACGACGCGCGCGCAGGCCAGCATGTTGCGCGCACGGGCATAATAGCCGAGCCCGGCCCAGGCGGTCATCACCTCCTCATCGGGCGCGGCCGCCAGCGCCTGCACCGTCGGCCAGCGCTGGGTGAAGCGCGCGAAATGCGGCCTGACCGCGGCAACCGTCGTCTGCTGGAGCATCACTTCGGACAGCCAGACGCGATAGGGATCGGGCGGCGGCGTGCCGGGCGGACTCCGCCAGGGCAGCGCACGGGCATTGCGATCATACCAGGCGAGCAGCGACGCCGCGACGCTCACCGGGTTTCCCCTTTCCGAAATCCGTGGATAAGTCTTCGCGCGAACTCGACTGGCATGGGTCGGCTATGGCATGGAGTGTCGGATGAGCGAAGGGCATACACGCAAACCGAGGAACGGACAGGCGGACGGACCGCGCGGTGGGCGCACGCGCACCGTGGCCGAAATGCTGCCCGATATCGGCCGTGCCGCCTATCGCCGCTTCGGTTTCGTGCAGAGCGCGGTGGTGAGCCGCTGGTCGGAAATCGTCGGAGACCGCTATGCTGGCGTCTCGGCCCCCGAATCGATCCGCTTTCCGCAGGGCCAGCGTTCGGACGGCGTGCTGACGCTCGGCGTCGTCGGGGCACATGCGCCGATGATGCAGCATGTCGCGCCCGAGATCATCGAGCGGGTCAATCGCTTCTTCGGCTATCCGGCGGTCGCCCGCATCGTGATCCGCCAGGGCATGGCGCCGAAACCGGCTGCGCCGCGCAAGGCGCCCCCATCGCTCAAACCGCTGCCGATCGATCTGGGCGACAGCCTGCGTGCGATCGGCGATCCCGAATTGAAGGCCGTGCTCGAATCGCTCGCGCGCGGCGTCGCCGCGACGCAAGGGCCTCCGGTGTTCGAAGGAGAAGGATGATGAAGCGCGTCGCGATTCTCGCTTCGCTGGCGCTGGCCGGCATTGTCGGGACGGGACTGGGCGGGACCGGACTGGCCGCACCCGCGCGCGACTGGACGCGCACCGTCGTGCCGACCAAGGCCGGTACCTATGTGTTCGGCAATCCCGCCGCCAAGGCCAAGCTGGTCGAATATCTGAGCTATACCTGCTCGCATTGCGCGCATTTCACCGAAGAGGCCTGGCCGGCGCTCAAGCGCGATTATCTTGCGCGCGGCACCGCCAGCATCGAAGTGCGCCACGCGCTACGCGATCCGATCGACATGGCTGCGGCCTTGCTCGCGCGCTGCGACGGCCCGGCCCGCTTCCTGGAACATAGCGAAGCGATCTTCGCTGCGCAGCCCGACCTGCTCGCCAAGGGCCAGCAATTCATGATCACGAACGGCGAACGCGTCCGCAAGCTGCCCGAAACCCAGATCGCCAGCGAATTCGCCAATGGATCGGGTCTGGTCGCGCTGATGCGCTCGCGCGGCATGCCGCAGGCGAAGATCAATGCCTGCCTGGCGAACAAATCCCAGCTCACACTGCTTGCCGGCATGGCCGACGAGGCATGGAAGGTCCGCAAGGTTCCCGGAACACCGGCCTTTCTGATCAACGGCACGCTGGCGGCCGACACCAATAGCTGGGCGGCGCTCAAGCCGAAGCTCGACGCCGCCGCGAAATGATTTTCCAAGGAGCGACGACCAAGATGAGAATCCTTTCCGCCCTCCCCGTCCTGAGCCTCGCGCTCACCCTGGCCGCATGCGGCAGCGATGCCGGTGGCAATAATGCGACCGCCACCAACAGCAGCGCGGGTGCCGTCGCCGCCCCCACCGGATCGGCCTGGACCGATACGGTTTCCAAGACCGCGGATGGCGGCTTCGTGATGGGCAATCCCGACGCAGCGGTGAAACTGATCGAATATGGCGCGCTCAGCTGCAGCCATTGCGCGGAATTCGCCGAGAAATCCTCCGAGAAGCTCCGCGGCTATATCGCCAAGGGCACGGTGAGCTACGAGTTCAGGCCGTTCCTGCTCGGTCCGCTCGATATCCCCGCGACTTTGCTCGCGCGCTGCTCGGGCCCCGGCCCCTTCTTCACGATCGCCGAACAGATGTTCGCGGCGCAGAAGGACTGGCTCGGCCGCACCGCATCGATCACCCCCGCCGAGCAGCAGAGCTGGCAGGGGCTGCCGCCTGAAAAGCTTGCGCCGACGCTCGCCGCCAAGCTCGGGCTGGACAGCTTCGTCCAGCAGCGCGGCGTCACCAGCGCCCAGGCCCAGGCCTGTCTGAGCGACCGTGCGGCAATCGACGCGCTCGGCAAGATCACCCAGGATGGCTCCGCCAAGTTCCAGATCACCGGCACGCCCACCTTCATCGTGAACGGCAAGAAGCAGGAGGTGAACACCTGGGAAGCCGTCGAACCGCTGCTGATCGCGGCCGGGGCCTGATCGAAGCGATGCGGACCGGGGGGCGCCGCATTCGGTGAAAATCAAGCGCCTCAAACTTGCCGGCTTCAAGAGCTTCGTCGAGCCGGCGGAGCTGAGGATCGAGTCGGGGCTGACGGGAATCGTCGGCCCCAATGGCTGCGGCAAATCGAATCTGCTCGAAGCGATCCGCTGGGTCATGGGCGAATCCAGCGCCAAGTCGATGCGCGGCGGCGGCATGGAGGACGTGATCTTCGCGGGCACCGATACGCGTCCCGCGCGCGCATTCGCCGAAGTCGCGATCCTGACCGAACGCCCGCCGGGTGAGACGCCCGGCCCCATCGCCGCCGCCAATGACGGCGACGTCGAGGTCATCCGCCGGATCGAGCGCGGCGCCGGCTCCGCCTATCGCGTCAATGGGCGCGACGTGCGCGCGAAGGACGTCGCGCTGCTGTTCGCTGATGCCGCCACCGGCGCGCATTCGCCGGCACTTGTCAGCCAGGGCAGGATCGGCGCGGTGATCGCGGCGAAGCCCGCCGAGCGTCGCCAGATGCTAGAGGAAGCGGCGGGCATCGCGGGCCTGCACGTTCGCCGCAAGGATGCCGAGCAGAAGCTGCGCGCGACCGAGACCAATCTGACGCGGCTCGACGAACTGCTCGCCGACATGGAAGTGCGCGCCGCGGCACTGAAGCGGCAGGCGAAGCAGGCCGAGCGCTACCGGCTGCTGACCGACCAGATCAAGGTGGCCGAAGCCCGGTTGATCTATGCGCGCTGGCGCGATGCCGCCGCGGCGGCGGATGCGGCGCGCAAGGAAGCCGAAGCCGCCGAAGCCGCGGTCGCGCGCGCGAGCGAAGCCCATCGCGGCACCGTCGCATGGCAGGCACAGGCAGTGCAGGTGCTGGCCGACAAACGGTCCGCCGCGCAGGCCGCGCGCGAAAAAGCGTCGGAAGCGGGCCATATATTGGCGACGCTGCGCAGCGAACGCGCCGCGCTCGACCGGCGGATCGCCGAACTTGCCGCGCAAAAGGAACGCATGGTGCAGGATCGCGAGCGCGAAGGCGCGCTGGCGAACGATGCGGCGGATGCGCTGGCGCGGCTCGGCGAAGAAGCGAAGCTGCTGGATGCCCGGGTCTCGACCGCCGAAAAGGACCGCCCGGGGCTCGAACGGCGCGTGCTCGATGCCGAAGCCGCGGCGCGCGATGCCGAAGTGAGCCTGGCCAAGGCGATGGCGGCACAGGCCAGCGAGCAGGCCGAGGCGCGCGTCGCCCAGGCCGCGCTGGGCAATGCGCGCGCACGGCTGGAACGTGCCGAGCGCGAAGCGACGCGGCTGGCGGGCGAACGCGACGGACTGGGTGACGAGGCCCCGCTGATCGCCGCGCGCGATGCGGCGGTGGCGACGCGCGAAGCAGCGGAGGCCGAAGCCGCGGCCGCAACCGTTGCGATCGGTGACGCCGAGCGCCGGCGCGACGAGGCGGCGACCGCGCGCCAGGCGGCGGAAAGCGCGATGGCGGCAGCCAAAGCCGGTCTTTCGGCACTGGAGAGCGAAGCCAAGGCGCTCGTCCGCGCGGTCGAGCAGGGCGGCAGCAAGGATCGGCTGCTCGACAAGGTCAAGGCGGCGCCGGGTTATGAACGCGCGCTGGCGGCCGCGCTCGGCGACGATCTCGATGCCGGCATGTCCGCCGAGGCGAAGCGCTATTGGGCCGGGGCCCAGCCCGTAAGCGGCGACCCGGGGCTGCCCGCCGGCACGAGGCCGCTCGCAGAACATGTCCAGGCCCCCGAAGCGTTGGCACGCCGGCTGGCGCAGATCGCGGTGGTCGAAACCGATGACGGTGCGCCGCTCGCGGTCGGGCAAAGGCTGGTCACGCTGGCCGGCGTGCTCCGGCGCTGGGACGGCTATGTCGCGACCGAAGGCGGTGCTGCCGCCGCCGAACGCCTGATCCGACTGAACCGGCTTGCCGAGATCGAGGATCTGCTGCCCGAGGCGCAGGCGGCCGTCACGCGCGCGGGCGAGGATGCGGATACGGCGCGCGCGGCGGTGGAGGCCGCACGCGCTGCGGCCGATGCGGCACGCGCGACGCTTGCCCGCGCCGAACAGGCGGCGCGCAATGCCGCGCGCGAAGAGGATCAGGCGAACGGCCAGATCGAGCGGCTGGCGGCCCGGCGCGGCGAGATGGTCGAACGGATCGGGCGCGCCAATGCCGAAACCGGCGAGGCGCAGGACGAGGTCCGCCGTGGCGAAAGCGCCGTTGCCGCGCTGCCCGACGGATCGGCCACAGCACAGCAGGTCGCCGCGCTGCAGTCGGTGAACGAAGCCGCGCGCAGCGCCGTCGCGCATCTGAAAGCCGAAAGCGCGACGATCGACCGCGCCATCGCCACCGATCGCGAGCGGCTGTCGGCGGCGCAGGCCGAAGCCAAGGGCTGGCGCGCGCGCGCTGGCGAGGCGGCCCGACGCATCGAGGAAATGGCGAAGCGCAGCGAGGCGGCGGAGAAGGAAGCCGCGTCGCTTGCAAAAGCGCCCGCCGCACTCGACGCGAAGATCGCGACGCAGGAAGAGTCGAGCCGCACGCTCACCGCCGCATCGGAAACGCTGTTGGTCGAGGAGCGCGAGGCCGATACGGCTCTACGCAAATCCGAAGCCGCGCTTGCCGAGGCAGGCGAAGCGCTCGCCGTGGTCCGTGAGGCGCGCGCAGGCGCGGTCGCGCGCGCCGAGAATCAGGAACAGCGCCGGGTAGAGATGGGGCGCATTTCGGGCGAGCGTTTCGAATGCCCGCCCCCGGTGCTGCCGGAGAAGATCGGCTTCGCCAGCGCCGATGTCGGCGATGCCGACACCGAATCCGCGCGCAACGACCGGCTGGTGCTCGATCGCGAAAGGATCGGGCCGGTCAATCTGATCGCCGAACAGGAATTGTCCGAACTGGAGGCTGAACGCACGACATCGGCGGCCGAGCGCGAGGAACTGGGCCAGGCGGTCAATCGGCTGCGCGGATCGATCGGCAGCCTCAACCGCGAGGGGCGCCAGCGGCTGCTTGCCGCGTTCGAGGCGGTCGACGGACATTTCCGCCGGTTGTTCACGACGCTGTTCAACGGCGGCCAGGCGCATCTCGAACTCGTCGATTCGGACGATCCGCTCGAAGCCGGGCTGGAGATCATGGCGCAGCCCCCGGGCAAGAAGCTGTCGACGCTCACCTTGCTGTCGGGTGGCGAACAGGCACTGACCGCGGTCGCCCTGATCTTCGGCCTGTTCCTGACCAATCCGGCGCCGATCTGCGTGCTCGACGAAGTCGACGCCCCGCTCGACGACGCCAATATCGAGCGCTTCTGCGACCTGCTCGACGTGATGGTGGGTGAGACCGAGACGCGTTACCTGATCGTGACGCACAATGCCGTGACGATGAGCCGCATGCACCGTCTGTTCGGCGTGACGATGATCGAACGCGGCGTCAGCCGGCTGGTCTCGGTCGATCTCGGCGGCGCCGAACAATTGCTGGCGGCGGAATAATCGGCCGCGATACCGGATCGAAGTGGAGCATCATCCCATGCGCATCGCCTTCCTCCTTTTTCCCGACGTCACCCAGCTCGACCTGACCGGGCCGGCGCAGGTGCTCTCGCGGATCGGCGACGTGTCGGTCGAGCTGGTCTGGAAGACGCGCGATCCGGTGCGGACCGATGCGGGATTTCCACTGCTGCCGACAGCCACCTTCGACGAGATCGAGAGCGCCGACATTCTCTGCGTGCCCGGCGGATTCGGCACCGTCGCGGTGATGGAAGATACGGAAACGCTCGACTGGGTGCGCCGCATCGCGGCCGACGCCCAATGGGTAACGAGCGTCTGCACCGGATCGCTGATCCTCGCCGCCGCAGGGCTGCTCAAGGGCTATCGCGCCGGATGCCATTGGGCGTCGCGCCACCAGCTCGAATGGTTCGGCGCGATTCCCGTGGCGGAGCGCGTGGTGTTCGACCGCAATCGCGTGACGGGCGGCGGGGTTACCGCGGGCATCGATTTCGGCCTGTCGCTTGCCGCCGCGATCCGCGGCGAGGCGCATGCCCGTTTCATCCAGCTCAGCCTGGAATATGATCCTGCCCCACCCTTCGATTCGGGATCGCCCGACAAGGCGACGCCCGAAACCCTCACCGCCTACCGCGCGCTGGTGGCCAAACATGCGCCGGGACGCGAGGACAAGGTGAAGGCGATCGCGGAAGCATTGGGGTTTGTAGGGGAAGATCCCGGCGTTTCTGGCTGAACCGTTCAGTCAATTGCACCGTTGTCCCGAGCCCTGTCCTGAACGCCTGTCGAAGGGCTCGGGACAAACAGGCATTATTGCATTTGAGTCGGCCCAGCCACGCTTCGCGCCGCCATACGCAATTCATCGACGAAGCGCGCACGCTCCGCTTCCACATCGCCCTGCATGCGCAGCAGATAGCTGGGATGGATGGTGATCCAGCCTTCACCGCCATCGGGCAGGTCGAGCGCCCTGCCTCGGCTGTCGCCGATCTTCATCGCCCGGCCGAAGATCGATTGCGCCGCGGTCGTGCCCAGCGCCACGGTCACTTTGGGCCGGATCAAGAGAGTTTCCTGCTCGATCCACCATTTGCAGGCCTTGATCTCGCTGGTCAGCGGACGCTGATGGATGCGGCGCTTGCCGCGCTGCTCATATTTGAAATGCTTGACGGCGTTGGTGACATAGACTTTGCCGCGATCGATCCCCGCCGCCGCCAGCGCCTCGTCGAGCAGCTTGCCGGCCGGCCCGACAAATGGGCGGCCCTGCTGATCCTCCTGATCGCCGGGCTGTTCGCCGACCAGCATGATCTCGGCATCGAGCGGCCCTTCGCCGAAGACGGTCTGCGTCGCATATCTGTGGAGGTCGCAGCGCGTGCAACCCGCAGCTTCCTCGCGGAGCGCTGTCCAGGCCGCGCCTATATTGGTCGGCGCCGTCGCCCTGGCCGTCCGGATCATGCCACTCTCCCGCGCCTGCGCGCCTGCGATCAACTGCGGCACCAACGCGGTTTCGGGCATGTTGTGCCAATATTTTCGCGGCATCTCCTTCAACATCATGCCGGGCTTCAGCCGTGCCGGATTGAAGGTCGACGCATAATAGGTCTTCCACACCGCTTCGACCGGATCGTCGTCAGGCGCATCCTCGCGGCACGCACCCGGCCCCTCGGAAAGCGTTTCATCATCCCAGTGCAGTGACAATTCGGGCGTCAGGATCGACCAGCGCATATTGGGGAAGCGACGCACGAAGAAACCGGCATTGGCGCGCACGATATGATGCTCGGGCTCGAACCAGGCGACGAAACGCGTGGTATCGGCTTCGGTCACTTCGCGGAAGCGCAGGAAAGCGCGCATCTTGTGGATGTCGCGCCGCACCGATCCGGCCATATGTTCCAGTCGCCTGATCAGCGGATCGGCGCGATCCTCGATCAGGCCCGGCTGGCTCAGCAACCGCAGCAATAAAGTGTAGAGCAAGGCGAAACGTTCGGCATCGCGATGCAGGATCGCTGTTTCGGCGAGCTCGAGAAAGGGGCGCGGCACCGAAAAGGCGGCACGCGCCGTCGGCATCACCGGTATATCCGCGAACAGATCGACCGGGGTTTCACCCACCTGCCAGACGATATCCGCCGGTGAGATGCCGGCAAGCGCCAGCGTCCTCGCATCACGCCGCCAACCTTCGAAATCATCTTCGCCGGCCAGCGACGCGACACGCATTCCTGTCTATTTCGCCCGTTCGAGTTCGGCCGGCTTGCGCCGCTTGAAGACTTCGGCGAGCCGGGCTTCCTCTTCGCCGGTCAATTGCTTCGCCGCGTCGGGAAACATCTCTTCCTCTTCCTCGTCGATATGATGCTCGTAGCGATGACGCATCGCGCGAAAGCGCGTCAGCCAGCCGGGCGACGAGAATTCCATCTCGTCGAGCTCCTCGAGGAAATCGTCGATCTCCTTATGCTCCGACACCGAATGCTGGGCGTCCTCGCGCAGGTCGGGTTTGGCGAGCATCGTCGCGTAGAGAGATTCCTCTTCAGCCGCGGCATGCGCAGTGACCTCGATGCGAAACGCCTCGAACAGCGCGCGGCGCTCTTCGCTGTCGCCCTTGGTCTCGTCGATCTTCGCCAGCATCATGCGATGCCGGTCATGATCCTGCTTCAGTCGTTCGAAGATTTCGGCGTTTGCCATCGATATGCCTCCGTTCAGTTCGGAGGTTCAACGGCCGGACCTGCGTCCGGGTTCAACCGATCAGGCGATAGAGCCCGCTCCAGAGGAAAGGTACGACCACCGCCGCCACCCAGAGCAGACCCGCCGCGCGGCGAAAGGCACCGGCATCGGGGCGGGCAATCCAATAGGCCTCGAAGCGCGCCATCAGCGGAATCACGGCCATCACCGGCAGCACGAGCGCGATCATATGCAGCGGCGCGGCATGACCCGACGCGGCGGCGAGGCACAATATGTGCAACAGCGCGAACACGATCAGCGCGCCCGCGCTGTTGTTCGACACACGCCGCTTCCAGATATCGCGATCGAACGGTTGGGATGCCATGTCTTCTCCCTCGACTCGGCCCTAATGAAGCCGAGTCGGAGCGCCATGGCAAGACGGCATGAATGCGACGATCCGAATCGCTCATGCGTCGAACAGTTCCAGCTGTTTGCGCTTCGGCCTCACCAGCGGACGCAGGTCCGCGGCATCGGCCAAAGCGACCGGTCGCCAGTCCTCCGCGATCAGGAACGGTCGAAGCTTCGTGACCGAGACGGTCAGCCGCGCAAGATCCGCAAGGCCCAGCCGGCGCCAGCGCCGCGCGGTCAGGATCGCGTCCACCGCCTTCACGCCCAGCCCCGGAATCCGGAGCAGCATCGTGCGCGGCGCGCGGTTGACGTCGACCGGAAAGCGATCGCGATGCTTGAGCGCCCAGGCAAGCTTGGGATCGATATCGAGCGGCAGCATGCCGCTATCGTCGGCGGCGGCGACAACCTCGTCCGCCGCGAATCCATAGAAGCGGATCAGCCAGTCGGACTGATAGAGCCGATGCTCTCGCATCAGCGGCGGACGACGCAAGGGCAGCACCGCGCTGGCATCGGGGATCGGGCTGAATGCCGAATAATAGACGCGCCGCAGCGCGAAACGATCGTAAAGGCTGTTCGCACGCATCACGATGTCGCCATCGGTCGCAGCGTCTGCGCCGACGATCATCTGGGTCGACTGGCCGGCCGGCGCGAAATCCGGCGCGTGCCTGTAATGCGCGCGCGCATCGGCGGTATCGACGATCGCGGCCTTCAGCCCCGCCATCGCCCCTTCGATCCGTACGCCCGATTTCTCGGGCGCCAGCCGCTTGAGGCCGCGCTCGGTGGGCAGCTCGACATTGATCGACATGCGATCGGCATGAAGCCCTGCCTGATGGATCAGGTCTGGATCGGCGTCGGGGATCGTCTTGAGATGGATATAGCCGCGAAAATCATGATCCTCGCGCAGCGATCGCGCCACCTCGACGATCTGCTCCATCGTATAGTCGGACGATCGGATGATGCCCGAGGAGAGGAACAGCCCCTCGATATAGTTGCGCCGGTAGAAAGCGAGCGTCAGGTCCACGACCTCCTTCGCAGTGAAGCGCGCGCGCCGCACATTCGAACTCTTGCGATTGATGCAATAATGGCAGTCGAAGATGCAGCTGTTGGTCAGCAGGATCTTGAGCAGCGAGATGCAGCGGCCGTCGGGCGCATAGGCATGGCAGATTCCCATGCCCTCGGTCGAACCGATCCCCTTGCCCCTGGCCGAGTCGCGCTTGACCGTTCCCGACGACGCGCAGGACGCGTCGTATTTGGCGGCATCGGCAAGGATTTCGAGCTTCTGGCGGACATCGAGCTGGGACATGTGTTCACTATATGTTCTTAAAGTCCGCCTGTCGCTGATTTTGATCAATCCGAAGGCGGATCGGGTCGGCGATGATCCAGTTCGGATCGAACCGGATCATCACCGAATATCCCTTGTTTGCCGTGGTTCCGAGCCACTTCAGAACCCGATCCGCCCCGCCATGCCCGGCTTCGCGCGCGCCTCGGCTTCGAGCAGCGCGACGACGACATGCGGTTCCAGCCCGGTGCTGAAGCGAAGCTGGCGCTTCACCACGGCGAAATCGCCGGGCGTCAGATTCTCCGGCATCGGCATGCCGGTCGGCGCCGGCATGCCGAAAAAGCGTTCGAACGCCCGTGCCGCGCGGGCCCGTGACAGCGGCCCAAGCGACAGCTTGAACACGAAACGCCGAAGCGCCGCGGGGTCGAGCCGTCCGGGATGGTTGGTCGCCGCGAACACCGGCAGGCCGTGCCCGTCCAGCCAGGTCAGCAATTCGTTGACCTGGGCCACTTCCCACGACCGCGTCGCGTCCGCCCGATCGAATAGCAGCGAATCGACCTCGTCGAACAGCAGCACCGCGCCCTCGCGCCGTGCATCCTCAAAGGCGTCGGCGATGTTGCGCTCGGTCTCCCCCACCCATTTACTCAGTACGTCCGACGTCCGCTTGACGTGCAGCGGACGATCGAGCCCGCGCGCGACATGGCCGACCAGCGCGGTCTTGCCGGTGCCGGGCGGGCCGGTGAGCAGCATCGTGAAATCAACGGGCGCACCGGGTGCGGTCAGCCGTTCGATCAGATCGGCCACCGGCGGATCGCTCTCGAACAGGTCGAGATCGAGCAGCGGCTTCGCCGTTTCACGCGGCATCCCCTCTTCGTCACGCAGCCCGCGCACCAGCGCCCCGGCAACCATCGCGGCCTCCGCAGCATCACCGCCGGCGATCCGCGCCGAGCGCAGCGCGACGCGTGCGATGCTGGGCAATTCGACCGCGTCGCGCGCAAGGCCGGCCAGCGGCTCGGCCGCACCCGGCATCTCCTCCAGCGCGGCGATGCGCGACAGGACGCGCATGCGATCGCGTCCGCGCGGATGATCGAGCTTCAGCACGAAGCTCATCCGGCGCAGATGCGCGGCATCGATCCGCGATATCGCATTGCTCGTCCAGATCACCGGAATCGCATTGGTTTCCAGCATCCGGTTGATGAAGATCTTCGACCCCATGCGGGCGTCGGAATAGCCGCTGCCGCCCTGCCGCGTGTCGCCGATCAGATCCTCCATCTCGTCGAACAGCAGCAATGTACCGCCGCGCCGCTCCAGCGCGCGCTGGGCGCGACGAAGCGCCGAGATGCGGTCGAAGCGTGACGGTTCGTCACCATCCTCGTCGACTTCGCCCACGGCATGGAGCGCGGCCCCGGCCGCCGCTGCCAGCGTCCGCGCCAGCTCGGTCTTGCCCGTACCCGGCGGGCCATGGATCAGGATGTTGACCCCGGGTTCGCGCCCCGCGACAGCTCCCTTGAGGAGCCGCACGAGCAGATCGGCCTCGGCGACACCCGCAAAATCGTCGAGCGTCAGCACCGCGCCCTGCCGCGGGCCGGCAAGTGCATCGGCCAGCCAGTCGGGTTCGGGAACGCCGCGATTGAGCAGCCGCTCGAACGTCCAGCTCAGATCGAGATCGACGCCGCCAAGCGACTTCATCGCCACTTCGAGCAGCCCGAGCCCGACCGGCAGGCTGGTGCGGACCGCAAAGGCGGCACGCCCCCGTTCGGCACCGGCCAGCATGCCGAACACCACCGGCATGTCGGCGCGTTCCTTTTCCAGCACGGCACGCAACTCGGTCAGCCGGTTGGCTCGATGGAAACCGATCACGGCGACAAGCAGCGCGCGATCGAAACCGTCGAGCGACAGCACGTCGGCGATCGCCTCCGCCAGCCGCAACGGCGTGCCCGGTGTTTCGCCCGCCGGAATCCGGCCGGCGAAACCCTCGATCGACTCCCAGTCGATGGCCTCGGGCGCTTCGCCCGCAGGCCACAGCCAGTCGCGTCGTTTCTCCATCCATTCGACCAGCGCCTTTCCGGCGCCGGAATCCGCTTCGATATGTTCGCGCAGCAGCAGGATCATGCCCCGCGCAAGGTCTTTCTCGCCCATGTCTTCACCCGGTCCACCCGTCGGACGCAAAGGTGCCGCAGGCATTGGTTCTCTGAATTTTTCGGGATGATTGCAGCCAGGTCCACGGACCCGGCCGAGGACGCGACTAGCGCTTCGGCGAGGTCCGGACGGCTGCGGGGATCAATCCCGACAGATA
This sequence comes from Sphingobium sp., assembly GCA_030148625.1. The sequence continues at coordinate 1,504 of JASBTC010000354.1, read as the reverse complement.
AAAGCGTCCGAACATTGCAGTTCCTTTCGCTCACCGGGATTGGCGAGCGGGCGGGTCGTTAATCGCACGTAACGGTAAAGTCAATCAGTCGGAGCGGGGTGCCCGCTTCAGCAGCCAGGCGGGATACGCGGCATTCGCGGCGACCATCGGGCGGTTTTCTCCGCCGTCGTCCGCGTTGTTCGCTGATTCCGATGGCCGGTCGAGGAGGAATCCTCGGCGCGCTTGAGCGTCGCGTGGATCGCCAAAGCCTCCAGCGTCGTTCGCTTCTCCGCCAAGCTCGCGTGCGCGCACCGCCAACCTTACCGCCTCGTCGATCAGCAGCGCCGCCATATCCGGTTGTGTCTCGCGAACCGCGATGGCCAGACAATTTTCCGCTTCACGCCGCAACTTTCCGGAGCGCTGCAACCGCCGCGCACCACCGATATTCATTCCGCTCATGGCCTGTAGAATGGACGGCGCGGTCGGGAGTTCCGGATCGCGCCGACGGTTCGTCGCATAGCCGAACCGGAAGAGCGGAGTGGGCATCCGCCGACAAAATGACTAGCGTTTCAAGCACATCACAATTCGCGAGGATCGTCCGATGCGCCGCTGGTTCTTGACCGCCCTGCTCCTGTCCGCCCATCCCGCCACGGCTGCACCCGCCGACGATTTCAAGCGGCTGCAGAGCGACTACGAGGCCTGGATGCTGCGCGAATCGCCGACGCTGGCGACATCGCTCGGGGTGCGCGATTATGACGATCGCATCCGCGACATCAGCCTGGCGGCGGCCGACCGGCGCACGAGCGACAATGCGGCATTCCTGAAGCGGCTCGATGCGATTCCGGACGCGAGCCTGTCCGCCGCCGATCGCGTCAACAAGGCGATCCTGCGCCGGACCTTCGCCGAGGCCGTCGAGGAAAATCGTTTCGGCCAGCGCACCATGCTCTTCACCACCTATTATGGCTGGCACCAGGGTTTCGCGAGCATGGCGGACGACCTGCCCTTTCGCACGCGCGCAGATTATCAGAGCTATCTGGCCCGCATCGCCCAATATCCGAAACTCAACGACGAAGCGCTGAAGATCACCGGGCAGGCAGTCGATGGCGGCTATGTCCTGCCCTGCATCGCGCTCAAGGGCTATGAAAAGGGGATCATCGGCGTCGTCTCCGCCGATCCGGAGAAATCGCGCTTCTACGCGCCCTTCCTGAAACCCCGCCCCGTCGACATGTCCGACGCCGACTGGACGGCGATGAAGGCCCGCGCCCGCGCGATCGTGACCGATGTGCTCAATCCGGCCTACACCAGGCATCATGATTTCTATGTCGGCACCTATGCGAAGAAATGCGCGAAGGCACCGGGCATATCGGCGCAGCCGGGTGGTGCCGCCTATTACGCCTTTCGCATCCGTCAGGAGACCACGACCGATCTGAGCGCCGATGCGATCCACCGGATCGGGCTGAACGAAGTCGCGCGAATCCGGGCGGAGATGGACGAGGTCGCCAGAAAGGCGGGCTTCGCCAGCCGC
>JASBTC010000344.1 GCA_030148625.1 Sphingobium sp. | reverse complement strand
ACCGCCGACGGCTACAATGTCTACAATCAGCCGCGCGCGACGCTGGCCGGTGCGGAGGGACTGGCCAATCCGTGGATCGGTGCCCGGTTCGACGGCTATGCGGACAGCATCCGCGACTATCAGGCCTGGTATCCCGATCATGGCGGCGATCTGCTGTTGTCGGTGCAGGGCAATCTCACCGGCTATCAGACCGGGCGGGATTCGGGCTATCTGCGCCCGGGCAGCGGCACCGTCACCAACTGGCTGTGGCGGCAGGGTGCCTATGGCATATCGGAAGGCAGCGCACCGGCGCTGCAACAGGATATCCCGACGGCCTGGTGGGTGAATTTCGGCGGTTACGTGCCGAACAATCCGTCGGTCGCCGATAACGGCTTCGTCGGGTTCAACGCGCCGATACTGGTCGGCTTCATGGGCATCGGCACGCTGGGCGGCGGCAACCTGACCGTATCGGCCGGCGGCGACGCGGGCATGCAGCAGGATTGGTCTGCACGCCCCGGCGAGAGCTACAGCGACAGGCTGCGGTCCAAGATGGCGAGCCAGGCGCTCAATTTCGCGGTGGCGAGCACGGGACGGGTGACCGAGGTGACGCGCACCTCCGGCTTCGTCACCGGGGGCAAGGTCGTGCAGACCGGCGGCGGCAACATCGAGATCCGCATCGGCGGCGCGCTCAACCCGATGGCGCCCACCATCATGGACGATACCGATCTGGGGGGATCGATCGCCAATCTGCGCGGCGACACCGATCTGCTGGCGCGCGCCGTCGGCCGGGGCACGGCATCGATACTTCGCAACGACAATTTCGATCCGCGCCTGAGCACCGATATCGGCATCATCGAGAGCAGCCGTCATGGCGGCATCACCCTGGTGCCGGGCGATGGCGAGGTCCGCCTCAACACGCGCGGCCAGCTCAACCTGGCCGGCGTCGGCGATCCGGGCGCGATCACCGAGCTTCCTGAAGCGGGCGTCTCCTTCGGCGCGATCCAGGCCGGCGGCACGCGGCGGGCCTGGCATTGGGCGGAGGACAATCTCTATGGTGGCGTGCCGGGCAAGCCGACCGACGATTGGGCGCTCGATCCGAGCTATAATGTCTGCGAGATGGAGCCCGGCCAGTGCGTCATCGTCGAGACGCAGATCCCGAGCGGCTATCAGCGCGCGCCCGGCAACATGCTGCGGACGTCGTTCACGCTGTGGCAGGACGATACCGCCATCCACCTGTTCTCGGCGGGCGGCGGCATTTCTCCGGTGGCGATGGCGAACGGCAACGGCGCCAGGCGCGATAATCGCTACTGGTATCCGCCGATCCTGACGGCGACGGCGCCGAGCGGGAATATCCAGTGGGTGCCGGCGGACTGCGGCAATGACTGCCGCGACGGCATCGCCGCGCTCGAACTTTCGCCGTCACCCAAGGGCCAGGTGGAGTTCCTGGCGGGCGGCTCGATCATCAGCGGCGGGCGGGTCATGTATGACGGCGTCGGGGATTTCCCGGCGACGATGCCGATCGCGCTTTCGGGCATGTCCAACAGCCCGGAATTGCTGCCCAACCCCTTCCGCCCGGTCTGGACGACGCAGGTGCAGGGCACGCCCTCGGCAGCCGAGGGCGGGGTTCCGCTGAACGGAAATATCGGCGACGCCCGGGTCGGCAGCAACATGGCCTTCCAGAAGGATTCCGCTCTGGGCCGCCTGCTCGAGGGGCAGAAACCACCGGCGCTGTTCTATGCGGCGGGCGGCGACATATTGCGCTTCGCCTTCGGCATGATGGCGTGGCAGGGGCAGACGCCGATCTATATGAGCTCGGGATCGGCCGATATCCGCGCTTCGCGCGATATCATCCATCTGGGCACCGTTCCCGCATTGGGCTGCGGCGCCACCGGGCCGGTCGATTGCCGCGGCACCACCCAGATCTTCGGCGGGCCGTTCCTGACCGCAGGCCTGGTCGTCCATAACGATCCGCGCGACATCACGCTGATCTCGGCCGGGCGCGACATCGTCTATGCCAATATGACCGTCGCGGGGCCGGGTAATCTGATCGTCGAGGCCGGACGCAACGTCTATCAGGCCGATCAGGGGCGCCTCACCAGCGTCGGGCCGCTGTTCGACCTGACGCCGGCCACGCGGAACGGCGGCGCCGGTATCTCGGTGCTCACCGGCGTCGGCGCGGGCGGGCCGAACTATGATGCGTTCACCCGCCTGTATCTCGATCCTGCCAATCGCGCCGATCCGGCCTATCCGCTGGTGCAAGAAGTGAATGTGGGCAAGGTCGCCAAGAACTATGAGGCGGAGCTGATCGATTGGCTGGCCGAGCGCTATGACTTCAAAGCCGAAAATCCGGAAGCCGCGCTCGATTATTTCAACGAGCTCAAGCCCGTCGAACGCGGCATCTTCGTCCGCCTGGCCTATTATGACGAGCTGAAGGCCGGCGGCCGCGAATATAACGATGCCGATGGGCCGCGCTTCGGCAGCTATCTGCGCGGCCGCAACGCCATCGCCACGCTGTTCCCGGAAAAGGACGCGAACGGCAAGGCGATCTCCTATGCCGGCGACCTCACCATGTTCGGCGGATCGGGCGTGCGCACGCTGTTCGGCGGCAATATCGAGCTGATGGTGGCCGGCGGCCAGACGTTGGTCGGTGTCGGCGGCATCGCTCCGCCGTCCACGGCCGGCGTGCTCAGCATGGGTTCGGGCGATATCGACATCTATTCGCTCGGATCGGTGCTGCTGGGGCAAAGCCGCGTCTTCACGACCTTTGGCGGCGATCTGTTCATGTGGTCGGCACAGGGCGACATCAACGCCGGTCGCGGTTCGAAGAGCACCGCGGTCTATCAGCCGCCGCGCCGGGTGTATGACGCATATGGCAACGTCACCTTGTCGCCGCCGACGCAGAACACCGGCGCCGGCATCGCGACGCTCAATCCGATCCCGGAGATTCCACCCGGCGACGTCGATCTGATCGCGCCGCTCGGCACGATCGATGCGGGCGAAGCGGGCATCCGCGTGTCGGGCAACGTCAATCTGGCGGCGCTGCAGGTGCTCAATGCCGCCAATATCGAAGTGCAGGGCGAAGCCGTCGGTATTCCGCAGGCGATCGTCGTGGACACCGGCGCGCTGACCGCGGCTTCGTCGGCGGCGAGCGCTGTCGCGAACCAGGCGGCGGCGCTGGCCGAGCGCAGCCGGCCGCAGATACGCAACGAGCTTCCGACGATCCTCAACGTCCGTTTCCTCGGCTTTGGCGAGTGACGATCCGCGCGGCGGCCCCCGGGGCGGCCGCGCATCCTTTTTCCTTCGGAGTATCCATGACGTCCCCAACCCCCGACCCGTCGGCTGCGCAAGCCGCATCCAGCCTGCCGCTCTTCTATCGCGATCCGCAGCCGCTCAGTTCGAACGCACATGCCGCCTGGCGGCTCAGGGACGGCGATGCGTCGTTCGCGGCCGATGCCCCCTATGTGCCGATCGTGATCGGCGAACTGGCGGCTGCCGCCCGCAGCTATCCGGTGGTGTTCGCCGGCGACGATGCGCAGCCGGTCGCCGTGCTGGGGCTCGAACGGCGCAATCTGTTCGTCGAGGGCGGCCGCTGGACGGGCGACGCCTATGTGCCCGCCTATGTGCGCCGCTATCCCTTCGGTTTCATCGCCACGGTCAACCCGGACGGCTTCGCATTGGCGATCGATGCGGGGGCGGATCGGGTCGTACGATCCGGGACGGAAGGCGCGCCGCTGTTCGATGACGGCAAGCCCTCCGCATTGACCGGACAGGCGCTCGCCTTTTGCGACGCCTTCCAGGCCGACGTCACCGCGACGCGGGCTTTTGCCGAGGCGTTGAAGGCCCATGATCTGCTGATCGACCGCCGGGCGGACGCGACGCTGCCCGACGGACGAACCCTCGGCCTCGACGGTTTCCAGATCATCGATGCCGACAGGTTCGGTGCGCTCGCCGACGATGCCGTGATCGACTGGCACCGCAAGGGCTGGCTGCCGCTCGTGCATTTCCATCTGGCCTCGCTCGAACGCTTCCAGGCGCTGCTCGTCCGGCACGCATCGCACGGCGATGTCATGCAGGAGTCACCGACGCGTGCTTCGGCGGCACCGACAGAAACCGCCGGGGCCGATGCCCCGGCGCCGTCCACATATTCGAAGAAAGTTCGCTCATGATCACGCGTTTGCTCGTTTCCGCCGCTCTTCTCCTGCCGATCGCATCGATTGCGTCGGCGCAGCCCGCTCCCAATGCGCAGCCGCTGGGCGGTCCGGTGGTCGCGGGCATGTGCCTGCTCTCGCGCGAAGCCGTGTTCGCCAATGCCGCGGTCGGCAAGGCGGCGTCGGCGCGGCTTCAGGATCTGACCCAGGCTGTGCAGGCCGAGATCGCCAAGCAGCGCGGTCCGCTTGAAACCGAAGCCAAGGCGCTCGAAGGCCAGCCCGACACCGCGCAGACCAAGCCGCGGCGCGAAGCGCTTGCGACCCGCTGGCAGGCGCTTCAGCAATTGGCGGCCCATAACAGCCGCGAGATCGAAGCGACGCGTGCCAAGGCGCTCGAACGGATCTCGAACGAAGCGCAACCGGTCATCGCCCAGGTCTATGGCCAGAAGAAATGCGGCCTGCTGTTCGATCGCAACGCGGCGCTCGGCGGGAATTTCGCCAACGACCTCACCGCGGATGTGGTGCGCGGCCTCGATGCCCGTATCCAGACGATCACGTTCGAGCGCGAACGGCTGCCCCAGCAGCAGTCGGCGCCCGCTCAGGCGCGGTGATGCGGCGCCGCAAGGATCTTCGTGCGCCGGCCCTTTTCGCATGGCTGACGCGATGGTTGGCGGCGTTGGTCGGGGCAGGGCTCGCCACGACCGCGCCCGTTTCCGCCCAGCCGGTGTCGCCGTCCGCGGCACCGGCCGAATGGGTGCGCTATGCGGAGGGCGCCACCGCCGCGATCACCCAATGGCTCAAGGCCGATAGCGAGGCGGGGGTGCGCTTCCGCACCTATCTCGATCGCACGCGCCCGGCGGAGGACCAGCCGACACCGCCCTTGGAGGTCAAGGTCTGGATCGCTCCCGACGGCACGGTGGAACGGATCGATTTCGCGTCCTTCGCGCATCCCGAGCCCAATGCCGATCTCCGCGCGCTGATCGTCGGACACCGGCTCGCGGGGCCGCCGCCGCGCGACATGCTGCTGCCGATCCGCATCGCCGTGGACCTCGGTGCCGCGGCTGCCGATCCGATATAAGTAAGGCGTTCAGCCGGGGCGAAGCCGGGCACTTCCCCTCAGTGCCCGGCTTCCGGATCATAAGCGTCTCTCTGCCCACACATCACCCACCACTTCGCGGACCGCGGAGATCACGGTGTTGGGGCGATCGACCTGGATATAGTGCCCGGCATCGGTCACGATCTGTTGACGGCCACGCGTCGAAAGCGCGGCCTGCTCGGCATGCATCGTCTTCCATTGCTGCTTGAAGCGTGCGCCCTGCTCCGGTGTCATCCCCGCGCTCTTCAATTCCTCGGGCTTGAACGGGGCCAGCGCGGTCAGTGCGATCACCGGCCGGTTTCCGAAACTGCGAACCGCGCGCGCATCGTCCATCGTGCGATCGAAGCCATCGAGCTCCGATGTCGCGCCCTTCACGGATTTGCTGACATAGGCACCCAATCGGGCCGCGGCGTCCTCCGGCAATTTCCCTTTGGCGGCGTCCGACATCATGAACCGTACGATGCCCGTCCACGACAGCGCGGACGCGCCGTGCATCAGCAGGGACGCCCGTTTCGGATGGACGTCGATGCCCGTCACTTTCCCGAGCCGCGCGACCTGATCGGGGTACGAGCCGTCGACGAAGACCAGCCCGGCCACCTGATCGCCATAGCGTCCGACATAGGTGCGGATGTACGGCCCGCCGATCGAATGCCCGACGAGGACCAGCGGGTCGGCGATTCCGGCGCCCTTCAGCGTCGCGTGAAGATCGTCGGCCACCGCCGCGGCGCGCTGCGGCGTATCCTTGGCATCGCTCCACATGATCCCCGCCCGGTCATAGGCGCAGGCCCGGGTGAAGCGCGCGATCTTGTCGTGCACCAGCGTCCAGTCGAGTGTCCCGCCGGTTCCCAGTCCGGATTCGAAAATGACGGTCGGCGATCCCGTGCCGCGGCAGTCGATGTGCATCCTGCGCCCGCCGATATCGACCATCTTTCCGCGCGGCGGATAGTTCGCCTCGGCGCTTCTCCGCCCCAGCGCTTCATAGATCGCACCAACGATGGTGAGCATGATCACCAGCGCGACAAGGCCCAGACCGATCCGTTTCATCCAGCGCCCGAGCCGCCGCCAGCCGATCAGTTTCGTCATTTCACAGTCCTATCTTGCGCCCGTTCGGCGTGAGGAAGCCGGGCATCTCCCATCGATGCCCGGCTCCTTATGTCAGAACGAGACGCCGACCGAGGCGCCGATCGTGCGCGGACGGATGCCCGCGGCGGTGAGATAGTTGACGTTCGATCCCCCGATCGCAGCGGGCGCGGCGGTGAAGACCGAACCAAGGCTGGACAGGGCATAGCTGTTGGTCAGGTTGTTCGCGAACACGCTCAGGTTGAAGTGCTCGAAATTGACGCCCGCGCGCAGATCGACGGTCTTGTAACCGTCGATGGCTGGCGACCGGCCATAGGCCGCGCGATAGGCGGCGCTGAACGTGCCCGGCTGATCGCTCATCAGGCGGACATTGGCGCCGACATAGGCCTTCGCGCCCGCCGAGATCTCCCAGTCATAATCGACCGAGACGGTCGCCGCGAATTCGGGGACATAGGGCAGGCGATCGCCCTTGAGGCCGCCGGTCAGGTTCAGGCCGCCCGATGCCGGCACCGTATCCTGGAGCAGCTTGGCATCGGTATAGGCGCCGTTGATCATGACGGTCAGCCCCGCCGTCGGACGCGCCGTCACGGCGAGTTCGACGCCCTGGCTGCGCGCCTTCTGGCCGTTGCCGTTGACGCCGACGGGGCCGGTCGGTGTGTTGACGGTCGTGGCGATCAGGATGTTCTTCCAGTCGAGATAGAAGATCGCTCCGTCGAAGGTGAAGCTGCGGTCCGCCGTTTCCGCGCGCAGGCCCGCCTCATAGCTGATGATCGTATCGGCCTTGAACTGCGACGGGAAATTGGCGGGTGCGCCAAGGGGGATCAGATTGGGGCCGCCGGGGCGGAACCCCTTGGCGACGCGCGTATAGATGGAGGCGCGGTCGCTCAGCTCGAAGCGTGGCGAGACCGACCAGGTGAACACCCCCTGCGATGAGTTACCGGTGTTCGCACTGCCGACGCCGAGCTGGATCACCGCCTGTTCGGATTCCTGCTTGTTGTGGCTGTAGCGTCCGCCCGCCGTGATGTCGAAACGGTCGCCCAAATGCAGCGTGCCGGTCGCGAAGCCGGCAAGTTCCTCGTAGCTGGCGTTGATGTACGAGATCACGAAATCCTCGAAGGTCACGCCGCCCACCGTCAACCGCGTCGGCATCAACTGGCGCGATGCGATCTGGAAGGGGATGTAGCGCTGATACAGCCGCGTCTTCTCCTTGGTGTAATAGCCGCCCACCGTCCATTCGAAGGTTTCGGAATCGCTGGAGGCCAGGCGGAGCTCCTGCGTGAACTTCTTCACCTGCTGGTTGTTGATGAAGACGAAGCCCACCGTGTTGGGCGCGGTCGGCGCGTAGAAGGCGTTGATCGTCGCGCGCAGCGCGTTGGTGCTGGCATCGGTCACCGACAGATAGACCTGTTTGGAATGGCTGGTGATCGACGACAAAGTCGCACCGCCGAAATCCCATTCCAGCGTGCCGGCGAACAGCCGGTAGCGGATGTCATAGCCGTCGGGATAGAGTGCGAAGCGCGTGCGGTCACCCGTCTGCACAGCACCGGCCGCCGCGTTATAGGGCTTGTGCGACACCGGATCGATGTCGAACGAGGATGGCGTGCCGCCGTCGATATTTTGCAGCACCGATTGCAGCCGGATCGAGAAATTGTCGGTCGGCGTGAACAGCAGCGATGCGCGGCCGCCATAGCTTTTCGACGCGTTGGCGTTCTTCACGTTGAAGCCGACCGAGTCGATGAAGCCCGGACGCTCGCGATAGAAGCCGCTGGCGCGCACCGCGAGCGTATCGCCCAGCGGCACGTTGATCATCGCATTGCCCGAAAAGCCGGTTCCGCCGCCGGAAGCCGATTCCACGCCCGCCTGCGCGCGCGCCTCGAATGCGGCGGTGGAGGGCAGGTTGGTCACATATTTGAGCACGCCGCCCAGCGAGTTCGATCCATAGAGCGTGCCCTGCGGGCCGCGCAGCACCTCGATCCGGGCCACGTCGAACGGATCGAAGTCGGCGGCGGCGGTGCCGGCGTTGATCAGGCTTCCGCTCGATCCGAACGGCATGTCGTCGATATAGCTCGCCACGGTCGAACCGACCGACCCGGTATTGGCGCCGCGCAGCACGATGCGGACGATACCGGCATCCTGCGCCTGCACGTTCAGGCCGGGAACCAGCTTGGTGTAGTCGGCCAGGCTGAGCGCCGCCTGGCGCTCGAGCTGCTGTTCGCCGACCACGGTCAGCGACAGCGGCACTTCCTGCAGCGTCTGTTCGCGCCGCTGCGCGGTGACGATGATCTCGTTCGTGCCCTCGTTGCTG
>JASBTC010000324.1 GCA_030148625.1 Sphingobium sp. | reverse complement strand
TGGGCACCGACCGCATCCATCACGATGCCGCGCGGCCCAGCCATATGGTGCTGCCGGTGATCCGGCGCGGTTGAGGGAGGATCGGCATGGCGAGATTTGACGGGAAAACGGCCTTCATCACGGGTGCGGGATCGGGGATCGGCCGCGCGACCGCATTGCTGTTCGTACGCGACGGCGCAAAGGGGGTGGCGGTGATCGACCGCGATCGCGCGGGCGGGATGGAAACCGTCGCACTGATCGAAGCGGCGGGCGGACAGGGCCTGTTCGTCGAAACCGACGTCACGCGCCCCGAGCAGATCGAAGCGGCGGTGCGCGCGACGGTCGATCGCTTCGGCAGTCTCGACTGCGCTTACAACAATGCCGGCGCGGAAGGCGCCATGCCGCACCGCGCCGAGGATGCCGATGACGACAATCTCGAACGCCTGCTGGCGCTCAACGTGCGCGGTCTGCGCCAATGCATGAAGTTCGAGATCCGCCAGATGCTGGCCCAGGGCGGCGGCGCGATCGTCAATGCCGGCTCGACCGCGGGGCTGCGCGGCGTGCCGGGCGGCGGCGACTATGTCGCGACCAAACATGCCGTGATCGGCCTCACCCGATCCGCCGCATTGGAAAATGCGCGTACCAATATCCGCGTCAACGCGGTGTGCGCCAGCATGGTCGAGACCCCGCTTGCCGCGCGGTTGCGCGAACGCCTGCCGACCCTCGACGACCGCGTCGCCGCCAGCCCCGCCGGCCGGATGGCGCGCGCGGAGGAAGTCGGGGAAGCCGTGATATGGCTGTGTTCGGACGCGGCATCGTTCGTCACCGGCCAGGCGCTCGCGGTCGATGGCGGGGGCACGGCCGGACTGTCCTGACCCGCCCCCGATATGCCGGGCTCTGGAATTCGCGCAATCACTTCTCATATCGGCACCAGCTGATCGAAAGGAATTGCCGATGGCCCGGCCGATGAAGATCGACTTCGTATCCGACATCTCCTGCCCATGGTGCATCATCGGCCTGCGCGGGCTGGAGGAAGCGCTGGCGCAGACCGGCGACCTGATCGATGCGCGGATCAGTTTCCAGCCGTTCGAGCTCAATCCGAACATGCCGCCCGAGGGGCAGAATATCGTCGAGCATATCACGCAGAAATACGGCTCGACCCCCGAACAGTCCGCGGCCAATCGCGAGATGATCCGCGCCCGCGCCGGCGAAGTCGGCTTCGTCATGGCCGGGTCGGAGGACAGCCGCATCTACAATACTTTCGACGCGCACCGCCTGCTCCATTGGGCAGAGATCGAGGGGCATCAGGCCGCGCTCAAACATGCACTGTTCGAGGCCTATTTCCCCAATGGACAGGCGCCGTCCGATCACGACGTGCTGGTCGCCACCGCCGAGAAGGCCGGGCTCGACGGCGCGGCCGCGCGCGACGTGCTGGCATCGGGGCGTTACGCCGAGGAGGTCCGCCGCGCCGAGCAGCTCTGGCAATCGCGCGGCATCAGCTCGGTGCCCGCGGTGATCATCGACGATCGCTATCTGATCTCGGGCGGCCAGCCGCCCGCCGCATTCGAGCAGGCGCTGCGCAACATCGTCGCGGAAGCGGCCTGAGGCCCCGCCCCATCTCCGAAAAAGGGGGCCGCACACGGCGTGACTCGCGTGCGGCCCAGGCTTTACCGGGAGAAGGGAGAGGGGGAAACTCCCGGCTATTCGATGGGACCCAGTCCCTGAACCATTAAGTCTACTTATATGGTTGAGAATATCGGTATCAAGGCAACTTTTCCTTTCAACCCTGAAATCGCCGCGAGCCGGTACGACGCGATATCATCGCGCGACGACGTCGCCCGAGACGGTGACGCGTTCGAGCACGCGCTCCGCCGGCCAATAATCCCCCACCGCATAATGCTGGGTCGAGCGATTGTCCCAGATGCCGATCGCGTTCGGGCTCCACCGGAACCGGACATGATATTCGGGCACCTTGATCCGCTCGAACAGCAAGTCGAGCAATTGCCGGCTCTCTTCTTCGGCAATGCCGAGGATCCGCGTCGTGAAGCTGTGATTGACGTAGAGGATCTTCTCGCCCGTTTCGGGATGGGTGCGTACGACCGGATGGGTCGCCGGCGGGAAATCGCGCGCGAGCTGGGCGCGCATCTCTTCGCTGACGCGTCCGCCATAGCTGCGGACGATGTCGTGTTCGGCATCGAGCCCGGCGATCCGATCCTTGATCGCCTGGGGCAGCCCCCGATAGGCGGCCGCCGCATCCGCCCAGATCGTGTCGCCGCCGACGGGCGGTATCGTCCGCGCGCGCAGGACCGAGGCGATCGAGGGATGCTGCCGAAAGGTGACGTCGGTGTGCCATTTGTTGAAAGCCTTGAACGGCTCGACGGTCTCCGGGGTCAGCGTCACGCCCTCGACGCCCTTGATCAGCAGCAGCTCGGGATATCCCGGCACATGCGGGATCACCGGATGGCCTTCGAGCGCGCCGAACAGCCGGGCGAGCCGGATATGGGCGTCATGGCCGATGTCCTGATCGCGGAAGAAGATCACCTTGTAGCGCAGCCACGCCTCGCGGATGATGTCGGCCACCGACTCGTCGATCGGATCATTCAGGCCGATCCCGGCGATCTCCGCGCCCAATGTCGGCGTCGACGGTGCGATCGCGATACCCCGTGATGCCGCGCGCTCGATCAGGCCCGGATCGTCAATGCGCAACGTCGCCATATCGCTCTCCTTTTGTGCCCGTCTTGTGCCCGCGCCCTATTGGAGTTCCCCGAGCCAGGCCGAGATCATCTTCTGCCCCGCGACCACCGCGTCGGGACCGTGCCGGTAATAGTCTATGCGAAGCCGGTCGCCGCACAATCCCGCCGCTTCCAAATCCTCGCGCGATTGCGCGATCCAGGCATCGATCCGCGGATCGAGCCCCATTTCGGCATGGCATTGGAGCGCGAGCACCGATTTTCCGCGCCGAAACGCCTGATGCCTGTAGCGATCGGTCTGGGCGAGCCATTCGGTGTCGGGCGGCAGATCGAACGTGTCGCCATGCCATTGCAGCACGCGGGTTCCGTCGAGATGGCGCAGCGGCGTCTCGGCACCCGCCGGCGTCAGCGCGAGAGGATAGAAACCGATTTCGCGCTCGGGCCCGGAATAGACGTCGGCGCCCAATGCCGACGCGATCATCTGCGCGCCCAGGCAGACGCCGAGCGTCGGCCGATCGGCATCCAGCCGTGCCTTCAGCCGCTCGATCTCGTGCGGAATCCAGGGATGGTCCTCGCTTTCCCCGACACCCATCGGGCCGCCCATCAGGATCACGAGATCGGGCGACACCAGGTCGGCGTCCGGAAAGTCGGGAGCATCGACGTCGATCCGGTCGAGCGCATAGCCGGCATTTTCGATGGGCGCGCGGAATCCGGCCAGCCCTTCATACGGCACATGGCGGACGATCAGCGCGGTCTTGGGAGAGGGAGCGGCGGGAATCATGCCCGACACCGATGCCACAGCAGATCCCACTAGGGGACAAGTTTTTTCTATCAAATGAGTAGAAAAAGCTATTTTGAGATTTACTCCCAATGAGGCGAGCTGTCTGGCCATGGAACAGAGCAAATTGGACCCGTTTCGGCCGTCGGCCATCGACGTCGCCCCCTTCAGCCCGAACGAGGAGATCGGCCCGGTCGTCCAGGGTCTGCGCGCGGCGCGCGACCGATGGCGCGGCGCGAATGCGCGCCATGCCGAACATGGCAGTTTCGGTTTTCCGTCGCGCCAGTCGCTCGGCCGGATCGTCGCTTCGCTGGGCGCGGTGCTCTTTCCGCTGCGGCTGGGCCCGCCCGAGCTCAATCCCGGCAACGAGGACGCCTATGTCGAGACCGTGCTCGAATCGGCCCTGTCGCAACTGGCCGCACAGATCCGGCAGGAACTGCTTTCTGCGCGGCGGCCGGCATTGCCCGACGATGTCGAGGCCGATGTCCAGTCGATCATCCGCGCCTTCGCGCAGTCGCTGCCCGATATCCGCAGCCTGCTCGATACCGATGTCGAGGCGGCCTATCGCGGCGATCCGGCCGCGCGCAGCGTCGACGAGGTGCTGCTCTGCTATCCGTGCGTCACCGCGGTCGTCCATCACCGCCTGGCGCACCGGCTCCATAGGCTCGGCGCGCCGCTGGTCGCACGGATCATCGCCGAGATCGCGCATTCGCGAACCGGGATCGACATCCATCCCGGCGCGCAGATCGGCCCCAGCTTCTTCATCGACCATGGCACCGGCGTCGTGATCGGCGAAACCGCGATCATCGGCGAACGGGTCCGGCTCTATCAGGCAGTGACGCTGGGCGCACGCAGCTTCCTGGTCGATGACGACGGCGCCCTCGCCAAGGGCGAGGCACGCCATCCGATCGTCGAGGACGATGTCGTGATCTATTCGGGCGCAACCATTCTCGGCCGCGTCACCATCGGGCGCAATTCGGTGATCGGCGGCAATGTCTGGCTGACCCAGAGCATCCCCGCCGGCAGCCATGTCCGTCAGGCGCATCCGAGCCTGGCGATCGTCACGCCGGACGAGGTGCCGGGCAATGACGACTGACGCTGGCAACTAAAGGAAGTGATCCGCCTGGCGCCGCTGGGTCGCGCATTCATGCGCAAGGAAATCGACCAGCGCGCGCACCGAGGGCAACAAACCGCGCCGCGACGGGAACACCGCGTGGATCACGCCGCTGCGCGGTCGCCAGTCGGGCAGGACATGGAGAAGCCGGCCCGCGCCGATATCCTCCCAGATCATCATCGTCGGCAGCTGGACCACGCCGACGCCGGCCAGCGCCGCCTCACGCAGCGCCGCCATATCGTCGGTGACGAGCCGCGGCCGGTGATTGACCGAGGCGCTGCCGCCATCGTCATGATGAAGCTGCCAGACATGCTGACGATGCGGCGGGCCGAGATCGAGGCTGGGCAGGCCGCCGAGATCGGCCGGCGACGACAGCGGCTGCGGCACGAGCGCCGGGCTGGCGACCAGGCATTGGGTGCTGTCGTCGAGACGGCGCATGACCAGCTCGGTCGGTTCGAGCGGCGGGAAACGGACGCGGATGGCGATATCGATGCCCTCGGCGATCACGTCGACGCGGCGATTGGTGCCTTCCAGATGCACTTCGACCGCCGGATTGGCCGCCATGAAGCGCGCGACCAGCGCACCGAACTGAAAGGCGAGAAGTGCTGTCGGGCAGCTCATCCTGACCACGCCGCGCGGCTCGGCTCGGATTTCGGCGATCACCTGTTCGGCGGCCTCGGCCTCCACCAGCATGGCGACGCAGCGATCATGGAATTCGCGCCCGATCTCGGTGACCGAGAAGCGGCGTGAGGAGCGCTGGATCAGCCGGACGCCGAGCCGTTCCTCCAGCAGCTGGATGCGGCGGCTGAGCTTCGATTTCTGGACGCCGAGCGCGCGGCCCGCCGCGGCAAAGCCGCCATGATCGACGACCTGGACGAAATAATAGAGATCGTTGAGGTCCTTCATCGTCCTGAAAATAGAACGCTGCGTCGGATATCGCAATCTTTCCGGACCATCGTCGCGGGTTTATCTGTCCACCAACAGCGATCGGCCGACGAACAGTGCCGATCGCCTCGGAGACAGACCATGACCAAGACGATTCTCGGCCGCTACGGCAATGATCGCGGCCATTGGGTGGGTGACGGTTTTCCGGTGCGCTCGCTCTTTTCCTATAACGGCCTGGGCGCGCATATCAGTCCGTTCCTGCTGCTCGATTATGCGGGTCCGCATTATTTCGCGCCGACCACCGACCGGCGCGGCGTCGGCCAGCATCCGCATCGCGGCTTCGAGACCGTGACCATCGTCTATGACGGCGAGGTCGAGCATCGCGATTCCGCCGGCAATGGCGGCGTGATCGGCCCCGGCGATGTGCAATGGATGACGGCGGCAGGCGGGATCATCCATGAGGAATATCATTCGCCGGCCTTCGCCAGGACCGGCGGACCGTTCCGGATGGTGCAGCTCTGGGTCAATCTGCCGGCCCGCGACAAGATGGCGCCCGGCGGCTATCAGGGAATCCTGAGTGCCGACATCCCGGTGGTCGACCTGCCCGACGGCGCCGGCACGGCGCGGATCATCGCCGGCGACCTTGCCGGCACCCATGGCCCGGCGCGGACGTTCACGCCGATCAATCTCTGGGACGTGCGGCTGAACCGCGATGCCGACATCACGCTCGACCTGCCCGAAGGCCATACCGCCATGCTGGTCGTGCTGACCGGCCATGTCACGGTCAATGGCGGCCAGGCGGCGGGCGAAGCCGAAATGCTGCTGCTCGACCGCAGCGGCAGCGATGTCGCGATCCACGCCGATGGCGACGCGATGCTCCTTGTCCTGACGGGCGAGCCCATCGACGAGCCGATCTTCGGCCATGGCCCGTTCGTGATGAACAGCGAGGCGGAGATCCGCCAGGCCATCGACGACTATAATGAAGGCCGGTTCGCCGCGATCGCGGCGTGACCTGAAAGGCCCCGCGCCGTTACAGCGCGCTGCGCGAAATGTGAATCGCACAGCACGCTGTAATCATTTGTTGTCGCATCGTTTTTTGCGGAAAACCGGTTCCGCCTTTTCCGCACGATGCTCAAGTGGCGCGGGGCCTTTCTTTCCATCGATATCGGAACGGCGACCGCTCGCCCCGCTCCCGACCGCCGGGCCCCTGCCCGCGCGGAACCCTGGCGAGTGCCCAACGACCATCGGAAGGAATGCCCCATGTCCAGCGAACCGATCCGCGATCCCGTCACCGATCACCTGCTCACCCCCCAGAATGCGGCCTTCATCATCATCGACTATCAGCCCGTCCAGGTGAACTCGATCGCATCGATGGATCGCCAGCTCCTCCTCAACAACATCGTCGGCTGCGCGAAGGCGGCAAAGGCCTATAGCCTGCCGATCGTCCATTCGACCGTGAATGTGGAGACCGGCCTCAACAAGCCGCCCGTACCGCAGATCCGCCGGGTGCTGGACGGCGAGCCGACCTATGACCGCACCACGATCAACAGCTGGGAGGATGTGGAATTCCGCAAGGCGGTCGAAGCGACCGGCCGCCGGAAACTCATCATGACCGCGCTCTGGACCGAAGCCTGCCTGACCTTTCCGGCACTCGATGCGCTCCACGAAGGCTATGAGGTCTATGTGCCCGTCGATGCCGTCGGCGGCACGTCGCTCGCGGCGCATGACGCGGCGCTGCGCCGGATCGAGCAGGCGGGCGGCAAGCTGATCAGCGTGCCCCAGCTATTCTGCGAGCTGCAGCGCGACTGGAGCCGTTCGGAAACCGTGCCCGCCTTCATGAACCTGTTCGTCGAGACGGGTGGGACCGCCGGTATCCAATTCTCCTACGACCGGACCGACTGACCGGGTAAAACCGGACGGGCAATCGCCGGCGCCCATATGGGGGCCGGCGATCAGTCCTCGATCTGGAATGTGACGCTGCGTCGCTCCGGATCGGCCGAGATCAGCTTCAGACGCAGCGTATCGCCGGGCCCCATGCCCTGTCCGGACACGCGCGAGACGACGGGCAGGTCGCACAATTGCACGCGGGCGCCCTTGTCATAGGTGTCGGTCACCACCGCCGGGAAGATCCGGCCCTCGCTGCCCCGGAGCATCACGGCCTCGGCCAGATCGATCGCGGCACGCCCGATCTGCCCGCCCAGCGCGTCGGCCTTTGCCATGACGGCCGGCAGATCCTCGAACGCCTTGACCACCACCCCGGGCACCGGCTCGCCATTGGCGATCGCCAGCGTCGCGCGGACGACATAACGGTCGGCAAGCCGGCGCAACGGCGCGGTCGCATGCGCATAGGTCGCGGCCATCGCGGCATGCCAGGGAACGACGCCCTCGCGATAGGGCATATAGGATGCCCCCGCCCCGGCACGCCGGATCGCGAGCATGAACGCCGCCTGCCGTGCGTCGGCCGCATCGAGCGTCCGCTCGAATGCGGCGAGCGTGGCGTCGGCGGGCCAGTGAAGCCCCAATGCAACGGCCGTGAGGCGCAACCGCGCGACGGCATACGCATCGGGCTCCGCCATCACGCGGAACAGTCCGGTGCGATGCGCCTGAAGCGCGTCGGCGATCGCCATATTGGCCGCGAGCGAAAGCGCGGCATTGCGGGCCTCCGATTCGAGGCGCGGACGGAAGACGAGCTGAAAGCCGCCATCCTCCAGTGCGGCGACTTCCTGTTCGGGCGGGTCGACGCGCGCGGCACCCCGCTGCGCCTCGGCAGCCTGGATGCGCTTTGCCAGCTCGGTGAAATCGGCGGGTAGGTCCGAATCGCGCACGCGGTCATAAGCGAGCTTCGCCCGGCTGCGGATGATCGCCCGTTCGGCACCGTCGAGACGCACGCCGCCATCAGCGGCGATGCGGACCGTGAAGATCACGGCCGGCCGCGGACCGTCGGGCAACAGGCTGGCCACGCCTTCGCTCAGCACCGGCGGATAGAGCCCGGCCTTGCCGTCGGGCAGATATTGGGTCGTGCCGCGCCGCCACGCCTCGACATCGATCGCATCGCCGTCATCGACGAACCAGGCGATGTCGGCGATGGCATATTGCAGCAGCAGGTCGTCGCCGCTGCGTTCGATCGCAAACGCCTGATCGAGATCGGTCGACGATGCGGGATCGAGCGTCACGAACGACCGGTCGGTGCGGTCGACATGTCCGGACAGCGGCCGCCGCGCCGCGATATCGGCGGCCGCAAGCACATTGGCGGGGAATGCGGCCGGCACCTGGAACTGCTCGCGGATCATGGCCAGACCGTGGGTCAGGGCATTGGCGGGGTCGACAAGCGCTTTCATCACCGTCCCTCGTACATGGCGGGACGGGCGCTTGGGAAGGCTCCGACATGACCGTCCATCAAATGGTCGCGGTCGCGAAAGCATCGTGTCAGCTTATCGTGGCAAGACGCGCGCGGTCGCAGAGGGAGGATTCGAAGGTGATGGCAGATTCCGCACAATCGACGCTTGGACGCCTGGCGCGGACGGTCGGACGATCGGTCTTCGGCGCCGATGTCGGCGGCTATGACGTGGCACGTATCGGTTATCCGCGCGAACTCTACGATGCCATCGCCGAGCGCTGCGGCGATCGGCCGGGGCTTTCGATTCTGGAGATCGGACCGGGCACCGGGCTTGCCACGCGCGACTTGCTCGCTCTCGACCCGCAACGGCTCGTCGCGGTCGAAGCCGATGCCGCGCTTGCCGCCCACCTGGCCGAAACCATCGACGACGAACGCCTCCACGTCGTCGAGCATGGCTTTGTCGACTCGCCGATCGCGGGACGTTTCGATCTCGCCTGCTCCGCCGCGGCATTCCACTGGCTGGAGCCGGTGCCGGCCTTTGCCCGGCTGCGCGAATTGCTGCTGCCGGGGGCAACGCTGGCCTTGTGGTGGAACGTCTATCGTCAGGTCGGTGCCGGCGATCCCTTTGCCGACGCCGTCACGCCACTCCTGTCCGATATCGAGCTGCCGCCGTCCGAGGGGGCCACGGGTCACTATTCGCTCGACGTCGATCTGCATCGCGCCGACATCGGCGCGGCGGGCTTTACCGATTTCACGCCATTCCTGTTCCGCCGCGAACGCACGCTCGATACCGCACAGGTCCGCGCGCTTTACGCCAGCTATTCCTATGTCCGCAGCCTGCCCGCCGACCGGCGCGACGACCTGCTCGACGCGATCTGCGCGCTGGCAGAAACCCGCTTCGGCGGAGTCGTGCCCAATGTGACGCTGACCCCGCTCTATCTGTCGACGGCGCCCTGAAGCTGATAGAATCCTGACGCCCCCTGTCCGGCTGGCGTCAGCGGCACGCCGCTAGAGACGCTCCATCGTCCATGATGAAGGAGTGTTTCCATGCGTATGCCCACCCTGTCCGCCCTCGCCTTGGCATGTGCCGCATCGGCGGTACTGATCCCCGCAGCCGCGATCGGCGGCCCCCACAGGTCCGATGCCGGCCATCGTCACGATGACGATGACGCCGTCGAACGGCAGGCCGTGCTGCGCGGCGAAATACTGCCGATGACCCGCATCCTGACCCTGGCCGCCGGCTATCAGGCTGGCCATGTGATCGAGGCCGGTCTCGATTCCAAACGGTCGGGCCTGGCCTATGACGTCGATGTGCTGACCGCCGACGGACGCGTCCGCGAACTGGTGATCGATGCGCGAAACGGCAAGCTGATCGCCAATCGGGCGGACGACGACTGACCCTTTGCCGGCAGCGCCATATGCGCCGGTTTCCGGTCGGCGGGTATGGCGAAGCGGTCGCGATGGCCGCAACTTGCCCTCCAAAGCCCCCGATCTGGAGCAATTTCAACGATTCAAGCCCATTCCTGCGACGACTCCCTCTTTTCGAAACGCCCCAAACCGCGTACGCGCGGCCTCCATCTATCGATGGTTCGATCGACGGATGGACACACGCCCGGCAACGGGCGTCAACGAGACAGGAAGGAATCCGATATGAACAATAACGATCTCGCCGAGCGCATTGCCGCCGATCATGGCCTGACCAAGGCCGATGCGCGCAAGGTTGTGGACTCGGTCTTCAACGCGATCGCCGATGCCGCCGCCCAGGGCGACGAGATCTCGCTCAACGGCTTCGGCAAGTTCAAGGTGAAGGCCAGCGCAGCGCGCGAAGGCCGCAATCCCTCGACCGGCGCC
>JASBTC010000453.1 GCA_030148625.1 Sphingobium sp. | reverse complement strand
AGTTTGTCGAGCCCTCAGGGTTCCAGGCGGATGGGCATATGCTTGATGCCGCCGACGAAGTTGGAGCGCAGCCGGCTGACCGGTCCGGCAAGCTCGATTCCCGGAAAACGTGTGAGGATCTCGTTCAGCACCGCGCGGAGTTCGATGCGGGCGAGATCGTTGCCCAAACAGCTATGCCGACCGAAGCCGAAGGTGAGATGGCGGTTCGGGCGCCGCGAGAAATCGAGCGAGAAGGGGTTCTCGAACACGGTCTCGTCGCGATTGGCGGAGGGGTAGAACAGGACGACCTTCTCGCCCGTCCGCACCGTCTGGCCGCCGATGTCGATATCGGTTGTCGCCGTGCGCGCCATATAGACGATCGGCGTCACCCAGCGCAGCAGTTCCTCGACCGCCGGGGTCATGATCGAGAGATCCTGCGTCAGAATATGTCGCGCTTCGGGATGCTCGATCAGCGCCAGCATCGCGCCGCTGGTCGCGTTGCGCGTCGTCTCATTGCCCGCGATCGCGAGCAGGAAGCAGAAGCCCAGTATCTCCATGTCGTTGAGCGGCGTGCCGTCGATCCGCGCCTCGACCAGCAGGCTCACCAGATCCTCGCGCGGCGCCTTCCTGCGTTCTGCGATGAAGCGCGCGAAATAGCCGAACATCGCCTGCTGCGCGGCGACGATCGCCTCGCGCGGCAGCTCGACGCTGCCATATTCGGGGTCCTCGCTGCCGATCACGGCATTGCTCCACAGATACATCTGGTCGCGATCGTCGGTGGGGACGCCGAGCAGTTCGAGGATGACGTCGAGCGGCAACCGCATCGCGATCGCATCGACAAAGTCGATCACGTCGTCGCCCTGCGCCGCGGCGACGCGGGCGGCGGCGACGTCGTCGGCGATCTCGCCGCAGCGCGCGATGATATGTTCTTCCAGCGCACGCATCACGCTGGGCTTGAAGCGTTCGCGCAGGATCATGCGGTTCTTGTGATGCTCGGGCGGATCCATCGTCAGCATCAGCGGCACGCGCGGCGTGTTGTCGGCAACCATTTGGTCCTTGCGCAGGATCGTGACGCCGGGGCTGCTGATGAAATTGTCGCTGTCCTTCCCGATCGCGGTGATGTCCGCATAGCGGGTGATCGCCCAGAACGGCTCGCGCACGCCGTCGTCATGCCAGGCCACTGGCTGCTCGGCCCGCATCTTCGTCCAGATATCATGCGGATAGCCATGGCTGGCGAACCGATCCGGATCGAAACATGCCGGGTCCGCGAGCGGGCGAGCGAGGGGCGAAGTCATAGTCTGGTCTCCTAATTAACGATCGTTCACTAGCATTCCGGAGGCAGCGATGCTAGAGCGCATCGGTGGGTGGCGAGACAGAGGCGGGCGCGATCAAGCGAAGAACTCGGATGACGCCGGAGGCGCGACGGGAGATGATCCTGTCGGCCGCTGCGCAGATGTTCCAGGAACGCGGCTATGCCGCCGCGAGCATCGATGCGATCGCCACGGCGTCGGGCATCAGCGGGCCCGCCATTTATCGCTATTTCAAGCGCAAGACCGAGTTGCTCGTCGCCTTGCTGGAGGCGGCTGTGACCGAGGCGATCAGGACGCTGGAAGCGTCGGTCGCATCGATCGGCGATGGCGATGTCGTGGCCGCAATGGCCGATCTGATGGCGGATCACGCCTTGCGCGAGGGGACATTGATCGGCCTGTTGCAAGGCACGTTGCGGGAAATGGACGAAGCCGATCAGGCGCGGCTCGAAGCGATACGGGCAGGGTTGGTCATGCGATGGGCGACCCTGCTTTGCCAGGCGCGGCCGACATTGGCGCAGGAAGGGGCGAAAGTGCATGTCGAAGCCGCGCTAGCGGTTGTCGGGCAACTTGCACGCCGTCTGCCTCAGGGCGATGAACAGGACAGATTCCGCCATATTATCCGCGCCATCCTGTCGGCCTGAGATCGGCTTGGAATTTTAGTTTTGTGCGAACCGCTTGCCGCATCGAAGCTGGTGGGTTTCGCTCTCGATTTGCGCTTCATGACTCGCTGCTATCGCCGGCTTCGCCATGTGGATCCGGCAGCGGGATCAGGGGCGCAACCGGCCGCTTCGACAGTATCGGCCAAGTCTGGCCGCATCTCTGGTCAAGACTTTCCGGTCGCGCCTTATATGGTTCGAGCGCAGTCGACATCGCGCGAGGACCCATGACCAAAGCCGCTTCCCCCAGCCAGCAAGACGCCGTGACGGACACGATCTTTCCGACATGGTTCATTCCGCACGGAGGCGGGCCCTGCTTTTTCATGGACTGGCGGCAGATGGGCGGCCCGGCCGACACCTGGGACAAGATGGCGGCATGGCTGCGCGGCCTTGCCGACACGCTGCCCGCGAAGCCCAAGGCGATCGTCGTCATTTCCGGCCATTGGGAGGAAGCGGTGTTCACCGCGTCGACCGCCGCGGCCCCCGCGATGATCTATGACTATACCGGTTTCCCGCCCCATACCTACGAACTGCAATATCCCGCACCAGGCGCGCCCGAAGTCGCGGCGCGCATCGTCGAGCTGCTGCAGGGCGCCGGCCTTGCGGCCGAGACGAGCCCGTCGCGCGGTTTCGATCATGGGATCTTCATCCCCTTGCTGCTGATCTTTCCGGATGCCGATATCCCGGTGGTGCCGCTTTCGCTGACGCGCGATCTCGATCCGGAGGCGCATCTGAAGGCGGGGCAGGCGCTTCAGGCGCTGCGCGAGGAAGGCGTGCTCATTATCGGCTCCGGCATGAGCTATCACAATATGCGCGCATTCCGGACACCGGCCGCGACCGCGCCGTCGGAAGCGTTCGACCGGTGGCTGACCGATACGATCGGCGACGAGGATGCGGAATCCCGCTGGCATGGGCTCGCGCATTGGGCGGAAGCGCCCGCCGCGCGAAATGCGCATCCGCGCGAAGAACATCTGTTGCCGTTGATGGTCGCCGCCGGCGCCGCGGGCGATGCGCCGGGTGTGCGGGTGTTCAGCGATGTCGCCATGGAGGCGCATCTCTCCGGCTTCCGCTTCGGCTGATCGCGCTTGTAGAGATATTGGTTGGAGGACTGTGCTTGGCTGAAGATCCGATTGTCGCCGATCTGCTGATTTCGGGCGCCACCCTCATCACGATGAACGCCGAACGGCATGTGGTGGAGGACGGCGCGGTGGCGATCGCGGACGACAGGATCGTCGCGGTCGGCAAGCGCGAAGCGCTGGCGCGCACCGTCGCCGCCAGGGAGACATTGGACGCGCGCGGTTTCGTCATGACCCCGGGTTTCGTCGATGCGCATATCCACATCACTGGTGATCCGCTGACCCGCGGTTTCAAACGGGGCGGGCCGGGAGAAGCGCCATCGCAGGTGATGGGCGGCTGGGTGATCCCGATCTTTCGCGCGCAATCCGCCGAAGATGAAGCGATCTCGGCGCAATGCGCGGCGCTGGCCATGATGCGGGGCGGCACCACCAGTTTTCTCGAGGCAGGGACGGTGCGTCAGCTCGACGCGGTCATGGAGGGCCTGTCGCTGACCGGCATCCGTGGGCGTGTGGGTGAATGGGTGGAGGGGCGGGCATCCAATCCTGAGGACCAGCCCAGAAAATCCGCCGATGCGATCCGGATCCTGGAATCCGAGGTCGCGCGCTATCCCGACAGCAAAGGCGCGATGCTTGCGGCCTGGCCGGTTCTGGTCGGGCATTCGACGAATTCGGACGAGGTCTGGCAGGCGGCGAAGGCGCTGGCCGATCAGCATGGTATCCGCGTGTCCGCGCATATGAGTGCGCGGTCGTCGGACCCTGACTGGTTCCAGGCCAGGCATGGCCGCCGCCCCCTCGAGCATCTCGCGGCGATCGGCGTGCTCGGTCCCAATATCTGCCTCACCCATCTCGCCGATATCGACCAGTCGGAACTCGATATCCTGATCGAGACCGGCACCCAGGCGATCCTTTGCCCGCATGCGGCGCTTCAAGGCGGCTTCGGAATCTCGCAGCATGGCCTCTATCCCGAAATGCTTGCCGCCGGCGCCAACGTTGCCCTCGGAACCGATGGATTGGCCACCGGCATATTGGCCGCGGCCCGGTTGACGGCGCATCTGTTCCGGGATGCGCGCGTCGATCGCACGATTTTCGGGCCCGCGACCATATTGGAGCTGGCGACGTTGAACGGCGCGCGTGCGCTCGGGATGACCGATATGATCGGATCGCTCGAAGCCGGCAAAAAGGCGGATCTGGTCCTGCACGACACCGACAATCCGGAATGGAGCGCGATCTTCGATCCGGTCTACCAGCTGGCGCTGTGTGCGCCTCTGGGGCCGGTGCACAGCGTCTGGATCGACGGCGTCCGTTTGATCGAGGGCGGGCGAGCGACAAGGATCGATGAGGAGAAACTGATGGCCGATGCCCGGCAGCGCGGTGCCGAAATCATCGCGCGGACCAACCTGCCCAGGCAACCTGTATGGCCGATCCTGTGATGCGTCCGGAGGCGCCGACGCAGGAGGAATGGCGCGCGGCGATGGGCTCGTTCCCATCGGGCGTGGTGGTGGTGACGAGCTGGGAGGGCGATCGGCCGATTGGCGCGACGTACAGTTCGTTCTGCTCGGCGTCGCTCGATCCGCCTTTGGTGTCGATCTGTTCGGGGCGCAACAGCCGGGTCTTCGGCCCCATTGCCGAGCGCAAGGCGTTCGGCGTCAATATCCTCGGCCGTGGGCAACAGGCTTTGGCCTTCGCCTTTTCGAACAGTCCGAATGCGAGCGGATTCACCGATCTACCCCATCGCGCGCTCGAAGGGGTTTCGCCGCAGATCATCGGTGCGCCGGTCTTCATCGATTGCACGCTGGAGCATAGCTATGAAGCGGGCGACCATGTCATTTTCATCGGTCGCGGCGTTCGCGTCGACTTCGCTTCGGACGCTCCCCCGCTGCTGTATCACAAGGGTGGGTTTCCGGATTTCGCGCCGCTGTGACGGTTACCAGGCAGGGTGTGGCGGCGCTCGCGGCACAGGTGCGCGCCGGCCGGTGCTCGGCGGTGGCGATCGCCGAAGAGGCGCTGGCGCGCGCCGACGCCTATGACGCGGTCCAGCCGCAGGCCTGGATCACCCGCCTGACGCGCGATGACGTCCTGCAGCGGGCACGCAAGGTCGACATGCGCGTGCAAGCGGGCGAAGACCTGCTGCTGGCGGGCGTGCCGTTCGCGATCAAGGACAATATCGATCTTGCCGGGATCCCGACCACCGCGGCATGCCCTGCTTTCGGCTATGTGGCGAGCGAAAGCGCGGTTGCCGTCCAGCGCCTGCTCGACGCGGGCGCCATACCGATCGGCAAGACCAATCTCGATCAGTTCGCGACCGGGCTTGTCGGCAGCCGCAGCCCCTATGGCGCCTGTGCCTGCGTCTATAATCGCGATTATGTGTCGGGTGGTTCGAGTTCGGGATCGGCGGTCGCCGTGGCGGCGGGCATCGTGTCGTTCGCGCTCGGAACCGATACCGCCGGATCGGGGCGGGTGCCGGCCGCGTTCAATGGACTGATCGGTTACAAGCCGAGCGGCGGGCGATGGAGCAAGCGCGGCGTCGTGCCGGCGTGCCGCTCGCTCGACTGCGTCAGCCTCTTCACCACGAATGTCGCCGATGCCGTATTGATCGATCGCGTGCTGACGGCGTTCGACCGCGACGATCCCTATTCGCGCATCGCATCGAGCGCGCCTGGCGCGATCGCGAAGATCGGCGTTCCGCTCGCCCGGAACCTGAACTGGTGCGACGACGGTGAGTCGGAGGCGCTTTACGAACGGGCGCGGCGGAGGGCGGAGCAATCCGGCCTGAATTTGGTCGATGTCGATATCGCGCCGCTGCTCGAATGCGCGAAACTGCTCTATCGGGGCGGCTGGGTGGCCGAGCGCCACAGCGTGATTTCGGATTTGCTGCGCGACAACCCCTCCGCCATTCACCCGGTGGTGCGCGCGATCGTCGCGCCCGGCGGCCAGATGACGGCAGGACAGGCGTTCGAGGACCTCGCCGCGCTGAAAGGCTATGAGCGTCTTTGCCGCGAAATCTTCGATACGGTCGACGCGCTGCTCCTGCCGACCACCCCCACCATCTATCGCATCGACGAGGTGCTGGCCGAGCCGTTCGGCCTGAACGCCAATCTGGGACTGTACACCAATTTCGTGAACATGCTGGATCTGTGCGCGATCGCGATCCCGTGCGGATTCCGCGGCAATGGAACGGGTTTCGGCGTGACCCTGATCGGCCCGGCATGGAGCGACCCGGCGCTGGCCGATCTCGCCCTCGATCTTCAGGATGACGGAATGGAAGAACCCCTGTTGGATCTTGCGCCTTCCGCGGATGTGGTCAGGCTGGCCGTCGTCGGCGCCCATCTTTCGGGCATGCCGCTCAACTGGCAATTGTCGTCGCGCGGCGCGCGTCTGGTCCGGCAGTGCCGGACCGCGCCTTGCTACGAACTTTATGCGATGGCGGACAGCGTGCCGCCCAAGCCGGCGCTGATGCATGTCGGGGACGGTGGCGCCGCGATCGAGGTCGAAGTCTATGAAATGGGGATGGCGGCGTTTGGCAGCTTCACCGTCGACGTGCCGGCGCCACTCGCCATCGGTACGCTGACGCTGGACGACGGTGAACCGGTGAAAGGATTTGTCGGCGAGCCGCGCGCAATCGTCGGCGCCCGGAATATCACCGATTTTGGCGGCTGGCGGGCTTTCTGTGCCGCGGCGGAGAAACGGTAGCGGCATGTTCGTGCGCGTTCGTCCAAGTCACGCCGTTGCATTTGATGCCATCAGTCGGTTGAAGTCCATTGTCAGCGGAGGCGACCATGTCCGATCAGATCAATCACGACCATCGTCCGCGCCGCGCCAGCTGGACGCACATCGCGCTCCACGTGAAGGATATCGACAAGACTATCGCCTGGTACGAACGCTACACCCATCTCAAGCTGCTTCAGCGCGGGCAGGAGATGCTGGGTTACAATGCCTGGCTCGGCGATCCCACGACGGCTGACAATCCCTTCGTCCTGGTTCTCGCGCAGTTCTTCGAGGGCAAGGACCCGTTCGCGCCGGCGCAGCATCCGCCGATGGCGCCGTTCGCGCATATCGGCATCGAATTGCCGACCAAGGAAGCGGTGGATGACGTCGCCGCCCGCGCGAGCGCCGATGGGTGCCTCGGTTTCGGTCCGAAGCAGATGCCCAAACATGTCGGCTATATCTGTATGCTCAAGGATCCGGACGGGAACAATGTCGAGTTCTCGTACGATCAGGGCGTGTACGAAAAGGCGCGAGAGGTGTGGAGCGCATAGGCGCCGAACGGGGGGGTAGAGCGATTTGTAGTTCGATGGAATCATCGAACGACTCGAGCCGTAGGCCAGCGAAGCTAAAATCGCGGTAAAACAAAAACCTGGGGCATGCGATCCGCTTCCAGCGGATCACAGCATGCCCTAGGTTCAGACGGCGTCGATCGCGTGCCGGAACGCGGCGCGATTGGCGCGTCCCTGACCGATCAGATAGCTCTGGTCGGATCCGCACACGAACACCGATGCACCCAGTTGCAGGAACTGGGGAATTTCGCTCGTATCGGTGACGAAGATCCCGAAGGCGACCGCGTTGCGCTGCGCGGCCTCTGCGACGGCAGCGACCGCGTCGATCAATCTGGGATCGCCATTACCCTCGGCGCCCAATGACATGGCCAGATCCGCGCGCCCGACGAACAGGCAATCGACGCCGTCGGTTCGCGCAATGTCGTCGAGCCGCCTCAGCGCGGCCTCATCCTCGATCTGGCACCAGAGCGATGTATGGGCATCGGCTTGAACGCGTTGTGTTCCAGCCGCATGTCCACCGAAACCCGCCGCGCGTGTCGATGGCGAAAAGCCGCGCTGGCCTCTCGCATATTTCATTGCCGCGACGAGATCGGCTGCGCGGTCGCCGTCGACCACATGCGGCGCCACGATCCCGTCTGCGCCCAGGTCCAGGCACTGGCCGATGAACGCGGGCGAATGATCCGCGGGGCGCACGAAACACGGAATATCGGCGCTGCGGGCGCCCAGGACGACACGATCGATTTCGCCGATTCCGAAGGGCGCATGTTCGGCATCGGCAATGATGAAATCGAGCCCGGCGCGGCCCAGGACCTCGGCGACATGGTGTGACGCGCTTTTGAGGAAAGTGCCCAGAATCGGCTCTCGCCGTCGAATTCGTTCACGCAAGCTGGTCAAGGCGGGCTCCCCAGGAATGACCGGCTGAAATTCCTTCCATTCTCCATCGATGGCAACACCGGACGGGCTTTTACGCAATAGAACAACGTCCCGACATGTCGGCGTGCGCCATTGGTCAAGTCGGGCCATTGCCCGATTTGGCGGTTGCTGGTTACTTGGATCGCAGAGCAGATCATCGTTTCTCTCAGCGGAACACGGGCCAAGTTATCTTGACAAATCTTTGCCAAATGGAAGGAAATGAAGAGACTGGCCTTGCCTCGGTCGATCTGGTGTTGAGCTTGATCGAACTGCTCGCGGAAGCGCCGCGCCCCTGTCGTCTCACCGAGATCGCCCGCGACCTGGGCATCTCCAAGGCCAGGGCCCATCGTCACCTCCGGTCGTTGATGAAGCGCGGCTATGTGCGGCAGGACGAAGAGAGCGAGCGCTACGAAATCGCGATCAAGCTGATGACGCTGGGAGACGCGGTGCGCGAGCGTTTCGATGTGCTGGCCGCGATGCGGCCGCAAATGTCGCGGCTGCGGGAGCGAACCTCGCAGACCGTGACGGCGTCGACCTTCATCGATGGT
Source organism: Sphingobium sp. (assembly GCA_030148625.1). The sequence continues at coordinate 35,878 of JASBTC010000453.1, read as the reverse complement.
GCCGTCGTCGTCCTGGAATTTCTCCACGGCCGCAACCTCATCGAATTCGGCGTGAGACCGGGGGCGAGCCTGGACTATCATGCCACGGCGCACGGTCTTCTGGCATTGGCCTTCGGGCCGCCCGAGCTTCTTCCCGCCGTCGCCAAAGGGCCGCTCAAGGCCTGGACCTCCGCGACGATCACGAGTGAAGCGGGGCTGATCGCCGCCGTGGAACAGGTGCGCCGGCAAGGCTGGGCGTCGGCGCCCGACCAACTGATGCTGGGCGTGAACGCCCTTGCGGCGCCGGTGTTCGATCATCGTGGAGACTGGCGTGGCGGCCTGGCGTTGGTCGGATCGGCACAGTTCATCACCGATCCGCCCGCTCAACAGCAACTTGATGAAGTCCTGGCGGCCGCCGCCGCGGCTTCCGGTAATTTTGTTTGGAAAGTAAAGGTAGCATGACTTATTCGCTTGCGGTCGATATTGGCGGCACGTTCACCGACGTTGTTCTTCGCGGTGAGGATGGTTCGCTCAGTCTCGACAAGACTTTGACGACGCATGACGATCTCAAGAAAGGCTTTTTCCGCGGCGTCGGACTTGTCCTGGACAAGGCCGGAGTCAGCCCCAAGGATGTGACGGGCGTCGTCGTTCACGCCACCACGATCGTCACCAACGCGCTGATCGAGCGCAAGGGGTCGCCGACCGCTCTCGTCACGACCAAGGGGTTCGGCGATGTGCTCTCGATCCGGAACGAGCATCGCTATGAAATGTACGATCCCCAGATCGAGTTCGCGCCGCCGCTCATTCCGGGTGAGCTGACCTTCGGGCTGGCCGAGCGGACGCTCGCGGACGGCTCGATCGCGAAAGAGGTGGATCGCGCGGAGGTCGAGGCGCTGGCCGATCGCCTGAAGGCGGAAGGCGTTTCGTCGGTGGCCGTGTGCCTGCTCAACAGTTTCCGCAACGCGGCGAACGAGCGCGAGGTGGCCGCGATCCTGAGCGAGAAGGCGCCCGAACTCCATATCTCGCTATCCTCGACGATCGCCCCGCAGATCCGCGAATATCCGCGTACCTCGACGACCGCCGTCAACGCCTATGCGATGCCGATCACCCAGCCCTATCTGCACGGATTGCAGATCGGCCTGGAAGAGGCCGGCATTCCCAATCGCGTGCTGATCATGCTGAGTTCGGGCGGCATCATCGGGGCGGACGTCGCCGCGCGCAATCCGGTGCGCATGATCGAAAGCGGCCCCGCCGCAGGCGCACTTGCCGCCAGCTGGTATGCCGAACGCCTGGGCCTCGACCGGCTGCTGTCGTTCGACATGGGCGGGACGACTGCGAAGGCCTGCCTGATCGAAGATCAGGAGCCCCTGGTCACGGGGACGTTCGAAGTCGATCGCATGTATCGCTTTTGCGAAGGTAGCGGCATGCCGTTGCTCATCCCGTCGGTGGACATGATCGAAATCGGCGCGGGGGGCGGCAGCATCGCCAGCGTCGACACGCTGGGCCTGCTCAAGGTCGGTCCGCATAGCGCGGGATCGATGCCGGGACCGGCCTGTTACGGGCGGGGCGGCACATCGCCGACCGTCACCGATGCCGATCTCGTCCTGGGCCTGCTCGATGCGGACAATTTCCTGGGCGGCGATATGAAGCTCGATCGGGCCGCTGCGGAAGGCGCGATGTCGTCGCTCGCCTCCGCGCTCGGCACGGACATCGCGCGCGCGGCACAGGGCATCTACCGTATCGTCGCCGAAGCGATGGCCAGTGCGGCGCGCACCCATCTGACCGATCGGGGCGTGGATTATCGCGGCATTCCATTGCTCGCCTTCGGTGGAGCGGGACCGGTGCACGCCTGCGCCGTCGGGGAGCTGCTCGGCAGTTCCGCGGTGATCTTCCCGCCACAGGCGAGCGTCCTCTCCGCGTTCGGCACTTTGGTGACGCCGGTCCGGCTGGATCTGGTGCGCAGCTGCCTGGGGCGGCTCGATGCGCTGGACTGGCAGGAGGTCAACCTGCTCCTCGACGAGATGGTTGCCGAGGCGATGGATGCGCTTGCGGAGGCAGGCTGCGATCATGAATCGGTGCGCCTGATCTTCGGTGCCGATCTGCGCTATTTCGGTCAGCAGAACGAACTCGGGATCATGTTCGAGGGCGATCCGCGCCAGCATCGCGATATCGCGGCGATCCAGGCCGATTTCGAGGCCGCCTATTTTGCGCAGTACGGCGTCAATCCATCGCACGTCTCGCTTGAGATCGTGAACTGGCGCCTCACCGCGGTCGGCCCCGATATCGACTTCAGGGGAACCCGGCCGGCCGCCGGCGAGCAGGGCAAGGTGAAGCGGGAACGCCTGACCACGCTCTGGCCCGGGGTGGGGCCGGTGCCGGTCTATGAGCGTGCGACGCTTGCGACGGGGCAGGTCGTCCCGGGCCCGGCTTTGATCGAAGAGCGTGAGACAACCATCGTTCTGCCGCCGAACTGGGACGCGATGATCAATGAACTGGGCTGCATCGTCGCGGAAACTAGGAAATGAGCATGGACGGAATCGAACTCGAAATCCTGTGGTCGAATGTCATCGGGATCGTGAGCGAACAAGCCAAGGCGCTTCAGCGCACCGCGTTCAGCCCGATCGTGCGCGAGGCGGGTGACCTTGCGAGCGGCTTGTTCGACGCGCGTGGCCGCATGGTGGCGCAGGCCAATACCGGGACGCCCGGACACATCAACTCGCTCGCTGCCGCCGGAAAGACCCTGGCGGACATGTTCGCGAACCGGCTCGTGCCCGGCGATGTCCTGATCACCAACGATCCCTGGCTGTCGGCGGGGCATTTCTTCGACATCACGGTGCTCACGCCGATCTTCTGGGACGACCGGCTGATCGCGTTCGTCGGCTCGACGATCCATCACACCGATATCGGCGGCTATGGCATCGGTGCCGGCGCGCGCGACATCCATGAGGAGGGGCTGTGGATTCCGCCGCTCAAACTATATGAAGCCGGCGAACCCAACCCGGTTCTGCACGACATCATCCGCCGCAACGTGCGCACGCCCGATCACGTCCTGGGCGATCTGGCCGCACAGATCTCCAGCGGCCGCGCGGGGGGCGAGCGCCTGATCGCGCTCTGCGAAAGGGCGGGGTTGCACGATATCGAGGATCTGTCGGAAGAAATCATCAGCCGCTCCGAGGCCGCAACGCGTGAGGCCATTCGCAACCTGCCCGCCGGAACCTGGCATGGTGAAAGCCGGTTCGACGTTCCGGGTGGCGAGGTGATCGCGCTCAAGGCAGCGGTGACGATCGATAACGAACTGGGTGAGGTCGTGATCGATTTCACCGGCAGCAGCGATGCCAGCCCGCTCGGTATCAACGTCGTCATGAACTACACCCATGCCTATTCCACCTTTGCGGTGCGGAGCTGCCTCAACCCCGAGCAGCCGAACAATTACGGCTCGCTCGCGCCGATCAGGGTCAAGGCGCCGGAAGGGTGCATCGTCAACGCGGCCTATCCCTCTCCGCTCAACGCGCGGCACGTCGTGGGCATGTTCGTGCCGATGCCGATCCTGAAGGCCCTGCATCAGGTGATTCCGGATCGCGTGATCGCCGAAGGGTCGGGCGCCGTCTGGACGGTGCAGATTCAAGGCAAGCAGGCCAGCGGCGAGGCGTTCACCTCCTCGATGTTCAACTATTCGGGCGGCATGGGCGCACGCGCGACGAAGCCCGGCCCCAGCGCGACCTGTTACCCGACGGGCGTGGCCGCGGTGCCGATCGAAATCCTCGAAGCGGCAATGCCGATCGTTTTCGACCGGCGCGAACTGCGGCGGGGTTCGGGCGGAAAAGGGCGTTCGCGCGGGGGCGACGGGCAGATCATCGGTTTCCATATGAATACCAACGAACCCTGGCTGCTGAATGCCGTGCCGAGCCGGCTCGACAGCGGCCCGGACGGCCTCGACGGTGGTGAAAAGGGCGCTGCGGGACGGTTCCTGGTCAATGGCGAAATGCATTCTGAATCCAAGAAGATGATGATGAATCCGGAAGATGTCGTGCTCTTCGAAACGCCGGGAGGCGGCGGCTACGGTCTGGCTTGAGGGAGGTCGCGATGCTCGATTTGAAAGCTGCGAACTGGGATGCGCTCGCATGGGAAGATGTGCGCGAAGGCGTCCAGCGCAAGGTCTTCTCCGGTGAAGGCGCGACCATTTCGTTGAACCGGCTGCAGCCGGGGCACGAGCCGCGTCCGCATAGCCATGTGCACGAACAGATCGTCTACATCATCGAAGGGCAGATCGATTTCCATGTCGGGAAGGATGGTGCCGTCCATCATCTCGGGCCGGGAGGTTTGCTCGTGCTGCCACCTGATATCGAACATTATGGCGTCGTTGTCGGCGATGTCCCGGTGCTCAATCTCGACATATTCACGCCAAAGCGTGACGAATACATAAGTTGATTATTGACAAGGAGCGGAAATGACTACTCCCAATACACTGATTTTTGTCGATCTGGCGTCTGACGATCCCGCTGCGGCTGGAAGATTCTACAACGAAGTCTTCGGTTGGCGTGATGACGATCGTCCGCATGGCGTGTTTCATCGTATGGTGCCGGGCGGAAACTTCCTCAATTCGGACGGCAGCGAAAGCCAGATCGGCAATCTGCACCTGGGCATCTTCGACGCGGCGAACGCGCGGCCGCATCCCGAGACCAGCGGTGTCGAGCCGCGCAGCCTGGCGACTGGTGGTCGCAAGGCGCGCATCTGGATCCTGGTCGGCGACGGGCAATCGCATGAGGATATTCTCCAGCGGGCCGTCGATCGCGGCGCCTCGATCCTGTGGCGCAATCATTATTGGGAAACCTTCAACGGCTTCAACCACGCATTCGCCGACCCATGGGGCAACGAGATCATCCTGTGGGTGAAGGCGGGCGAAAATCCTGTCATTCCATCGGACTATACGCGCGAATAGGCCGGTTTCCGGCCAATTGAACAAAATGAAAGATCCTGTTCTCTGAATAGTTAAAAGTAACAAAGTAGCAGGAAAAGATATCATCTGATCCGCCGAACGAAAATGTTCGCGGCGGATTGGATATAGTTGTCTCTGAAAAAATCGAATGCAAATTTCGATGCGCGCTTAGACAAGAGCGAATATCTGAATCGATATTAGCTTGAATTGGATTTGGCTGAGCTTCGAATTCAGTCGAACGATCGGTAGGGAGGGGCTTCATGTTGAATCGTCGGATTTCGTTTGTCGTTTCATTGATGCGCGCGTCTGCCGCAATCGGCGGCCTGCTGGCCGGCGGTGTAGCGATCGCGCAGCCTCAGCAGGCGGCGGGCGCCGCGCCATCGAGCGCGGAGCAGTCGCAGGACGCTGATACCCCGGAGATCGTGGTGACGGCCGACCGTGTCGGGCTGTTGGAAAGACTCCCGAACGATACCGTATTCGGCCTGGACAAGCCCCTCATTGAAACGCCGCGATCGGCAAGCTTCGTGAGCGAGACCACGCTGGATCGCTACGGCATCCAGACGCTAGACAAGCTGACCGCGATTTCGCCGGGCACCTATACCGCCAGCTATTTCGGCATTGCCGGGGCCGTGCAGATCCGGGGCACCCTGGCCGAGAATTATTTTCGCGGTTTCAAGCGCATCGAGAACAAGGGAACCTTTTCCACCCCGATCGGCGGTGCCGCGGAACTGCAGATCCTGCGCGGCCCGCCGGCCGCAGTGTTTGGCCCCGGCAAGATCGGCGGCCTGGTTAATTTCATTCCCAAGTCCGCCACCAAGGAGGGCAAATATCTGACCGAAGCGACCGGTGAGATCACGTTGACCGCGGGCAGCTACAAGAAAAAGAATGCCACCGCGCAGATCGGGCTTCCGGTTCGCCTGGGTGGTGTCCAGGGTGGCATCTATGCCTATGGCGAAGTCGAGGATTCGCACAGTTTCTATCGCGGTATCAATCCTCGTCGCCAACTCGGCGAGATTTCGGTCGATCTCGATCTGGGATCCGACTGGAGCGTCGCCTTTGGCGGGATGGCTTATCATTCCAAGGGCGATATCCAGACGCCGGGCTGGAATCGCCTGACGCAGGATCTGATCGACAATCAGACTTACATCACCGGCCGCAACACCGTGCTGGTGGACGCCAATGGCAACGGGCGGCTGGAGCCTACCGAAATCAGCCCCGGCGGCACCTATCCGTTCACGACCTCGCTGTACAAAGGCTATTTCGGCTTCAAGCCTGCGGCCGACCCCCGCTTCGTCCTCGATACGGGCTTCGGAACCGCAAAAATCAGCCCGCGCACGGTCTTCGTAAGCGACGCGGATTTTTCGCGAACATCAACCTACACTTTCTATTTCGATCTGGCGAAGTCGCTGGGCGACAATTCCCAGATCAAACTTCAGCAATTCTATGACAGCCTCGATAACGAACGTTTCGTCAGCTACGGTTACCCAGCCGATTATAACTCCTGGACCGCCGAAACGCGCCTCAGCCTCACCTTCCCGCTCGATCTGTTCGGCGGCGGGCTGACCTCCAGGAACCTGATCGGCGCATCCTACCGGACCTATCGTGGCCGGAAAAAGGAGTCCTACAATAGCGGGCTTCTGTCGCTCGATCGTCGGGACCTGATCTTCGGGCCGACGGCCACTGACATCTTCGATTCCCCGTTCGACAATCAGGGCGGGCTCGGCTGGGAAACCGACGTCAAAAGCCGGTGGAACGATTTCGGCATCTTCCTGACCAGCGACATCGTCATCGGCCGGCTCAACCTCATCCTCGGCGGCCGCTACGATTCCTATTATGCCAAGTCTAAGGATCTGGGCGTGTTCGTCTTCGGCGCACCGGAGCTCAAGACCGGGGTCGAGGGCAAGAAGGACAAGTTCACCTATAGCGGCAGCGCCACTTACAAGCTGCCCGGCGGGTTCATGCCCTATATCACCTATGCGCGCTCGGCGGCGCTGGAGGTCGAGCAGGCCGGCGATATCCGGCCGTCGAACATCCCGAACAGCTTCGTATCGGACTCGTCGCTGATCGAGGGCGGCATCAAATTCCAGCTGTTCGACAACACGCTGTTGGGCGCGCTCAACGTGTACCGGCAGAAGCGGACCCAGCTGGGCGGCCTGTCCAGCATCGTGCAACCGACGATCGGCAAGGGTTTCGAATATGAATTCCGCTGGCTGGCGACCGATAATCTGAGCTTCACGCTCGTCGGCAATATCCAGGAAACGAAGATCAGCGGTCCGGACAAGAGCACGATCTATCTGCCGGCGCGGATCGTCGGCGTGTCGCCGCAAAACGGGTTTGGCGGCGCTTATCTGACCTTCGATTTCTCGAAATATGGGGGCGTACCAGGTGACTACATCAACACCCTGGTTCCCAAATCGGTGGTGAGTGCGTTCGCGACCTATACCAGCGATCGGCTGTCATGGGGGCGCTGGGGTTCGACGGCGGGTGTATCCAGGGCCTCGAAGACATCGGGGATATTGCCCGGTGCCGTCGTCTATCCGAGCTATGCCGTCGCGAACTTCTCGCTATTCGCGGAGCATGGCCCCTGGAACGTCACGCTCAACGTCGATAACCTGTTCGACAAGCTCTATTTCACGCCCGATGCCGGGGTGATTGCCGACCTTGGCGCATTGCCGAGCCGCGGTCGCGAATGGCGGATCACACTCAAGCATAAATTCTGATGCAGACCACTCGATCATGCCGGGGCGATCATCGAATGGCACGGCATGATCGGGGGCGGTGAGGGGATGGTCGCGATGTCGGATCGCGAGTCCGGCACGCTGGCAGCGCTGGCTTTCGAATGTTCGCCCGTCGCGACGATCTATACCGAGGATCGCGTGGTCAAACGCGCCAATGCGGCGTTCGCCGAGATGTTCGAGCTTCCCGCCGAGCGGATTGTCGGGCTGGCGATGGAGCTATTCTATCCTGCAATCGCAGAGTCCGAACGCGTGGCCGGCAATGCCGGGCACGCGCTGCGTGCAACCGGCCGTCATGCCGACGAACGCGTCATGCGGCGCCAGGGCGGATCGCTGTTCTGGTGTGCGGTCACCGGCCAGGCGTTGCAGCGGCAAGATCCGTTCGCGCAGGCCGTGTGGTGCTTTCAGGATCTCTCCCGCCAATGGAATATCGGCGCGTTACGCCCGCGCGACCGGGATGTGGCGATGCTCGTATGCGCAGGTCACACGGCAAAGCATATCGGACATATGCTGAACCTTTCGCCCCGCACCGTTGAAGCCTATCTCGCGCGGATAAAGACCACGCTCGCCGTGCGGAACGTCGCCGAACTGGTGTCTCGCCTGCATCCCGCTTTTCCGCAGAATGCCGGGTTTCAAACGCGGATGCGCGCCTCGGTCCTGGCGACGACTTCGTCCGCCGTCACGCCGGGTGCGCATTCGACGAGCTGAAAGGGAGAGGCCGGATCCTCGCGGCGAAGGACGCACAGGTCGGTGATGACCATGTCCACGACATTCTGGCCGGTCAGCGGCAAGGTGCATGCGCGCTTGATCTTGGGCTCTCCCGATTTGGACAGGTGATCCATCGTCACGATCACCCGCCGCGCGCCTGCGACCAGGTCCATCGCGCCGCCCATGCCCTTGATCATCTTGCCCGGAATGATCCAGTTGGCGATGTCCCCGGCCTCGGAAACCTCGAGCGCGCCCAGGATCGTCAGGTCGATATGGCCGCCGCGGATCATCGCGAAACTGTCCGATGACGAGAAGAAGCTGGAATTGGGCAGGGCGCTGATGGTCTGCTTGCCGGCATTGATCAGGTCCGGATCTTCCTTGCCCTCATAGGGAAAGGGGCCGATGCCGAGCATGCCGTTTTCGGATTGCAGCGTCACGAACATCCCGTCGGGGATGTTGTTGGCGACCAGGGTCGGGATGCCGATGCCGAGATTGACATAATAGCCGTCGCGCAATTCCTGCGCGGCCCGGGCGGCGATCTCGTTGCGGGTCCAGGGCATCAAACGGCCTCCCTCGGGCGATTGGTGATGAATTCGATATGCTTGACCGGGGCGGGGTTGAGCAGCAGCCGCTGGACATAGATGCCGGGCAGGTGAACCTGATCCGGATCGATCGACCCGGCGGGCACGATCTCCTCGACTTCCGCGACGCAGATCCGGCCCGCCGCCGCCATCGACGCGTTGAAGTTGCGCGCCGTCTTGCGGAACTGGAGATTGCCCGTCTCGTCGGCGCGCCAAGCCTTGATAAGGGCGAGATCCCCCTGGATCGCTTCCTCCATCACATAGGTGACGCCCTTGAAATCGCGCAGTTCCTTGCCGTCGGCCGCCAGCGTGCCGACGCCAGTGCGCGTGAAGAAGGCGGGAATGCCCGCACCACCCGCGCGGCACCGCTCCGCAAGCGTGCCTTGCGGGCAGAATTCGAGCTCCAGCTCGCCGGCAAGATATTGGCGTTCGAACTCCTTGTTCTCGCCGACATAGGAGGAGATCATCCTGGCGATCTGGCGCGTGCGCAACAATCGTCCCAGCCCGATCCCGTCGATGCCGGCATTGTTGGAAACGCAGGTCAGGCCCTTGGCGCCCAGCATCTCGATCGCGCCGATCAGGGCTTCGGGAATGCCGCACAGCCCGAAACCGCCGACCAGAAGGGTCATCTCGTCGCGCAGGATGTCGTGTAGCGCGGTCTCCGCGTCATGATAGATCGGCTTCACTTCATCGCCTCCAGGATCGATGCGTAGGTGGTGACGGCGCCGCCCCCCATATTGACGCACATCGCGATCTCCGCGCCGGGACGCTGCATGTCCCCGGCCTGACCGGTCACCTGTCGCGCGGCGATCACATGCATCGAGACGCCGGTCGCGCCCACCGGATGCCCCTTCGCCTTCAGCCCGCCCGACAGGTTGATCGGCAGCCTGCCGTCGCGTCCGGTCGCGCCGTCGATGATCGCGGCCCGTCCCTGTCCGGGCGACGCCAGCCCCAGCGCCTCGACCAACAGCAATTCGGCGATGGTGAAGCAGTCATGGACTTCGGCCAGGTCGAGATCGTCGACGCTCACGCCACCCAGCGCATAGGCCTGGGCGATCGCGCGGGCCGGCCCTTCGAATGCTGCCAGATCCTTGCTCGAAAGCGGCAGCAGGTCGCTGACATGCGCCGTGGCGCGAAAACGGACTGCCTTTGCGAAATCGCCCGCCATGTCGTCGGCGACAAGCACGACCGCCGCCGCGCCGTCGGAGATCAGCGAGCAGTCGCTGACCTTCAGCGGATCGGAGATCATCGGATTCCTGTCCGAGACCGTGCGGCAGAAATCGAGCGTCAGTGGCCGCTGCATCTGCGCCAGCGGATTCGCCATCGCGTTTTGATGATTCTTGACCGCGATATGCGCCATCGCCTCCGCCGGATCGCCATGGCGCTCGCCATAGGACCGGGCGAAGCGCGCGAAGATGTCGGGGAACGAGACGCCGGCCTCTTCGCGCTGATAGGATGCGCCGCCAAGCGCCCGGGTGATGCCCGCCGTATCGAGCCCGCTCATCTTCTCCGCGCCGACCACCAGCGCCACGCGGACGCGGCCGCTACGGATCGCATCGATCGCCGAATAGAGCGCCGCCGATCCGGAGGCGCAGGCATTCTCGCAACGCGTCGCGGGCTTGTAGCGAAGCGCGGGATCGATCCCGAGGATCATCGACGAGCAGAAACCGTCCGCAACCATGCCGGAATTGAAATGGCCGAGCCAAACGGCGTCCACGTCGCTGGCGCCGATCCCGGCATCGTCGAGCGCCTCGCGCGCGGCCGATTGAATCAGCGCCTCGATGTCCAGCCCGTCGTGCCGCCCGAACTTCGTATGCCCCCATCCGACGATCAATGCTTCCATGGCGACGCGCTCCTCACCTTGTGCCGGCGCGGCCATCGATGCCGAAGCCCCGCAAACCCGCCAAGACTGTATTTCTACGGTTATTCGCCTGGCACCGTGGATTTCCGGCCGCAGGTGAATCCGCGCAGTGTTTCCGTGCATCTGGAAACAAGACCCGCCGCCGCGATGCTCCCTAAGTTCACATCTGCATGAAGCCAGTATTTGGGGGTGGACGTGAATTCAGACGTGCTCAGCGACGCATTCTTCGAGTCTTTCGGGAGTTCGAACGTGGCGCTCGAGAAAGCCAACACGCTTCCGCCCGCCTGTTACACCGATGCCGATTTCTATCGGTTCGAGCAGGAAGCGCTGTTCAATCACGAATGGCTGTGCGTGGGCCGGGAAGCGCAAGTCGCGAAGCCGGGCGATTATTTCACGACGCGGATCATCGGCGAACCGATCATCGTCGCGCGCGATCGCGACGGGGCCGTCCATGCCATGTCGGCGGTCTGCCAGCACCGCGCCATGCTGGTCGCGGAAGGTGCGGGCAATGCGCGCAGCTTCGTCTGCCCCTATCACCACTGGACCTATGGGCTGAACGGCGATCTGGTCGGTGCGCCGGCGATGAGCCGGACGTGCGATTTCGAAAAATCGTCCGCAGGATTGCCGTCCTTCAAGGTCGAGATCTGGCTCGGTTTCATCTTCATCAATTTCGATCGGAATGCCGCGCCGCTGGCGCCGAGGCTGGCCGAAGTCGGCAAGGCGATCGCGAATTATCGCCTCGACGAGGCGGAAACGCTGACGCCGTTTACCGGACAGTTTCCGTGGAACTGGAAGGTGATGTTCGAAAACAACAATGACGGCTATCACGCCAGCCGGCTTCACCAGGGGCCCTTGCACAATTTCGTGCCCAGCGAACGCGCGGTCTTCCCCGATTCCGACCCGAGCGATGCTGGTTTCCTGCGTTTCAACGGCACGCTTCACCCAGATGCGAGCTTCAATCCCACGCAGCGCGCGGTGCTGCCGATCTTCCCGAATCTGGTCGAGGAGGATCGCGGCCGCATGACCTTCGCCAATGTGCCGCCGACGCTGTCGCTGGTCATGACGAGCGATCTGGTCATCTATCTGATCCTCCGTCCCGACGGGGCGGAGACGATGGAGCAGGATACCGGTTTTCTGGTGGCGCCCGGCGCGAGCAAGGATCCCGCATTCGAGCATCGGCTGGAAATGATCATGACATCGTCGCGCAAGATCATTGCCCAGGATATGCATGTCGACGAACTGGTGCAGCAGGGGCTGCGTTCCCGCTTCGCCACGCGTGGTCGCTATTCCTGGCAGGAGGGCGCGCAATCGCAGTTCAACCGTTGGCTGATCCTGCGCTATCTCGCCGCGTGGCAGGCGCGGAAAGCGCACGGGGATCAAGGGGTGTAATCATCGGGTCCTTGGCGGCTTGTCGATCGCGAGCGCGCCGAAATATATCGTGAGGCAAACAGCCGACGAAGCAGGAGAGGTTTGAAAATCAGTGGAGGCTTGGCGATTCAGCACCGATTCCTATTCCCCGCCCGAACGGGCCACGGCCTGGCGAGATGCGATGAGCCGGCTCGGCTTGCCGGTGGGGGAGCTTGAAGACAGGGACCCACCCGAAGCCTCGGTGACCTGTCTGACCTCGCCGCTCGGGATCGAGTTCGCACTGATCGATGCGGACGCCCAGACGATCAGCGGGCGCCGCACCGATCTTCCCGCAGCGATCTGGCTGGCGGTTCTGCTCAGCGGAGAGGCCACGATCCAGGACGGCGAAGACAGCCTGTCCATGGCGATCGGCGATATCGCCTATGGGCCGACGGGGCGAACGGCCACGTTGGCACTGCACACATCGTGCCGGATCCTCTTCGTCAGTGCCCCGCGCGTGGCGCTCGATCATCGTCTGGTGTCGGTGCGCGGTCTGCAGATCGGCCGGTTGGAAGCGGGCCAGGGTGTTGCGGGCATTCTCTCCGGCTTCCTGCGCTCCACCGCCGACGCCTTGCCCGATTTGTCGGCGGACGATCTGCGGCCGGTGGAACTGGCGCTGACCGAACTGCTCGCGGCCAGCCTGGCGGTGGTCAGCGAGAACGGCAATGGCGAGGCCGGCGCGATGTCGCCCTATCTCCATCGCATCTGCCAGATGATCGAGACCCTGCTCCCGGATGCCGATCTCTCGTTGCGGCGGCTCGCCGACAAGGCGCATGCCTCGCCGCGCTATATTCAAAAGCTCTTTGCATCGGCGGGCGATACGTTCGGCCATTATGTCCGGGTGCGCAGGCTTGAGCGGTGCCGCCTCGATCTCGGCAGCCCGATGCGGATGCGGCTGTCGATCTCCGAAATCTGCTTTCGTTGGGGCTTCAACGATTCCGCGCATTTCAGCCGCGCATTTCGCAATCAATATGGCATGTCGCCTCGCGAATATCGCCGCGCCGCCGGCGCCCAGGCCGATGATGTCATCGAACCCGGCGATCCCTTTTGAATCGTACCAGGAATGAATGCGCGCCTCAGGTGCACGCCATGAAAATCACGAGGGCTGATCGGCCATATTGTTGAGAAACGCACAAATCGCAGAGGATATATTATGAAGACTCAGGTTGATTCCGGCGTGAAGTCGCAACCGCCTCTGCTTGGTTGGCTGGCATTTTTCTGTGTTTCCATGATGTTCTTCTTCTTGAACCTGGCGACATTCCAGACTTTGGGAGTCGTCCTTTTCAAGATGGTTGCCGAGCTGAGCTGGTCACAGACCGCGGCGGGCTCGAGCTTCGTCTTTCTGGGCCTGGCGTGCGGGTTGATGAGCCCCTTGCCCGCGCTGACGATCCGAAGGTTCGGCAGCCGCGCCACTCTGTGCATCGGCGCCATATTGCTGGCCGCCGGCTTCTGGCTCTGCGCGAACGGCGATACGCTGGTCACCTTCTACATCGCGATGACCATGATCGGAGCGGGTTTTTCGTTCAGCGGAACGGTGCCCGGCGTCTATCTGATCGCCGGATGGTTCGAAAAATACTCGTCGCGGGCCATCGGCTTCTACTTCATGTTCGGTGCTCTGGGGGCGGCGTTCGGTCCGCCGATCGTCGACTGGATCGTGCACGAACTGGGTTGGCGCGGTCACTGGACGGTGATGGCGCTCGTCGCCGGCGTGCTCGGCGCGATCTGCCTCTTCCTGGTTCGCGACGTGGCGAGCGATGCATCGGCGAATGTCGGGAAAAATCAGGCGGCCGGGGCACCGGATGCGCAATCATGGACGCCGCGCCAAGCCATGATGACCCGTCAGTTCCTGTTGATTGCGGCAGTCATGACGGGAACGATGGCATGCGTGCTGACGCTGTCGAGCATGGTGATCCGCCACCTCGTCGATCTCGGCGCGACACCCACCAGCGCCGCATTCGTCTTCGGCATATTGGGGCTGGTCGCGACCTTCGTGAAGGCGGCGGCGGGCTGGGCGTGCGAGAAGATCAGGCCCGAAGCGATCGCGGCCGTCGGACTCTTGCTGCAAATGATCGGCAATATATTCTTCGCGTTCGCCGCTTCACCCGCCGTGCAACTGCTCGCCGCGGTCGCTTTTGGTGCCGGCTGGGGGCTTGCCTATGTCGCGGGTCCGGTGCTGCTGATCCGCTATTTTGGTCGAACCGTGGGACCGCGCATCCTGTCCGGTGTCTGGCTGGCGACGACGCTTTCGGCCGCGGGGCCGCTGGTCGCCGGCCTTGTCGCCGATCGCTGGGGAACATTCACGCCCGTATTCTATATTCTGGGCGGCGTCATGCTGGTCCTGGCACTGCCCGTCTGGCTGATGCGCATGCCGGTCTTTGCGCCTTCGGCCGGCAATGCCGCCGTTCCGGAGGCGGGGAGCCCGCCCGAAATTCTGCGCAATCCGGCCTGAAATTGTCGCCAAGGACAAATGGTCAACTCCGCCGACACCCCTCGACAAGACGCGAAATCGTCGGGGGATTAGATCGGGTCAACTGTCGTTGAAGTCGTCGGGAGAAGAATGGTGATAGTTGCAGGATTGAAAACCACAGAGCTCAAGCCGGGCTTCGGTGCGGAGATCCTTGATGTGGATCTCGCCCGGAGTTCGGATGAGACTCTCGATTCGGTGGTGGAGGTTTTCAACCTGCGGGGTGCTGTGCTGTTGCGCGATCAGCAGCTCGAACCGGATGACCTGATCCGCTTCATCTCTCGCTTCAACGAGCCCGAAGGGCATACGATCACGCAATTCACGATGCCGGAGCATCCGCAGATCTATCTCTTGTCGAACAAGGTGGTGGACGGGAAACCGGTCGGTGCGCACAATGACGGGGTCGGCTGGCACACCGATTATTCCTTCCGGGAAAATCCGGTCATGTGCACGATGCTGTACGGGGTCGAGGTTCCGCCCGAAGGCTCCGATACGCTGCTGGCCGATCTCTGCGCCGCCTATGACGAGCTGCCGGACGATCGTCGGCGCTTCTACGATTCACTGTCGCTGCATCATAGCTATCTGCATTTCATGGAAACGCGCGAGCTTGGCCGCAAGGCGCACACGCCGGAGCTGATCGCGGACAATCCCGATGTGATCCACCCGCTGGTTCGCGTCCATCCCCGCAATCAGCGGCGCGCTTTGTGGGTCAGCACGGGCACGGTCAAGGAAGTCGTCGGCATGCCCAATCCGCAAGGGCTGGAGCTGCTGGAGGACATCGTCAAATTCGCGACGCAGGACAGGTTCGTCTATCGCCACAAATGGCGCGTCGGCGACGTGCTGGTGTGGGACAATCGCTGCACGCTGCACACCGGCACCTTGTATGACGACAAGAAATATTCGCGGCTGATGTACCGGCTATGGGCGAAGGGCGACAAGCCGGTCGGCGTTGCCGAGGCGGCCTGACGAAACGGGGGGCGGGCGGAATCGCCCGTCCGATGAACAGCCATATCGCGGCCCGTCGCAGCACATCGGATGCTCCGACGGTTCGCGCCAGCAATCCGGGGAAATCGACATGAAAATCACGTCCGTCGAAGCGCGCGCCGTTCGCATGCCGCTGGGCCAGCCGACCGCATTCGCGCAGCGGCAGGTCAATGGCCGCGACTATTGCCTGGTCCGGATCCGGACGGAAGATGGGGTGGAGGGCATCGGCCATTGCTATGCCGGCCATGCGGGCGGCGCCGTCGTGGCGGTCGCGGTGCGCGAACTGCTCGCGCCGATGCTGATCGGCCGGGACACGACGGCAACCGAGCTGTTGTGGAAGCAGATGTATCAGGAAGTGCTGCTGCACGGTCGCGCGGGATCGGTGATGCGCGCGCTCAGCATCGTCGATATCGCGCTGTGGGATTGCAATGCCCGCGCCGCCAATCTGCCCCTTTATCGCTATCTCGGCGCCGCGTTCGAGGGCGTCGTTCCGGCCTATGCCAGTGGCGGCTATTATCTCGACGGAAAATCGCCGGAAATGCTGGGCGAGGAAATGGCGAGCTATGTCGCGCTCGGCCTGAACGCGGTCAAGATGAAGGTCGGCCGCGGCGATCTCCGGTCGGAGGAGGCGCGTATCGCCGCCGCGCGTGATGCGATCGGACCCGATGTGCTGCTCATGCTCGATGCGAACAATGCCTGGGCGGACGTGCCCACCGCGCTGCGCTTCCTCGAACGCTACGAACCCTATGATCCTTACTGGATCGAGGAGCCTTTCGGCCCCGACCAGATCGACAATCATGCAAGGCTTGCCGCGTCCACCCATGTTCCGGTCGCGACCGGTGAGATCGAGGCCGGCCGCTGGCGCTTCAAGGAATTGCTGGAAAAGAATGCCGCGGCGATCCTGCAGACCGATGCGGCGGTGTGCGGCGGCATTTCCGAATTCCGCAAGATCGCGGCGCTGGCGGATGCCCATGGCGTCACCATGTGCCCGCACTGGTTCCACGATCTGCATATCCATCTGGTCGCATCCTCGCCCAATGGCCAGTTCGTCGAATTCTTCCCCGACGCGAAGGTGCTCAATTTCCGCGAGCTGATCGATCACCAGCTCGAGATCCGCGATGGCGGCCTGGCGCTGCCCGAGGGGCCGGGCCTGGGTTACCGGTTCGACGAGAAGAGCATCGCGCGCTTCGACAGCGACGGCTGGCAATGACCTCACGCGACGTGACACCGGAAAGGATTTAATATGGATCTCGGTCTCAGCGGCAAGACGGCGCTCGTGCTTGGCGGCGGGGGCGGCCTGGGGCGCGCCACCGCGATAATATTGGCGCAGGAAGGCGCCAAAGTGGCGGTCGCCGATATCAACGCCGATGCCGCCGCGGCGACGCAAGCCGAAATCGCGGCTATCGGTGGCGCGTGCCTCGGCCTGCAATGGGATCTGGCGGATCTCTCGGTCATCGACGGCAATGTGGCGGCGATCGAAAGCCGGCTCGGCCCTGTCGATATCCTGGTCAACATCACCGGCGGACCGCCGCCGACGCCGGTCTCGCATCAGGATCCCGCCACATGGGCGCGGCAATTCCAGGCGATGATCCTGTCGGTCATCGCGATCACCGATCGCGTCCTGCCGGGCATGCGCCAGCGCAAATGGGGGCGCATCATCACCAGCACCTCGTCGGGCGTCATCGCGCCCATCCCCAATCTCGGCATGTCCAACACCTTGCGCATGTCGCTGCTCGGCTGGTCCAAGACGCTTGCGCGCGAAGTGGGTGCCGATGGCGTCACCGCGAACATCATCGTGCCCGGCCGGATCGCCACGGCCCGGATCACGCAGCTGGATGAAGCCAAGGCCAATCGGGAAGGCCGCTCCGTCGGCGAGGTTTCGGCGGAAAGCGAGGCGTCGATCCCGCTGGGCCGCTACGGCCGCCCGGAAGAGTTCGGAAACGGCGTCGCCTTTCTGGCCAGCGAACGTGCCGCTTATGTCACCGGCACCACGCTCCGCGTCGATGGGGGCCTGATCCCCACGGTTTGACGATCAGTAGATGGAACAGCTTATGAGCAAGACAGACATGACGGCCGTGATCGAGAAGCTCTCGGCCATTTCCACCGCGACCCTGACCACGGTTCTTCTCAAGAAGGGCCTGAGGAACGTCTGGTTGCGCGGCGCGATGCCGCTGCAGGCCGGCCAGGGCCGGCTGGTGGGGGCGGCGTTCACGCTCAGATTCGTGCCGGCACGTGAGGATCTCGCCACGCCCGAATCCTGGGCATCGCCGATTTCGACCCGCGCCGCGATCGAGGCGATGCCACCGGGCTGCATCGTCGTCGTCGACGCGATGGGGGTGCAGGATGCCGGTATCTTCGGCGACATTCTCTGTGAGCGGATCAAGCTGCGTGACGTGACGGCGCTGGTGACCGACGGGGTGATGCGCGATGTCGCCGGCGTGCTCGAAACCGAGCTGCCGGTCTGGTGCAGCGGTGTGGCATCGCCGCCTTCGGTCGCCGGGCTGACATTCGTCAATTGGCAGGAGCCGATCGGTTGCGGCGGCGTCGCCATATTCCCCGACGATCTGATCGTGGCCGACAGCGATGGTGCCGTGGTCGTGCCCCAGGCCATCGCGGCGGAGATCGCCGATCTCGCGATCGAGCAGGAAAAGCTCGAGGAGTGGATCCTGAACGAAGTCCGTGGCGGCGCCAGCCTTCCCGGTCTTTATCCTCCCAATGAAGAGAATAAGCGCCGCTTCAAGGACTATCTGGCAGCCCGGGCCTGAGGTGGACGAACCGGCCCGATCGAATCCGCGCCGCGCCGCATTTGTGGGATGTTTCACCACGCAACATCGCGGCGCGCGCGGGACGGGCATCTACGCCTATGATACTGATGCCACGACATGGAGCGCGCTCCCCGGGCTGGTGGCGTTCGACAATCCGTCGTTCCTGACCGTCGATGCGCGGCGAAACCTTCTGTTCTGCATCTATGGCGACGGGCGCCATGCCTCCGCTTTCGCGATCGACCCCGTCGCCGGCAGGCTCAGGCTGATCAACCATGCGCAGACCGACGGCCTGAACGGCGTGCATCATGTGCTCGATCCGAGCGGGCGTTTCCTGATCGTCGCGAACCATGACAGCGGATCGCTCAGCCTGTTGCCGGTCGATGAGGACGGGGCGCTGGGGGCGGTCGCACAATGCCTCGAACTGCCGGGCGAATTGGGGCCACGATCGGAGCAGTTCAGCGCACAGCCCCATCAGGTGATATTCGATCCGTCGGGGCGCTATCTGCTCGTACCCGCCAAGGGCCTCGATCGCGTGTTCGTCCTCGAATTCGACGAGATAAGCGGTCGGCTGCGATTGCGCGATCATGGCCATGCCGTGATGCGGCCCGGCGCCGGGCCCCGGCATCTCGTTTTCCACCCGACGCTTCCCGTTCTGTTCGTCGTCAACGAGATCGAGTCCTCGGTCGCGCTGTGCGGCTGGGATGCGGCTTCGGGCGGCATCCGGCCGCTGGGCCTGGCATCGACGCTGCCGCCCGACATGTTCGCGGTCAATACCGCGTCGGCGATCGTCATCTCGCCCGATGGACGCAATCTCTACGTCTCCAACCGGGGGCATGACAGCATCGCCCATTTCGCTTTCGATCCGCAGGCGATGCGGATCCTGCCCGTGGAGTGGACGTCGGCGAACGGCGCATGCCCGCGATTCATGATGCTCGATCCCGATAACGGCAATCTGCTTGTCGCATCCGAAGGGGAGGGACGGATCTCCGCGTTCGGGTGCGCTCCGGACAATGGCCGGCTCTCATTCGAGACCGTCGTCGCGCAGTGCGAGAGCCCGAGCGCGATCGCCTTTTGTGACGCTGGCGATGCCTTCGCCACAAGTCAGGACAAAGCTGGATGACGACATTATCCGATATCCCCTCGAAGCCGGTGCTGCTGACCGGCGCATCGGGTGCCCTGGGAACCGTGCTTGCCCAGGCCCTGTCGGCCAAGGGCTGGCAGTTGCGCCTCACCGACCGGGTGTCCCCCCTCGACGCGGTGCCCGATGGGGCGGAATTCACGCTCGCCGATCTGGAAGACGAGGCTGCCATCCGCCATCTGGCCGAGGGATGCGGGGCGATCCTCCATTTCGGCGGGGTCTCGATGGAGGAGCCTTTCGAAACCGTGATCGGCCCCAATATCCGGGGTGTTTATCATATCTATGAAGCGGCGCGGCAGGTTGGAGCGCGCGTGATCTTCGCATCGTCGCACCATGTCGCCGGCTTCTACGAACGCGGCGTGGCGGTGACGGCGGACAGTCCGATGCGGCCCGATGGCTATTATGCGCTGTCCAAGACCTATGGTGAGCTGATGGCGCGCCTCTATTGGGACAAACACGCCGTCGAAAGCGTGCTGGTTCGCATCGGCGTCAGCCGTCCACAACCGACTGAAGACCGGATGCTCACGACCTGGCTGTCGCATCCCGATCTCGTCCGTCTTGTCGAGCGCAGCGTGCTGACGGAGGCGGTCGGCTGCATTCCGATATGGGGCGTGTCGAACAATCGGCGCATGACCTGGTGGCAAGCGGATTCGCGCGCGCTGATTGGCTGGCAACCCCAGGACAGCGCCGATCCCTATGCGCCCGCCATCGAAGGCCTCACCAGCCGCGACCCCATTGCGGAGCGATATCAGGGCGCTGGATTCTGCAGCAAATATTATACGCGCGAAGTGCCGGACGAGCGTTGGTAATTTTATCTGCGGGCCCTCCACGACCCGGACGGCTTGGAGCGGCGAACGGTTTGCAGGTGGTGCCTGCGCTGAGGCTCTTGATGCCGTGATCGGCGGGTGTCAGCTCATCAGCACGACGCCGCCGGCAAGACGCCGGACGCGCAGGTCGAGAAGCTGTTCGATCTGCGACACTGCGTCGTCGATGCGGTTGGTGTGGAAGACGGCGTTGACCGGCAGCGAGCCGATCGATGCATCGGTGAGGACAATCCGGCCCGACCGATAGAGGTTGATCTGGTCGACCACTTCGGTGAGCGGTGCGCCCTCGAAAACCAGCAGCCCGGCGCGCCAGGCGGTCGCGCTGCGGCCATCGACGCGCGTGCGGCGGACGTCGCCATCGGATGCCAGCGTGATCTGGTCATTGGCGCGCAGCAGCATCGATGTTCCACCCGCCGTGCACGCGATCGTGCCCGAAACGCAGGCGAGGCGCACGCCGTTCGTCAGCGTCCGGACGTTGAATTGCGCGTTGCCCGTCGCGGCGCGGAGGCGGCCGGCTTCGATCCGGAACGGCCGGCCCAGTTTCGACGCGGTGACGAACGCCTCGCCACTGATCAGGCTGATCCCCGCTTTGCCGTCGATCAGCGAGATGGCGGTGCGCGAATTCATCTCCACCTTGACGCCGGCGGCCGGCGCAAAGGCAAAGCGCTCGCCGACCGCGGTGCGATGATCCGCCGTCAGTTCCGCATAGGAAGGCCACAGGCCGAGCGGCGGGCGTGCGATGCCCAGCGCCGCCAGGGTGAGCGTCATGCCGGCGCTGCCGGCGAGCACCGCACGGCGGCTGACCGCCGGCGGTTTGCGGGTGGTGCGGGCAATGCGCGCATAGTCGCGCACGCCCGCAACTTCGCGGAACGCCGCCTCATGCGCCGGGCTGGTCGCACGCCATTGGACCAGGCGTGCGGCATCGTCCTCGGTGGCTTCCCCCGAAGTCAGGCAGACCAGCCAATCCGCCGCCTCGATGAAGAGCTCATCGAGATCATCGTTCCGGGCCCGCGCCGCGGTCATGGACGGATATCGTCCCGGTCGTCGGCGTGCATTGCTATCGGCATCCCCAATCGAGTCTTCCTTTCTATCGTGTAGACACGCGGGCGGCGCGTTGAGCGAAAGGGTTTTTTCGTCTCGTGCGGCGCGCGCAGTGCAGGATAGCGTTGCGCAGGTCGATCTGGATCATCCGCACGCTCACCCTGTGATGGTCGGCCAGCTCGCTATGGCTCATCGTCCCGGTAAAGCTCTCGATGAAGACGTGACGCTGGCGCGGCGTCAGTTCGTTCATCACATGCCATATCAGGGCCAGTTCGCTCTTCGCGATCGCGATCTGTTCGGGGTTGGGGGCATCGTCCGCCACGCCCAGAATATCGTCGATCTCTTGCCCGCCCAGCACGCGTCGCCGGGTGGCCGCCATGGTCGACGCCATGTTGATCGCGGCGCGATAGATATAGGCCTCCGGGTCGGCGACCGGCGCCTGGTCATTGACCTCGTTCAGCTTCAGCCATGTCTCGTGCAGTGCCTCGCCGGCGAGATCCTGCGATCCGAGCCGCGCGGCAAGCCGGTCGCGCAATTGCGTGTAGCGGGCGACGAGCGAGGATCTGAGGTCGGCGCGGGTCGCACTCATCGGCGGGGCGTTCCGCCGCCGCGTGTCGCCGATCGGCCGGCAAGGCGATCGGTCTCGATTTCGAAGCGCATGACCTGGTTCAGCCCGTCCGGGGGCGGGTGGCCGATGACCTGCCCGATCAGGAGCCCGTGGATGCGATCGTCCCATGCGCGCTCGCCGCTGGGGCGGGGCAGCGTCACCTCCGCTATCCGTCCCCGCCGGTCGATCGCGATCGCGATCTCGATCCGGAAGGTCCGACCTTCATAGGCGCCGTCCTTTTTCAGCAGCGCCATGATCTCGGCCTGGACGGCAAGCGCATATTGATTGAGCGCCCTGCGGTCGGGGCCGCCGACGATGAGCGGTGCGCGGACTTCGGCCATGTCGAGGCGCAGCGAAGGCCTTTCCGTGCTGCCCGACGGGGCGGCTTGCGGCGGCGGTTGCGATCCCGCGACGAAGATGATCGCCGATCTGGGACTGGTGAAACGCGCGGTGAGTCCTGTCCCCTGCAGCAGCCGACGCAGGGCGAGCGGCGCGGTGAACACGCCGTTCACCGGCGTCGAGCGATGGTCTCCCGCCAGGCTCTGCGGATACAGGATGTTCACGCCGCTGACCGTCGCGAACTGCGCCAATGCGCGCGCGACGGGCTGTGCCTGTATCGCATAATGCCGCTCGTCGGGGGCGGGGGCCGATTGCGCGCGGGCGGCGCCGGATACGCCGATCGGACACGGGCCAATGGCGCAAAGGCCGAACGCCAGCAGGGCCAATATCCGGCCACGGCGTCGGCATAGGTGCGGATGACGTCCAATCGCCTTCATCCGAGCCGGAAGGTGACGGGCAGGCTGACGTTGAGCTGTCCCGGCCAGCCCTGGGGAAAGGCAGGCAGCGGTTGCGCACGCATGACCGCGGCGACGGCTTCCCGATCGATATCGGCAATGCCCGAGCTTTCGCCGACCCAGGCATTGAGCACCATGCCGTCATGGGTCATCACGAAATGCAGCATCACGACGCCCTCGCGCCCCGCCTCGCGTGCGCGCTGCGGATAGATGCGGTAGCGCGCGAGATGGGTTTCGAGGCGCTGGCGATAGGCGAGAAGCTCGGTGCTGGGCAGTTCCGCCATTTCGCGGGCCTGATCCTGCAATGCGACTGCCGGGCGGTTTGCGTTCGATGCCGGCTTCGCCGCCTGCCTGCTCGGCTCGGCCTGCCGGTCGCTGCCGGGCCTGGCCGGAGGATGCGGGGCCGCGATCGGTTCGGAAGCGCCGTCGTCGGGCATGATCTCGGGCGTGCCCGCGCCGCTTTCATGATCGAGCGGAATCAACTCGACGACCAGTACGCCGCCGCTGTTGCCGCTCGAATGGTTACGCAGCGCCCGGCTTTCGTTCCACGCCATCAGCAGCGCAAAACCCGCGACAAGATGCAGGGAAAGCGAGAGGGCTCCGCTGATCAGCCGTGTTGGCGACTCCTGATCCATTGCGGCGACGTCACTCCTCCGTCATCAAAATGTAGGTCCCGTAGAACGCGATTGTCGCGTCTTGATGACAATCGAAGCCGTGCGTCGCCGCGCCCGATGCGCCGTGCGCGGCGGAAAAATCGCCTGACGCGAAAAAACTGTTTCGTTCGATCTCGCGACATCGGTCTTCAAGTCGAGAAGCAGGACGATGAACCGCATGTTGGCCAATATGATTCTTTCCGAAAGCGCCGGGTCCACGGCTCCGGCTGCCGCGCGGGCACCAGGTCCGCGGCGGCAGGCCGCGTCGGATCGCGCCGGCGCGCGGCCCGCGATCCTGCGTCAGCGCTTTCGGGTCGGTCGGCTCGACTTCGATTATCGCACTTTTCCGCGGCAGCGCGCGATCTCGATCATGTCGACGGAAACGATGGTGCATGTCGTCGTCCCCGTCGCCGGCGAAACCGTTGTGGTGGGTGAAGGCGAAAGCGTCACGCTTGCCGTTGGGGCGGCGCTGCTGGTTGCGTCGGGAAGCAGGATCACCTGCGTCTGGGCGGCGGGTTCCTCCGCCATGCTGCTCCATTTGCCGCGCGCGTCGATCCAGGCCGAAGCGTCGCGCGCCTTGGGTGCGCCGCGACGCCTCGCGATCATCGACCATGTCTTTGACTGGTCCGCCGATATGGCCGGGAATATCGGCGCGCTCCAGCCGCACCAAGATCTTGTCGGACGCCGTATCGACCGGATAGCCATCGACGAGATGCGCACGGAGAAGCGCACCCTCGCGAGTCTTGTCGCCGCGCTGCGCGCCGATAGCCATGTCGAAACGCTTTTCCCCCTGGCCCGATCGGTTCAGCGCGCCGTCGACCATATCCGAACCGATCCGCATCGTGGCTGGTCGGTCCATGAGCTCGCGCCCGTCGCGGGGGTGACCGTCGGCACGCTGCGCCGCAATTTCCGCACCTGTCTCGGCGTCACCGTCACCCAGCTCGTCCAGCAGATCCGCCTCGAATGGGTGCGGTCGCGCCTCGAAAGCGCGAAGGAGAGCCGTTCGATCAGCGAGCTGTCGCTGGCCGCGGGCTTCGGCGCATCGGGGATGCTGAACCGGGCCTATCAACGCCGCTTTGGAGAAACGCCGAGCCAGACGCGCACACGGGCATTTCGCCTGTCGCACGAATAGATCCGCTTCCACACCCGAAGCGTGTAATGTTGAATCGACGTTCTGGTCAATGGTCAGGACGATATTTTTGTTGTTTGATAGAAATGCTGATGAATTCTCAAACATGAATGTCGATTTCAATCCGAATCACGCAGCATGTAAGATGATCATATATCGCGATCATGTGTAACACAACTTACATAGTATCATGACGAAGTTGGACGAAACACGCACTGTCCTGATTTGTGCTTGAGGATCATTGAGATCGAGTCCTAAGAGCCCGGCGTCAATTGGGCGCTGCGTTGCAGCATCGAATCATCAAGCGCCCACTCGCGACGACATTGATCGTTCGCCGTCCGGCCTTCGTGCTGCGGCGGCGCATACGGCAGGGGGTATGGGTTTGAGGTTCGAACGAGATCACCGGCGCATTTCGCGCAGCCTGGCCATGCTCGGACTGGTGTCGGGTGTGACGGGGACGCCCGCTTTCGCGCAGGCCGTGCAGCCGCCCGCCGCCGGCCCGGCCCAGGCGCCCGCGACCTTCGACATCCGAGCCTTTCAGGTGAAGGGGAACACCGTCCTGAAGCCTGAGGTCGTGGAGCGCGCGGTCTATCCGCATATGGGGCCGGGACGCACCGAAGCCGATGTCGAAAGTGCGCGGGCGTCCCTGCAAAAGGCGTTCGAGGACGCCGGCTATGTCGCCGTCTCCGTGTTCGTCCCCGAGCAGTCGGTCGATGGCGGCATCCTGCAACTGGAGGTCCAGCAGCAGGCGGTCGGGCAGCTTCTGGTCGAGGGTGCGCGCAATCCCGATGCGATACGCGCGCTGGCGCCGTCGGTCGCGCCGGGACAGGCGCCGAACCTGCCGGCCTTTCAGCGCGACGTCATGGCCCTGAACCAGAAGCCGAGCCGGCGGGTGACGCCCGAACTGCGCGCGGGGACCGCGCCGGCCACGCTCGATGTGGTGCTGAAGGTGGAGGAGACGTCGCCATTCCACGCCTCGGCCGAACTCAACAATTTCAGTTCGTCGGCGACCACCGACCTGCGTGCTTCGGCGACCCTCCGCTATGACGATATGTGGGGGCGCGGCGACAGCCTGTCGCTTTCGGCGCAGACCGCACCCCGCCGCACCGGCGATGGCACCGTCTTTTCCGGCAATTATCTGATGCGCCTCGGCACCGGCAGCCAGTTCCTGCTCTATGGCGTCCATTCGAACAGCGACATCGCCGTGGTCGGTGGCACCAGCGTCGTCGGCAAGGGCAATATGGTCGGCGCCCGGCTCATCCAGTCGCTCGGCAGCGGTGAGGGTTTCTACCACTCGCTGACGCTGGGTTTCGACTGGAAGGACTTCAAGGAAGACGTGCTGCTCGGTGCCGACCGCGCGTCGGCACCGATCGAATATTTCCCCGTCACCGCGTCATGGCGCGGCGACTGGTCGGGTGAGCGCGGCCAGACCAGCATCACCGCTTCGGGCGTGTTCGGGCTGAGGGGCCTCGGCAATGGCTGGCAGCAATTCGACGCTAAACGCTACAATGCCCGCCCGAGCTTCATCGTGCTCAAGCTCGATGCCGAGACCACGCAGGACACCGCGCAGGACATCCAGGTCAATGCGCGCCTGACGGCGCAATGGTCGCCCGATCCGCTCATCTCGAACGAGGGCTTCAGCCTTGGCGGCATGTCGAGCGTGCGCGGCTATTATGAATCCGAGGCGCTGGGCGATTACGGCTTCGCCTATCAGACCGAGATCCGCACGCCCGACCTTTCGGCGCTGTTCGGCAAGGGTGTGCTCGGCGAACTGCGCCTGCATGCCTTCGCCGATTCCGGCTTCACCGGCATCCATGATCCGCTCTCGGGCCAGAAGCGCGAACATTTCATGGCGAGCGCCGGCCTTGGCGGCCGGGTCAAGCTCTTCAAGCATTTCACCGGCGTTCTCGATCTGGGCACGCCGCTGATTTCCGGACCGGAATCTCGGTCCGGAGACATCTTCGCCCGTTTTCGCATCCAGGGGGAATTTTAGGTCATGACTGTATCTGCACGCTTCAAGAAGGGCGTGGCCGGGCTCCTGCTGGCCGCGACCGCCGTCTCCGTCTCCACACCCGCCTTCGCCTGGTGGGAGGCGGACTATGCCTATCGCACCAAGATCAATCTCAACCTGGCGGCGGCGGGCGTTACGGGTGAAATCGCGCGGGCGCCGGTGCTGGTGCGGCTCCACGCTGGCAATTTCAACTTCACCGATGTGAAGGCCGACGGATCGGACCTGCGTTTCGTCGCGGGCGACGATCGCACGCCGCTCAAATTCCACATCGAGAAATGGAGCCCGCAGGAACAGCAGGCGCTGATCTGGGTCGATGTCCAGGGGCTCCAGCCCGGACAGGCATCGGCGATCTATGCCTATTACGGCAACAAGGCCGCGCAGGCCGGCCAGGACGTCGCCGCCACTTTCGGTCCCGATTATCGCCTCGTCTATCATTTCGACGCCGCAGGCGCGCCCAGGGATGCCACATCCAACGGCGCCAACGCCGTCGGCGGCGAAGGCCGCAATGCCGGCGGCCTGATCGGCAACAGCCTGGTCCTTGACGGCGCCGCGCCGGTGACTTTGCCCGTATCGGCTTTCGGTTCGGGGCCGCTGTCGATCAGCTTCTGGGTGAAGCCGGGCGCCGACGGCACGCTGTTCACCTTGCCCGGCGCGGTCAGCCTGGTCAGCGAAGGCGGCAAATTGTTCATCGGCCAGGGCAATGCCCGCTCCGCCGGTGCACCGCTGGCGCAGGGAAGCTGGGTGCATGTCGCGCTGGTCAATGACGGCGGGAAGACCCGGCTCTACATTGGCGGCCAGCCCGCCGGCGAAGTGACGGGCGCGCTCGGCGCGCCATCGGGGCCGGCATTGCTCGGCCAGGGCTTTGCGGGCGAGGTCGACGAATTCCGCGTCGCGGGGAGCGCGCTTCCGCAGGCGGCGTTCCAGCTTGCCGCCGCCTCGGAAGGGCAGGGCGCGAGGCTGGCGATGGCCGACACCGGCGAGCAGGTCGAGACCGGCAGCGGGCATGGTTATATCGGCATATTGTTCGGCGCTCTGACGATCGATGCCTGGATCGTGATCGCGATCCTCGCGGTGATGTTCGCGCTCGCGCTCTGGACGATGCTCGCCAAGCATCTGCTCTTCTCGCGGATCGAAACCGCCAATGACGCTTTTCTCGACAGCTATCGCCAGCAGGCGCGGCGCTCGGGCGATCATGACGGGCTGCCGGCCTTCGATCCTGGGCCCGATGCCGCGGAATCCTCGCTCGGCCATCTCTACCAGATCGGACGGCGCGAGCTTGGCGATCGGTTGAAGGAAGGCCGCGCCACCGGCAGCCGCTTCGCGATCCGTGCCCAGTCGATCGCGGCGATCCGCTCCGCGCTCGACGCCGCCCAGGTGCTCGAAGCGCAAAGGCTGCAGGAACGCATGGGGCTCCTGACCAACTCGATTTCGGGCGGCCCGTTCATCGGCCTGGCCGGTACCGTGCTCGGCGTCATGATCACCTTCGCCAGCGTGGCGGCGGCGGGTGAGGTCAATATCAACGCGATCGCGCCGGGCATTGCCGCCGCGCTGCTCGCGACGGTCGCCGGCCTCATCGTCGCGATCCCGGCGATGTTCGGTTACAACAGCCTGCTCACCCGCTCGAAGAAGATCACCGCCAGGAACCAGATCTTCGCCGACGAGCTGGAGAAGCGCATCGCCGAGACATGGCAGGATGCCCCGGCCCCCACGCTGCAAGCAGCCGAATAGGGGGACGCGACCATGGCGATCCAGATCGGCGAGGAAGACAAGCCGTATAACGAGATCAACGTCACGCCGATGATCGACGTGATGCTGGTGCTCCTCATCATCTTCATCCTGCTGACCACCGCGGCGGTTCAGGGCATCAAGGTCGATCTTCCATCCGCCTCGTCGGCCAAGACGCTCGATCAGCCCAAATCCCGGGTGATCGCGGTCACCAATGACGGCACGGTCTCGATCGACGCGGTGCCGGTGTCGCTGGCCGAGCTCGAGGCGGAACTGCGCTCCAGCGTGGCCTCCACCCCCGAACTCGCGGTCATCCTCAGAGGCGACCGGGCGGTGCAGTATGACAAGATCATGCAGGTGCTCGACCTGTGTTCGAAAGTCGGCGTTCCCAGCCTCGGCATGGCTTCCACCCGCCCGCCCGGCGGCGGCAACTAGGCCGGGGGAACGATCATGGCAGCAAGCCTGACCGCCGATCCCGGCATGATGGGTCGCCCCGACGGCCCGCGCCGCCGCAAACCGTCGTCCGTCACCTTCGGCCGTGTGGCCGGGGTGGCGGGGATCGGGCTGGCATTGGTGCTGACCTATGCGTTTTTCACGCAGCAGACGATCAGCGAGCGGCCGAACGAATTGAGGACGACGAAGGTGATCCTGCCTCCGCCGCCTCCGCCACCGCCGCCGCCCGAACCCAAGCCCCAGGAGAAGCCGCCCGAACCGACGCCCGCGCCGCCGATCGACCAGCCGGTGGATACGCCGCCGCCACCGACGCCGCAGGCCGAACCGACCCCGGGCAATGACGCGCTGACCGCCCGGGAAGGTGCCGGTCCCAGCAATTACGGCCTTGCCGCGGGCGACGGCTCGGGCACCCGGATCGGCGGGCGGCCCGGCGGCGGTGACGCGTTCGCGGCCTATGCCAATGTCGCGCTCGCCGGCATCCGCCGCGCCGCGCAGTCCGACCGCGATCTTTCGCGCGGCCGCTACACCGTGCGGCTTGCCGTCAGCGTCGGTCCGGATGGACGCATCACCGATGTCCGCGTGCTGGATGGCGGCGACGAACGCCGCAATGCGCGCCTCCGTCAGGTGCTGACCGGCTTGCAACTCGCTCAGCGTCCGCCCGCCGGCCTGCCGGTCATGCGGATCGAACTCAACGCCCGCTCGGGAGCCTGACGTCATGTCCGACCGGCTCACCGGCACTTCAACGCCCAGGGGAAAGACCAGAATGTCCCAGATATCCGTCCGCAATCGCGTCAGGCCCATGCTCATGGCCTGTGCCGCGACCATGATCTTCATGACCTCGCCGGCCTTTGGCCAGGCGGTCGACCCCAACAAGCTTCTCGAGATCATGGTCAGCAAGGGATTGGTCAGCCGCGCCGAGGCCGACCAGATGATCGCCGAGGCACGCACGTCTCCGGCGCCGGTATCCGTGGCCGTGCCGCTGCCCGTGGGCGGCGTATCGGCCGACGGGGTGCAGACCGTGCCCTATATCCCGCAGGTCGTGCGCGATCAGATCAAGGCGGAACTGCGCACCGAGCTTGCCGGCCAGGCACAGGCCGAAGGCTGGGCAAAGCCAGGCGAGACTCCCGAATGGACCCGCCGCATCACGCTTTACGGCGATGTCCGGGTGCGCGGGGAAGGCCGATATTATGACGCCCCGGTCTATAACAATGCGGGCCTGCAGATCGGCGGCAATTACACCGACTTCGTCGACTGGGGCCGGATCAATCACGGCGACGGGTTCCAGGCGAACCAGGGCGCGCCGGGCTATGCCAATCCACCCTATCTGAACACGAGCGAGGATCGCCGCCGCTTTCGGCTTCGCGCACGCCTGGGCGTCAAGGTGAAGATCGACGACTGGATTTCGGCCGATGTGCGCGTGGCGACCGGCGCCGACGAGTCGCCGGTCTCGACCAATCAGACGATGGGCGCGGGCGGCACCGGCAAATACCAGCTCTGGCTCGACCGCGCCTCGATCCGGCTGATGCCGCTCGCCGGCCTCAATATCGATCTGGGCCGGTTCTCCAGCCCGTTCTGGACCTCGGACCTCCTCTTCGACAACGACATGAACTTCGACGGCGTGGCGATTTCGGGGTCGGGCGCGGTATCCGATCAGCTGCGTCTGTTCGCGACGGCGGGCGCGTTCCCGGTGTTCAACACCAGCCTCAGCTTCGGTTCGCGCGATGCCGGTGCGTTCGGATCGACCGACAAATATCTGTTCGCGGCACAGGCCGGCTTCGAACTCGGTCTCTCGAAGACGCTGCGCGCGCGACTGGCCGGCGGCTATTTCCGTTACGACGGTGTCGAGGGCCGCTTCTCGTCGCCCTGCCGCTGGATCCAGGATGTCTGCGACACGGATCTCACCCGCCCGTCCTTCCAGCAGTTCGGCAACACGATGCTCGCACTCAGGAACATCACGCCCGATCCCAGCGTGGCGCCGGGTGCCAGCCCCGAAGTCCAGTATTTCGGCCTGGCCTCGAAATTCGAGATGCTCAATGTCCGCGGCCAGCTCGAATATGACGTGAACGACCATATCGGTGTCCGTCTCGAGGGCGACTATGTCCGGAATCTCGGATTCGACCGCGCCACGATCGCGCCGCTCGCGCTCAACAATTTCGCGCCTGTGATCGGCAAGACCGGGGGGCATTATGACGGCGGCAATACCGGCTGGCAGACTCGCCTGACCTTCGGCAGGCTGGCTCTGGGGCTTGCCCAGGGCGACTGGTCCGCTGATCGTGGCGACTGGAGCGTCCATCTCGGCTATCGCCATCTTGAATCGGACGCGGTGATCGACGGTTTCGCCGATTCCGACTTCGGTCTCGGCGGCACCAACGTCAAAGGCTGGTTCGCCGGCGCCAATTATGCGGTCGCCCGCAACAGCTATCTGGGCGTGCGCTGGCTGTCTTCCGATCCGGTTTCCGGGCCGCAGCTCTCGGTCGATCGCCTGTTCGTCGACCTGATGACCAAATTCTGAGGTCGACGACCGTGGCGTCTCGCTTTTGCCGGCTGTCCTTGCTCGGCGCAGGATCGCGCGGGCGCCACGTCGCGCGCGCCGCCTCATTGCGCATTTTCCGGCCCACCCCTGCCGGAACCGGCCCGTCCGGTCGACTCCCTGCCGGACGGGCCACCTTGTCATCATCGGTTGGCGGGCGGTCCGCGATCCTTGCCGCGATCGCCATGGTCGCGCTTGGCGGCACGGCGCTGGCGCAGACGGCGCCGCCCCCAGCCGAACCCGAAGCGGCGGATATCGTCCGGATCGGGGGGCGGCCGTCGGCTTCGGGGCCGTGCGTCACGGTCGATATCGCCGGGCACCGTGCCGGCCATCTCGAATGCTCGACGCTGCAGCTCCAGGACGCTGCCCGCGCTGCGCAGGCCGAGGCGCGGGCAGGTATCGATGCGCCGGTCGCCGGCGCCGGATCGCCCGATGTCCGGATCGGCGTCGCCAACGAAACCGCCACGCGCTTACGCATGGGCGATGCTTTTGGCCGCTCGGTCCATTCGCAACGCCCAGGTCCTCCGGCGCCGATGCCTCGCGCGGGCGGGCCGCGGCCATGACCGATCGCCATCGTCCGGTGCGCCTCGCAGCCAGGCGTCACGCCACCAAACAACAGCCCGAATATGATGCGGCCAGGCATTTGGCCGCCAATCCATTGGAGTTCGCCCGATGACCGTCACCACCCATATGCTGCGCAACCGCCTTTTGCTTGGTGTGTCGCTTGCCACACTCACGCTCGCCGGCGCCGTCCATGCGCAGAATTTCGGGGCGCGTCGCACGGTCGATCCCGCGGTTGCCGCCGCGCAGGCGGCGCAGAATGCCGCTGCGCGCAATGCCTCCGCAGAAGGAACCGCCCAGCGCACCCGCGCGGCGTTCGAACAGGCATCGCGCCTGCGCGCGCAGATGGATGATGCGCAAAAGGCCGCTCGTCAGGCCGCGCTGCTTGCCCAGTCGAATATCCCCAACGGCCTGGGGCAGGGCGGGCTGCAGCCCTCTCCCGACATCCAGATCGATCCGAGCCTGTGGATCGGTGCGAAGGGCCCCACCCAGTCGCAGGGCGCGAACGGCCGCACCAACGTCACCGTCGACCAGACCCAGGACAAGGCGATCCTCACCTGGGACACGTTCAACGTCGGCCGCGAAACCGACCTGCTGTTCAATCATCACGGCAACAGCCACTGGATCACGCTGAACCGCGTCGTCGATCCCGGCGCCGATCCCTCGCGCATCCTCGGATCGATCAAGGCGGACGGCTCGGTCTATCTGATCAATCGCAACGGCATCGTCTTTGGCGGCGCATCGCAGGTCAATGTCCGCAATCTGATCGTGGCCAGCGCCAACATGACCAACGAGCAGTTCCGCGATTTCGGCATCCATCTGCGCCAGGTGGAAAACCCCAATTGGTGGGAGCCGCCGATCCAGCTGTCCAGCTTCGCCGGGGCCCAGGGCAAGGTGAAGGTGGAGGCGG
The DNA here is from genome assembly GCA_030148625.1 of Sphingobium sp. The sequence goes on along the minus strand of JASBTC010000453.1, from coordinate 3,082 downwards.
GCGCACAGATCGCCACGTCCAATCCCACGACCGTCGTCGAATCGGGCGGTTTCGTGATGCTGCTGGGCACCGAGGTCGAGAATGCCGGCACGATCCGGACCGATCGCGGGCAGACCGTGCTGGCGGCGGGTGACGATTTCCTGATCCGCCCCGGCTACGGCACCGACGTCAACCAGGCGTCGACGACGCGCGGCAATGAAATCGCGGTGACGGTCGGGGCGAACAGCGGCAGCGGTCTGGCGGTCAATAGCGGGCTGATCGAGGCGCGTCAGGGCGATATCACGATCGCGGGTGAGCATGTGGTTCAGCGCGGCGTCGCCATCGCCACGACCAGCGTCCACACGCGCGGTACCATCCACCTGCTGACCAATGTCGGCAATGACAAGGGCAATACCAGCGTCACGCTGGCGAAGGACAGCCTGACGCTGATCCTGCCCGAACTGGACAGCAAGGAGACCGCGACCAACGCCCAGCGCGACGCGCTGATCAACCCGCCCGCCCGCTCTCGCCCATCGCTGCTCAACAACCAGGCCGCCGGCAATCTTGCCTTTCTGCAGCCGGATCGGCTCGATCTGTCGCGCGTCGAGATCATGACCGGCGGTACTGCACTGTTCGAGGGCGGATCATACACCATGGCCCAGGGCGGCCAGATCGCGGTGACTGCGCGCAAGCGGACCTTCGTGAGTGACGGCGCCGTGCTCGACGTGTCGGGCGTGCGCGGTGTCGCCATGACGATGGATTCCAACAATCTGAAGATCAATCTCCAGCCCTATGAGATGCGCGATTCCGGCCAGAACCGCGAAGTCGAGCAGCTCAAGCACAACGACGTCTGGATCGACGTGCGCGATCTCGTGCTGCTGCCCTCGGGCACCGGCGGGCATGACGGCGACCGCTATTATACGCCGGGCGGCCTGATCGAAGTGAGCGGCCATCTTGGCAACGCATCGCACAGGATCGGCGAATGGGCCGCCAATGCGGGCTCGATCACCTTCACCAGCGGCAGCGGGGTGACGACCGTGACGCCGCCCGATGTGGGGCAGCTCGTGATCCAGAAAGGCGCGATCCTCGATATCTCGGGCGGCTCGCTCGACTATGCCGCCGGCCTGATCCGCTCCACGCTGTTCATGGGATCGGACGGCAAGCTCTATGCATCGGGCCAGGCGCCCGCCGATGTGAAGCTGGTATCGGTCGGCGCGTCGCAGATGCGCAAGCATGAGCGCTGGGGCGAGGCCTATACCGAACTCTACAGCACGCCGTTCAGCCGCACGCACAGCACGCGCTGGGAAGCGGGCTATACCGTCGGCCGCGACGCGGGCACGCTGACACTCTCGGTGCCGACGCTGCTGATGGAAGGGACGGTGCTCGCCGATGTCATTGTCGGCGATCGCCAGACCAATGCCCGTCCGGACCTGCCGATCGCGATCGACGATTACGGCAATTTCACCGGCACGCTGGCCCCGCGCATCGATGGCTATAAATTGCCGCAGAATGTGGCGCCGCTCGCCGGCGGCCTCTATGTCGGCAACCAGCTCCATGTCCCGCCCGTCCCTGGTTCGGGGTCAGCGCAGGCGTTCAAATCCGATGTGACCTTGAGCGGCGGGACTGACGTCACGTCCGGTATGACGGTCGACAGCGTGCTGGCGCCGGAGATGGCGGGCAATGTCCAGCTTTCGCTGGGCGCTATCAACAAGGCCGGCCTCGGCATGTTCCGGGTCAGCGGCGAAAGTGTGCGGGTGGAATCCGATCTTGCCGTCGGCGCTGGCGGCAGTGTCCTGCTGCGCGCCGTCGGCATCGACGTGCAGGGCGACATCACCGCGCGCAGCGGCCGGATCATGCTCGAAGCCATTCCCGTGGTCTGCGCCAGCAATTGCGACGGGATCGTCACCAGCATCGACGTCGCCGACGGCGCGATGCTCGATACGCGCGGACTCTGGGTCAATCTGAAGTCGGGCGGCGATCGCCGCGACCTTGCCCATCTCGATGGCGGCGACGTATTGTTGCAGAGCCGGCAGGGATCGTTGCGGCTGGGCAAGAACAGTCTTGTCGACGCTTCTGCCGGCGGCGCCCTCCTGGAGGACGGGAGCTTCGTCGGCGCCGCCGGCGGCGATGTCGCGCTGTCCACCGGCATGCTGCCGCGTGACAGCATGAACGAACTGGTGCTGGGCGGCACCATCCGCGCCTTCGGTTCGGGCCGCAACACGGGTGGTACGCTCACTCTCACAACCGGCAGCCGGTCGATCACCATCGGCCAGGCCTTGCTGGGCGGTGGCGACACGCTTTCCGCCGGTGAGGCGCTGCCGTTCGAGACGCAGCTGAAAGAGGCGATCACCCTGTCGGTCGGCACCAGGATGGCGTTCGACTATCTGGCGCTGACGACCCGGCTGTTCGGCGGGGACAGGATTACCGCACCCGCCACGGTCGACTTCACCGGTTCGACCACGGCGATCGACTGGACCGTGCCGAACGGGATCTATGTCTATGACGAGGCTTTCAACAGCTTCGCGCCCGGCTCCGTCGTGCCCGCCGGCACCAAGCTCGGCTATGGATCGACCACCTTCCAGCCCGGCATATTGCCCGCCGGCCTCGCCGCCGTCTTTCCCGATGGCCTGAGGCTGACCACGCCCCTCGCGGAGCGGATTCCCGCCGGCACGGTTCTGGAGAAGGACATCGTGATACCGGTCGGCACCACGGTGCAGAAGGGATGGCGATTCCCCGTCGATGCGAAGGTGGCCGAACCGCTGCATCTCGCGACCGACATCTTCCAGCAGGGCTTCGGTGCCTATCATGTGAGGGCGGGCGGAGACCTGCTCGTGCGTGGCGATGCGCCGATCGAGGTGAATGCCCCCGTACGGCGGATCACCAGCGACAGCTTCACCGTCGCGGCGGGCGCGGCGCCCCACCATGCGAATGAATTATGGCTGCCGCCGCGGTTCCCGGAGGATTCGGCGAACCGGCGAGTCGCTGCATCCCATTTCCGCAGCGATGGCTCTAGGCCGCATCCCGGCCAAATACAACTCAACGACACGGTCGGCGTCCAGGTCGATCGAGAAGAGGACGTGGTCCACCTTCTCGACCAGCGTCC
>JASBTC010000286.1 GCA_030148625.1 Sphingobium sp. | reverse complement strand
ATATCGGGATCGGCACCGTCATCATATCCGCGATCTGGAGATAGGTTTCGCAGGCATTCGCACAACTATTGGAAAATTTATGTTGCACGCAGACCACTCCCGGCGCCACATGACACCGAGAGGAAGAGGATCCCATGACCGAAGCGCTGACCCCGATCGACATCAAGATTCTCGAGCAGGTGCAGAAGGACGCCGCGCTTTCGACGACCGAACTGGCCGAGCGCGTCGGCCTGTCGCAATCGCCCTGCTGGCGACGGCTGCAGCGGCTGCGCGACGAAGGCTATATCACCGGCCAGGTCGCGGTGCTCGACCGCAAGAAGTTCGGCGACAGCCTCTATATTTTCGCCACGCTGAAGATGGCCACGCTGACCGAGGAACATCGCGCCGACTTCAATCGGAAGATCGAGCTGATCCCCGAGATCATGGAGTGCCACACCATTTTCGGCGAGCGCGACATTCTTTTGAAGATCATCGCACAATCGCTTGAATGGTATCAGAAATTCATTTTCAGGGTGATCCTGAAACTGCCCGGCGTGCAGGATATCCAGTCAACCGTCACGCTGCTGGAACTCAAGCAGACAACGGCCATCCCGGTCAGGGGAAGCCGCTTTCCGTAAACCGCCGCATCGGCGCGGTCAGACCTGCTCCAACGCGGCGGCAACATCGTTGCGAAGATCCTCGAACGACTCGATGCCGCAGGAATAGCGCACCAGCGTTTCGGGAATGCCGAGTTGCGCCCGCTCTTCCGCGCTGCATTCGACGTGGCTCGTCGTACAGGGCGGTCCCGCCAGCGTGTTGACCGATCCCAGGCTGGCAGCGCGATGGACAAGCTTCCGCGCGTTGAGGAAGCGCTTCGTCGCGTCGAAGTCACTGCCCACCGAGAAGCTCAGCACACCGCCGAATCCAGTCATCTGGCGCCTGGCGATATCGTGGTTGGGATGGCTCTCAAGGCCGGGATAGAAGACATCCTCAACCTTGGGATGGTCACTGAGATATCGCGCCATCGCCATCGCGGTTTCGTTCTGCCGGGCCACCCGGAGTTCGAGCGTCTTCATCCCGCGCAGCAGCAGATAGGCCGCGAACGCGCTCAGGCTGCCGCCCGTGATCTCTCGATAATGATAGACTTGGCGGACAAGATCGGCGCGCCCGACAAGTGCGCCGCCCATCGCATCGTCATGACCGCCGAGGAATTTCGTCGCGCTATGCGCCACCAGATCGGCACCCAGTGCTATCGGAAGCTGATTGATCGGCGTGGCGAAGGTGTTGTCGACGATCGAGATCGCCCCTGCCCGCTTCGCCGATGCGATCGCGCGTTCGAGATCGATGATCTTGAGTGTCGGATTGGTCGGCGTCTCGAGATAGACGATCTTGCAGCCGCGCCCGATCGCTGCGTCGAGCGCATCGCCATCGCCGGTTTCGACCAGATCGATCTCGACGCCCATTTGCGGGAGGAATTCGAGGAAAAGCTTCGATGTGCCGCCATAGCTGTCGGAGATCGAGACGATCCTGTCGCCGGGCCGCGAAAAGGTGAACAACGCGTTCGAAATGGCGGACATGCCGCTCGCAAACGAGGTCGCCGCCTCGGCACGTTCGAGCAATCGGATCTTTTCCTCGAACACTGCGACGGTGGGATTGGTGTTCCGGCTGTAGATATGGCCTTCGGCGCGTTCGAGCGCTACGTCGAGCCAGCTTTCGATATCGGGATAGGCGAAGGGTGCGCTCTGCACGATCGGAACCTGTGCGGCGCCGAACGCCAGAGGCGTCTCCTCACCACCCCAGGCAGCGATCGTTCCCGGCTTGCACGCGCTCAAATCCATTTCAGCCTCCCTGTCGCGGCTTTGCGACCCGGGGATATTAGACGCGCACGCTTGGAAGATGTGGTCAAATATGTTCATATGGCGGCGATTTTGAGCATCATGAATGCCATTATCGGCTAATTTTGCCATGGATCATATTGCCGGGAGGTGGATTTGAAGACGCTGGATCGGATCGATCGCAAGATCCTCGACATCCTTCAAAGCAACAACCAGCTGACATATTCCGAACTTGCCGGCCTGGCGGCGGTGTCGCCATCATCATGTCGACGCCGCGTGGAAGCTCTACGCCGCGACGGCGTGATCATGGCCGACGTCTCGATCGTCAATCCCGAGATATTGGGGCCTCGATTGAAGGTGATCGCGCTGGTGACGCTCGAACGCGACACCCCGGACGGTCAACAGAGTTTTCGACGCTCGATGAGTGACCTGCCGCAAGTCGTCCAATGCCATTTCGTATCGGGAAGCTGCGACTATATCGTTCAATTCAGCCTGGATTCGATGGATCAATATGACCAGCTGCTCGATCGCCATTTCACCGCGATGCCAATCGTGAAACGCGTGGAATCGATGGTCGTGCTGAAAGAGGTGAAGAACGGCAGCGTCGGTCGGATCGGCTTCGCGGACGGGCAATGAATCGCCTGGTCGTCATTTCCGGCTGCTCGGGCGGCGGCAAATCCTCGTTGCTCGCGGAACTGGGCCGGCGTGGGTATCGCGTGGTCGAGGAGCCTGGCCGGCGGATCGTCCAGCAGGAACTGGCCGGCAATGGCGCCGCCCTCCCCTGGGTGGATATCGCCGCATTCGCGCGGCGGGCGACTGCGATGTCACTTTCGGATCGGGCATCGATCGCGACCGCGGATGAATGGGTCTTCTTCGACCGCGGGCTGGTCGATGCTGCGGCCGCGCTCAAGCATGCCACCGGCGAGCCAGCGGTGACGGCATGCCGCGCGCATCCCTATCACGCCCGCATGTTCATGGCGCCGCCCTGGCCGGAAATCTATGGGACCGATCCGGAACGGCGCCATGACATCGACGCGGCGCTCGCGGAATATGACCGGTTGCTCCATGCCTATGCCTCGCTCGGCTACGAAATCCTGACACTGCCCAGAATCTCGGTCGAAGCGCGGGCCGATCATGTACTCAACATGCTGGAAAATTGACGATATCTGGGTGCATCCCGCAAATTTATCGCATTGCTGTGCGGCAGATCACAGTATTCGTAACATTTACATGCGAAGCGGTCGCCGCCGGAGATGCGTCTCATGCTCCGGTTGCAAGGATGTCGATATGAAGCACACAGCCGTGGGCTGGCCCAGGCCCGAACGAACCACCGGAAAGACCATGATCGGCCTGCGCGTCGACGATACGCTGCTCGACGCGCTCGATAGCTGGATCATGCGCCAGTCGGGCGAACTGACCCGCCAGGACGCGATCCGCAAGATCGTGATCGATCACATCGCCGATTGAGGCCGCAGGATTTCGGGATGCGGATGGCGTAGCGTCGGATTTCGATCGCAACGAACACTCCGCATCCCGCGCCGTTCGGGCCGGGCATATCGAAGAAAAGACAGCACTTCGACATGCCCGGCCCGAACGCATCGGCCGATGCAGCTTTCCTTATTCGGCTCAGCGACGCCCGCCAAAGCGGAAACTTGCGCTGATACCGTAGAACCGCGGCTCACCCGCAATGAAGGTGGGCAGGCCGAGCGCGTCGCCGGTATTGCCCGCGTCCTTGATATATTTCTTGTCGAAGGCGTTCTCGACAAAGGCCTCGATCCGCCATGCACCGTTTTCGGCTTCGTAGCCGAGACGTGCGTTGACCAATGCATAGCCCTTTTGAAGCTCGTCCTGGATGTTGTCGGCAACCAGGGCCGCCGGCGGCTGCTGGAGCGCGGGCCGATCATTGTCGTCGTCGAAGAAGACCTTCGATTGCCAGGTCAGGCTGGGCGACAGAGTGATCCGCCCCGGTCCCACGGGCAGCGAGAAGACTGCGCCGATCGCCGCCGAATGGTCGGGCGACAGGCGGAAGCGGTTGCCGTCACGCACCCCGGTTTTGAAGCGGCTGTGATTATACGCATAATTGGCGAACAGGCTGACCGCGTCGTCGGGCACCCAGCGCAATTGCCCTTCGAAACCATAGCTTTCCGCCTTGCCGGCATTTGTGGTGACGAACTGGGTACCCTGCTGCACCGTCGTCTGGAAATTGTCGTACTGATAATAGAATAACGCACCGTCGAGGAACAATGTGCGATCGGCGAGCGCGGTCTTCGCGCCGAGCTCGAAACTGTCGACGGTTTCGGATTCGAGCAGGTCGAAGCGTGCAGCGGCAAAGGGCGCGGCTGGCGCCGTTGCCGAAAGCACCTCCGGCCGGCGACCGCGCGCATAGGTGGCATAGATGCTGCTATCGGCATTCGGCATGTACCGCGCGGTCAGGCGCCAGGTGAGACCGTCATCGCTGAGATCGGCGGTTTCGATGCCGCCATTACCCGCTGTCGGCTGAAGACCGAGACCGAACAACGGCACCGGATAGGCTGCCGACGGTGGAATGGTCGCGGCACCGGGCACTGCCAGCGCCTGGAGCAACGCCGTGCGGACCGCAGCCGGCTGGCTTAGTGCGCCGATGAAGCCGCCCAGGATCGAGCGGCCATTGCTGACCGCCGAGGAGAAGCCGGT
>JASBTC010000280.1 GCA_030148625.1 Sphingobium sp. | reverse complement strand
GAACCGCTCGCTCTACGACGCCTTGCTGCAGCGCTACAAGGAAATCGGGGTTGCTGGTGGTGTCGGCACCAACCTGGTTTCGATCGTCGACCGCGCCGAAACTCCTGGAACTCCCTACGCACCCAATCTGCCGCTCAATCTTGCAGTTGGGTTGGGCCTGGGGCTGGTTGTCGGCATCGGCGGTGCTTTTGCGATCGAATTCATCAATGATACGATCACCACGCCCGACGATGTGCGCGACAAGCTCAGCCTTGCTTCGCTCGGGGTGATCCCGCGGATGACGGGTCAGAAGTCGTTGGCGGAGGAGTTGGAGGATCAGACCTCCAACATATCCGAGGCCTATTTCTCGCTGAGGACGTCGTTGCAATTCACCACCGACAATGGCGCGCCGAAATCATTGCTGATCACGAGCTGCCGCGCGGCGGAGGGGAAATCGAGCACGGCGCTCGCCATGGCGCAGAATTTTGCGCGGCTTGGCCAGCGTGTGTTGCTGATCGACGCCGATCTCCGCAAGCCGACCTTCAAGGTCAAGGCGGAGGATCGCGGCCTTTCCAAGCTGCTGACCAATCACGAACCGCTCAGCAGCCAGACCTTCAAGACATATTTCGAGAATCTGTGGCTGATCCCGTGCGGGCCGCTACCGCCCAATCCGGCGGAGCTTCTGGCGACCGGCCGGTTCACCGCGCTCATCACCGAGGCCCTTTCCCGCTTCGACATGGTCATCGTCGATGGGCCACCCGTGCTCGGCCTGGCCGATGCGCCTTTGCTTGGCGCGGTGTGCCAGGGCACGCTGATGGTGGTCGAAAGCAGCCGCACGCGCACCAAGGTCGCGGTGGATTCGATCAATCGTCTCCAGTCCTCCGGCAGCCAGATCCTCGGCGCCGTGCTGACAAAGTTCAAGCGCCAGTCGCATGGCTATGGTTATGGCTATGGGTACAGCTATGAGCCGTACAAATATGGTGGCAGCGTCGACAAGCGTGAGCTCGAGATCAGGCTGATCGAGCAGCAGGGCGACGAATAAGGGCATTCGGGCTGGTTGTGGGAAGAGTGACGACGTCGGTGACGCGACTGATCCTGATGGCGATTCTCGCCTTGGGCTGCATCTGGCTGGTCGTGCGTACCGCCATGATCGACAGTGTCGATGCGGGTACGGTGGCGCTCGTCGAGCGCGTGGTGCCCGGCAACGCGAACGTCGAGCTGGCGCTTGCATCGGCGCAATTCGTCGGTGACGCGAGTGGCCTGCCTGTCGCTTCGCCGGCGGTGGTGCAGCGCGGCCATGATGCATTGCGCAATAAGCCGCTGGCTGCGGAACCCTTTCTGTTCGATGGCGCCGCTGCGATGAAAGACGGGCGCACCGCCGATGGCACGCGACTGCTGGCAGAAGCATTGCGCCGAGATCCGCGTTCACGGCTGACGCGTATGTTGTCATATCAGAATCGCCTTCAGAGCGGCGATTTTGGGCAGGGTTTCCGGGAATTGATGGATCTTGCCCGGTTTGAACCGACACTGATTCCCAAGCTCGCGCCGGAACTGGCTAAGCTCAGCCTGATACCGGAGGTGCGCGCGCCGCTCCATCGAACGCTCCGTCTCAATCCGGCCATGCAGGATGCGATGCTCGCGGAACTGGTTCGCATGAGGGCAGATGCGAGTACCATCCTTGCTCTGGCCGACCCGATCCGTCCGGCCGCACCGGGCGTGCGTCCACCATCTTGGCAGGCGCCCTTCCTCGATATGCTGATCGCGCGCGGAGATGTTCCGGGTGCCCACGCCGCATGGCGCCGTTTCGCGGGCGTATCGGCCGTGTCAGGGCTTTACGATCCCGGCTTCGAACGTCGCCCAGGCCCACCGCCGTTCAACTGGTTCTTCTCCAACGTTGGCGGGGGTGTCGCCGAACCGGCATCGGGCGGCCGACTGGCAATCGAATATTTTGGCCGCGCGCCTGCCGATCTGGCGCGCCAGCTGCTCGTGCTCGCACCCGGGCGATATACGCTGTCGATGCAGGTTTCGAGCGAGGAGGCCGATCTTCAGACTGGCCTGGATGTTCGAGTTCGCTGCGTGTCGGTACGGGCGCCCCTGGCGATGATCGCCTTGCCTGGAACCGGTGGAGCCACAAGATCGACACAACTCGCCTTCGACGTGCCCGAGGGGTGCGCCGGACAGTGGCTGATGCTGGTCGGCACGCCGCGCGACAGTGGCGGTTCCAGCCACGCCACGATCGGCGGGCTTCGCCTCAAGGCTGGAGGAGCGTCATGACGCGCATCGTCCGTCTTTCGGTCATCCCGCTCTATCTGGCCCTGTGTCTGATACTCGGGGGCAGTGTGCGGGGCATCTGGGCCAATGCGGTTCTCCAGCTTCTAGCGCTTCCGATCATTGCCGTCGCCTTGTCGGTGGACGGTGAGACGGCAACGCCGCGTCCGGTTCGCCAGCTCCTGGCGATCTGCGCGGCGGCGCTGGTCCTTATTCTGATCCAGTTGATTCCCTTGCCGCCGGCGATCTGGACGCAACTCCCCGGGCGTGGAGATATCGTCGATGGTTTCCGGATGTTGGGCCAGCCGCTGCCGTGGCTGCCAATCTCCCTTTCGTCCCATGCGACGTTAAGTTCCGTCCTCTGGCTGCTCCCGGCCTCCGCCGTACTGCTGGCCGTAATTCGATTCCAGTCGGTCCGCGCGGGTTGGCTGGCGGTGACCGTGATTGCGGTCACGATCATGGCGATCGGTATCGGGGCGCTTCAGACGGCGAGCGGCGATCCGCGCACGTCGCCATGGTATTTTTACGACATCGCGAATTTCGGTTCCGCCACCGGCTTTTTCGCCAACGTCAATCACATGGCCAGCCTGCTTCTGGTCTGCATACCCTTTCTCGCGGCGCTGCTCGTGTCGACACGCAAGCGGTACAAGACTGGGCGCCGGGCCTCTGGCCTCACGGCGCTTTTCGCGGGGGGCGGAGTGCTGGTGATCATCGGAGTGGTCATGAACGGCTCGCTGGCTGGTCTGGGGCTGGCGGTCCCGGTACTGGCGGCCAGCGCACTTGTCGGTTTCGAGCTCAAGCCGCGGATCTGGCATATGGGCGTGCTCGGCATATTGACGATCGCTGGCGCGGCGCTGGTCTTCAGCAGTTCGTTCGACAATAATCTGGTCGGCATGGAAGCGCAGCGGGCACCGGATTCCCGCTATGGCTCCTTCAAGACGGGGCTGACGGCGGCGAGCGATCACCTTCCATTGGGCTCGGGGCTCGGCAGCTTCGTCGAGATCTATCGGACCTATGAGGATCCGACCCAGGTGACCCAGACATATATGAACCATGTCCATAGCGACTATATCGAGCTGGCCCTGGAAACCGGCGTGCCGGGAGTCGCCCTGATCCTGGTATTTCTGGCGTGGTGGATCGCGCGCGCCGCAGCGATCTGGCGATCCCCGGAGGCGATGCCGTTCGCACGCGCGGCGACGATCGCGTCAGGCGCGATACTTGCTCATAGTCTTGTCGATTATCCGTTGCGGACAGCGGCGATCGCCGCTGTCTTCGCGATGTGCCTTGGGCTGATGGCCGTGCCGCCATCGAGCAGGAAGAGCCGCGCAGCGCGCCATCTGTCTGCCGGCTAGAGCCTGGGCTTTTAAGTTACCTGATCACGGCTATGTCGATCGCGTCCAGATAGCGCCGCACGACGATCTGCTCGTCGAAATCCCGTTCCGCCTTGCGGCGTGCGGCCGAACCCATCGCGGCCAATGCCGCTGGTGTGAGGCCGCGTAGATCGGCCATGGCAGCGTGAAGCGCGTCGACATCGCGTGGCGCAACCAGGCGACCGGTAACGCCATCCTCCACGACATCCCGGCAGCCGGGGACATCGGTGGTCAGCAGTGGTTTTCCCATCGCCGCGCCTTCGAGCAGGATGCGCGGCGTGCCTTCGGGATAATATGTCGGCAGCACCAGGCAGTCGGCCGCTGCGATATGAGGGCGGACGTCGTCGGCGGGGCCAAGATATTCGATCACGCCCTCCGCCTGCCATTGGTCGAGTGCGCTTCGCGGCACGCCATCGGCGCCGAATTCGTCGATCATGCCAACGATCTTGAAGCGCGTGTCCGGATGGGATTTCCGGATCCGGCGCGCGGCCTCAACATATTGGGCGATCCCCTTCGCCCATAGCAGCCGCGCGACGAGCAGGAAGGTGAAGGGGGCGGGATCTTTCGGGTCGGGCTGGCCCGGGCGGAACCGGTCCAGATCGACGCCGGAGCCGGGGAGCAGCCGGATCACTTCATCATCCACCAAGCGGCGCGCGGCGAATAGCGCGAGATCGTCACGATTCTGGAAGAAAACGGTTCGCGACCGGCTGAGTGCGACGCGATAGAGCATGGTGACGACGCGGTTGAGCCAGCCGCCGCCGACGAAGGTCTTGCCCAGGCCGGTGATGTTGTTGACGACCGGAATGCCCAGGCTGTGCGCCGCCATCGATCCGTAGAGATTGGGCTTGATGGTGAAGCCCAGATAGATGTCGGGACGTTCCCGCTTGAAGATCGCGCGGTATTTCAGGGCCAGGCCGATATCGTGCGCTGGTGATCGGCTGCGTCCGTCCATTTCGAGCGGGACGAAACGGGCACCGAGATCGGCGATGCGCGGCGAATGCGCATCCGTCGGCGTGACCGCGATCACTTCATGCCCATGCGCGATCAGCGCGCGGACCAGACCGGCCCGGAAATTGACGACATTCCAACTCGTGTTGATCGAGATCGCGATCTTCAACTGGTTACTCCCGAATCCGCTTTCCGGATCACACGGCGGCCCGTCGCCACCGTGATCGTCGCGGCCATCTGTACTCACGTCGCGCCCTGAGAACAGCCGGTTCCGACGCGTTTGCGCGGCGCTCTGGCGCAATAGGGCCGTCGGATTAAAGATATGCGTAACGATGGGCTTTATGAGCTCTTGCCAAGTGTTCGGCGGGCTGCGACGCCTTTCCGTCGCGCAGTCGGAACGGGGTCGCATGGTCGCTTATTGGTTGCTCTTTTCATTGTGCGCGATCTTCGCGATCGAAGGGGGACGCGGTCGGGCCGGGCTGGGTGCGATCAAGAATCCGGCGCTTGCGGTGGGCGGTGTGGCGATCGCGCTGATGATCGGGCTGCGCTACGAGATCGGCGCGGACTGGGTCAGCTATATGAGCCATTTCACCCGTGTCAGCTATCTCTCGCTGCTGCAGGTGCTGGGGCAGGGCGATCCCGGCTATTATTCGATCAACTGGATCGCGGGCCGGCTGGGTTTCGACATGCGTGCCGTCAATCTGGCATGCGGCACGATCTTCGCCTGCGGGCTCGTTGCGTTCGTGCGCACCTTGCCGAGGCCCTGGCTGGGCATGGCGGTCGCGGTTCCCTATCTCGTGATCGTCGTGGCGATGGGTTATTCGCGGCAGGGGGTCGCGATCGGACTGATCATGCTGGCGCTGGCGGCATTCTCGCGCGGTTCGATCGTCAAATTCGCCATCTGGACGATCGTCGCGGTCACTTTTCACAAGACCGCGGTGATCGTGTTGCCGCTGGCGGCCTTGGCCAGCACCCGCAGTCGTATCCCGACGGTGCTTGCGCTCGGCGTCATGGCTGTGATGCTCTATTATCTGTTCCTCGACAGCGCCGTCGACCGGCTGGTCTATGGCTATATCGAGTCCGAATATGATTCGCAGGGCGCAGCGGTGCGGGTCGCGATGAATGCCGTCCCGGCGATCGTCTTCCTGCTCAACCAGCAGCGTTTCGACCTGAGCGTGATCGAGCGCAAGCTCTGGCGGAACATGTCGATCGCAGCGCTGGTCTGCATACCGGCGCTGTTCGTCACCAGTTCGACTACGATGGTCGATCGCCTGGCGCTGTACCTTATCCCACTACAATTGTTCGTTCTCGCGTCTTTGCCCATCGCGCTGGGCAGGAACGGGCGCGAAAATGGGCAGGTCGTACTCGCCGTGCTGCTCTATTCCGCCGCCATCCTCTTCGTCTGGCTCAACTTCGCCGGCCACACGGAAAACTGGGTGCCGTATAAGCTCTATCTTGGGCGGGGTTAGAAACTGCCCATTGGGTGGGCCTTCAGCGTATCGTTGCCGATCGCAGCAGATCCGCAAGCCTGGGGGCCTGGCTTTGCAGCGAATAACGCCGCTCGACGATCGCGCGGCCGGCTGCGCCCATGCGGGTCCGCAGATCCGGGTTGGCCAGCAATCGGCCAAGCGCATCCGCCCATTCCTCATGCCCATCCGCCAGAAAGCCGTTCACGCCAGGTGCGACGATCTCGCAATTGGCGCCGATCGGTGACGCGATCACCGGCAGCCCGCAAGCCATATACTGGATCAGCTTATACCCGCATTTGCCGCGCGACCAGTCGTCGTCGGGCAGAGGCATGATCCCGATATCGAGGGTGCGAAGCAGTGCGACTTCGTCATCCTCGCTCCAGCGCGCGCTTTGAAACGGCGCGGCGAGCTGGTCGTCACGGGCGCCGATCGCGATCCAGTCGGCTTGCGATGCGCCGGCAACCTTTTCGACCGCCGGCATGATCGTGGCCAGATAGGGTGCCGTTGACGGCGATCCGATCCACCCGATTTTCGGCCGGTGATCGGATCGCGAGGCCACCGGATCGTAGCGGTCGAGGTCGACGACGGTCGGCACGATCTCGGTTCGACGCGCGCCAGCGCGAATGGCCCTGTCGCGCAGATACTCGTTGCCGGCGATCACGAGGTCGGCATGCGCCATGACGGAATCGATCTTTCGCCCCAGTAGGGTTCGCACCAGCCGGGAACGATGGCGGTCATAACGATGGAAGATCGCATCGTCATAGTCGACGATCACCGGTAGCCCCTTGGGCAGAAGGCGTCGCTCGACCGCCCAGGGGAGCCAGGGCAGGGCTTCTTTCTCGATCCATATCGCATCATGATCCGATGCCGCGCGGAGCGTGGCGATCCGTCTGCCGAAAAAGCCGGGATACTGCGCTTTCTGGCTCTGCCGGCCATAGAGACGGATCAGATAATCGTCGTCGAAGAACGGGGCGACGGTGACTGAAATGCCCGCCTCGGCAAGGCGGGGAAGATATTGAAGCGTGCGCAGCCGGCTGCTTGCGCCGAGCCGGGAATAGCGGGTGAGCGCGAGGATCTTCACGCGCGCACCGTCACGCCCTGCGTGCGATAGATGTCGCCATAGCGCTCTGCGCCTGCCTCGACCGAGAAATAGGCATCGGCGGTTGCGGCGCAGCGCGCGGCGATGCCGGGCGACCGGGCGAGCGCCACCAGATCCGCGACCGCGCGGTCGCGCGTTTCGGCATCCATGGTGCGGATGACGATCCCCGATTTCGAGCTTTCGAGGATATGGGACACGTCACCGACCCCGTCATTGGCGAGGCACGGGACGCCGCAGCCCAGAAATTCGGCGAGGCGGGTCGGCGCGCGCGCAATGTGCGAATAGGCCGGGCGCGCCATGAGGATACCAGCGGACATGGCCTGGATATGGGACGGCATATCGGCATGTGACGATGCCACGACCGTGACTTCGTCCTGATCGATGCCATGGGACGCGGCAAGCGCGCGAACCCGATCATGTTCGCCGCGATTGACGACCAGCAGGGTCGCCTCCGGCTGCCGCGCCTTGAGGGTTTTGAAACATTCCAGCGTCTCGTCGAACATGTACCAATTTCCGACCGTGCCGACATAGCCGAGCACGAAGCGATCATCGTCACGCGAGGGCTCTGCCGGAGTGAAGCGCGCAAGATCCGCGCAGGTCGGAATGATGTGGATGGGCGGTGGGTTGGCCTGGAGATAGGGGAAGCGGCGAAGTTCGTCGGCGGCTGCCTCCGTGAGCGTGACGACTGCATCGGCATTGGTCTGGATGCGCCGCTCCATCCGTTTTGCGAAGCGGATGAGCGTGCTGTCGGCGCGCCAAAGCCC
>JASBTC010000260.1 GCA_030148625.1 Sphingobium sp. | reverse complement strand
CTGCCGAATGGGCATATCGTTCCGGCGCTGATCGCGGGCAATGCGGTGGTTTTCAAACCATCTGAGAAAACACCCGCAACTGCCGAATTTCTTGTCGAATGTTATCGCGCGGCCGGTGTACCCGATGGCGCCGTGCGGCTGCTGATCGGCGGCCCGGCCGAGGGCAAGGCCTTGGCGGGGCATGATGGCATCGATGGCCTGCTCTTTACCGGTTCGGCGCCGACCGGCCTCGCCCTCAGCCGCCTCTATGCCGATCGGATCGACCGGATCCTGGCGCTGGAACTGGGCGGCAACAATCCGATCGTGCTGTGGAACCCGACCGATATCCATGCCGCCGCCGTCGTCATCGCCCAATCGGCGTTCATGACCGCGGGCCAGCGCTGCACCGCCGCGCGGCGCCTGATCGTCGAGGACGGTAAGCAGGACGCGGTGCTGGCGGAACTCGGCAAGCTGGTCGACCGCATGATCGTCGGCGGCCCGCATGACGAGCCGCAGCCCTTCATGGGGCCGGTGATCGACAATCATGCCGCCGACAGTCTGCAGGAAAGCTTTCTCGGCCTGATGATGAAGGGCGGCCGCCCGTTCCGCCGGCTCGACCGGCCGGTCGACGACCGCCCGTTCCTGACGCCTGCGATCATCGACGTCACCGACGTCACCGATCGCCCCGATGTCGAGCTGTTCGGCCCGATCCTCCAGGTCATCCGCGTCGCCAGCTTCGGGGACGCACTCGCCGAGGCGAACAACACGCGCTACGGCCTGTCCGCCGCGCTGATCGGCGGCGCGCCCGCGCTCTACGACCGCTTCTGGGCCAATATCCGTGCGGGCGTGGTCAATTGGAACCGGCCGACCAATGGCGCACCGTCCAACGCGCCCTTTGGCGGGGTCGGGCTGTCGGGCAATCATCGGCCCGGCGCCTTTTATGCCGCGGATTATTGCGCCTATCCGGTGGTGTCTTCGGAAACCGAGCAGGCGCGCGCATCGATCGGCATCGGATTGCGAGATCCCTCCACCGGTTCCTGACACCGGCATTGCCTGTCTCCGCCCCACCGCCTATCCCGCCGCAAAAGCAGGAGGGGCGATCATGATCAAACAGAGATATCTTGCGGCGGGCGCCACGTTCGCGGCCATCTTGCTTGCTCCAGCTGCATCAGCGCAACAGATTCCCGGCCCCTATGGCCCCGCCGTTACGCTCACCCAGGCACGCACCATCGTCGATGCCGCGCATCGCGAAGCGAAAGCGCGCAATTTCCGCATGGCCTTCGCGGTCGTATTGCCGTCGGGCGAACCGATCCTGCTCGAAGTGATGGACGGCACCCAATCGGCATCGATCACAGTCTCCCAGCAAAAGGCGCGTGCCTCGGCCCGGTATCGCCGTCCGACCAAGGCATTTGCCGAGTCCGTCGCGAAGAACGGCGCCGCCGTGCTCAGTCTGGACGGCGTGGTCGCGGTCGAGGGCGGCGTGCCGATCGTCTCGGGCGGGTTGGTGATCGGTGCGATCGGGATCAGCGGCGGAACCTCGGCCGAGGATGGCGAGATTGCCGCCGCCGCGTTGGCGAGCGCAAAGCTCAACTAACCGCCCCCAAAAAAACCCTGCTTTGCGTCGGCGCGCGCGAACGCCCATCTGTCCGCCATGGACGGTAAAGTGCGTGACCTAACCGGCGGGAAAGTGATCCTGGTCGGCGCCGGACCCGGCGACCCCGAGTTGCTGACGGTGAAAGCCGTCCGCGCGCTCGGGCGCGCCGACGTGATCGTGCATGACGGGCTGGTCGATCGCCGCATCCTGGCGCTTGCGCCGGCCGGTGCCCGGCTGATCTCGGTCGCGAAGAGCCGCGCGCGGCACACGCTGGCGCAGGAATCGATCAATGCGCTCATCGTCGCCGAGGCGCTGGGCGGCGCGACGGTGATCCGTCTGAAGGGCGGCGATCCATTCATCTTCGGGCGCGGCGGCGAAGAGGTCGAGGCCTGCCGCGCGGCCGATGTGCCGGTCGAGGTCATTCCCGGCATTTCCGCCGCGATCGGCTGCGCCGCGGAAGCGATGCTCCCCCTCACCCATCGCGATGCGGCAAGCGCGGTCAGCTTCGTCGCAGGCCAGTGCAAGGGCCTGACCGAACAGGACTGGTCGGGGCTGGCCGGCAAGGGCCGCACGCTCGTCATCTATATGGGCGTCGCGACCGCCGAGCAGATCGCCGACAAGCTGATCGCCGACGGCGTATCGCCCGCCATGCCCGTCGCCGTGCTGGAAAAAGGCGGCCGCCCCGATCGGCGCGCGCTGCGCACCCTGCTCGCCGACCTTGGCGGCATGATCGCGCGCGAACGCGTCGAGAGTCCGGCGCTGATCGTGGTGGGCGAAGTCGTTCTGCGTGCCGATGCCGAGGATCGGCTGGCAGCATTTGAGAAACAGTCGGAGCATCTTGCGTGAAGATATTGACAGGCAATGATTTGCCGACGGGTGACGTGATCTGGTGGACCGGGACGGAATGGTCGCGCCATGTCGAGGACGCCACCGATGTCGGTGAAGAGGGTGAGAGCATCGCCCGTGCCGAAGAAGGCGCGCGCCGCGTCAATGCGCCCTATGTGATCGAGGCGACCGCAACGCCCGAAGGGCCGCGTCCCGCCCATATCAAGGATCGCGTCCGCGCGCTCGGGCCCACGGTGCGCCCCGATCTCACGCTCAAACCCGCCGACCCCGCCGCCGGCAACTGGGTGATCTGACATGTACAAATATGACCAATATGATCAGTCGATCGTCGATGCCCGTGTCGAGGAATTCCGCGACCAGGTGAATCGCCGCCTTTCGGGTGCGCTGTCGGAGGATCAGTTCAAGCCGTTGCGGCTGATGAACGGCCTCTACCTCCAGCTTCACGCCTATATGCTGCGCGTCGCCGTGCCCTATGGCACGCTCGACGGCCGGCAGATGCGGATGCTCGGCCATATCGCGCGCAAATACGATCGCGGTTACGGCCATTTCACGACGCGCCAGAACATCCAGTATAACTGGATCAAGCTGGAGCAAGCCGCTGATATCCTGGCCGATCTCGCGACCGTCGAGATGCATGCCATCCAGACCAGCGGCAATTGCATCCGCAATATCAGCTCGGATCAATATGCCGGCGCCGCGGCCGACGAAGTCACCGATCCCCGCCCCTGGGCCGAATTGCTGCGCCAGTGGAGCACCTTCCATCCCGAGTTCAGCTATCTGCCCCGCAAGTTCAAGATCGCGGTGATCGCGGCGGCCGAGGATCGTGCGGCGATGCGGCTCCACGATATCGGCATCGAATTGCTCAGGAACGAAGCCGGCGTTCTCGGCGGCAAGATCTTCGTCGGTGGCGGCATGGGCCGTACCCCGATGATCGCGCCCGAGATCAAGGATTTCGTCACCGCCGACGATCTGCTGAGCTATGTCGAAGCGTGCCTGCGCGTCTACAACCGCCACGGCCGGCGCGACAATATCTACAAGGCTCGGATCAAGATCCTCGTCCACGAGATCGGTGCCGACGAATATCGCCGCCAGGTCGAGGAAGAATTCGCGCATGTGAAGACGCTGGGCCTCGATCCGCCCGCGGCCGAGCTGGAGCGCATCAGCGCCTTTTTCGCACCGCCCGCCTTCGAAACGGGGCTGAGCGACGAACTGGACCTGTCCGATCCCGATTTCCGCCTGTGGGTGCAGCAGAATGTCGTCGCGCACGCCCAGCCGGGCTATGCGATCGCGAACATCAGCCTGAAGCCCGTCGGCGGCATTCCGGGCGATGCCAGCGCCGACCAGATCGACCTGATGGCGGATCTCGCCAAGGCGTACAGCTTTGACGAGCTGCGCGTCACCCACGCCCAGAACATCGTCCTGCCGCATGTCCGCAAGGCCGATCTGTACCCGGTATGGCAGGCGCTCGACGAAGCGGGGCTCGCCACCGCCAATCTCGACCTGATCAGCGACATCATCGCCTGCCCCGGCCTCGATTATTGCAGCCTGGCCAATGCGCGATCGATTCCGGTCGCACAGAAGATCGCGCAACGCTTCGCCGATCCCGAGCGGCAACGCGATCTGGGCGAACTCAAGCTCAAGATCAGCGGCTGCATCAACGCCTGCGGCCACCACCATGCCGGCCATATCGGCATTCTCGGCGTCGATCGTAAAGGCACCGAGAATTATCAGCTGCTGCTCGGCGGCTCGGGCGCCGAGGACGCGTCGCTCGGCAAGATCACCGGCCCCGGCTTCGACGAGGACGGCATCGTCGATGCGGTCGAGAAAGTGACCGATACTTACAAGTCGCTGCGCCAGGACGGCGAGCGTTTCGTCGACACCTATCGCCGTGTCGGCATCGACCCTTTCAAGGAGGCCATCTATGGGTGATCCGCTGAGCTTCCGCACCGATGCCGCGCATGAAGAGCCGGCGGTGACGCTCGATGCCTTTCTCGATCAGTCGAACGCCACATCGGTCCGTCTCGAGCCCGACGAGGACGCGCGCGCATTGCTTCCCTATCTCGACCGGCTCGCGCTCGTCGAGATCGCCTTTCCCGCCTATCGCGACGGGCGCGGCTATTCGGCGGCGCGCATCCTGCGCGAAGCGGGCTATGACGGCGAACTGCGCGCGCAGGGCGACGTGCTGGTCGACCAGATCGCGTTCATGCGCCGTTGCGGCTTCGACAGTTTCGCGCCCGAAAAACCGCTCGACCCTGCGGTCGTCGAGGCATCGCTGGCGCGCTACGAGCATGTCTATCAAAAGGCTGCGGACGGCGCGGTTCCGGTCTGGAAACTGCGTCATGGCTGAGGCGCGTACCCGCGACCGCATCGACGTCCGCCCGCGTTTCACCACCGCGGACGCGATCCGGCTCAACAACATGTTCCGCGGCGTCGAGCCGGTGGAGATGCTGCGGGTGCTGCTGGCGGAAAACATGCTGGGCGACGTCGCCGCGGTTTCCTCGTTCGGCGCCGAATCCGCGGTGCTGCTGCACATGGTCGCGCAGGCGTCGCCGGCGACGCCCGTGCTGTTCATCGACACGGGCAAACATTTTCCCGAGACGCTGGCTTATGGCGGCGATCTGGTCGAACGGCTGGGCCTAACCGATCTGCGCATCCTGACGCCCGATCCTGCGACCATCCTGAAAAAGGACGAGACCGGGCTGCGCTGGTCCTACGACCCCGACGGCTGCTGCGAGATCCGCAAGGTCGTGCCGCTGGAAAACGCATTGGCCGATTTCGACGCCTCGATCACCGGCCGCAAGGGTTTCCAGTCCGCGACGCGATCGGGCCTGCCGCGCTTCGAGCTCGACGGCGACCGGCTGAAGGTCAATCCGCTGGCCAACTGGACCAAGGCCGATCTCGACGCCTATTTCGAGGCGCACGACCTGCCCCGCCATCCGCTGGAGGCCGAGGGCTATCCCTCGATCGGCTGCGCGCCCTGCACGTCGAAGGTCAAGCCCGGCGAAGATCCGCGCGCGGGCCGCTGGCGTGGCTGGGACAAGGTGGAATGCGGCATCCATGTGCCCGTCGCCGATCCCGACGATCCGGCCAACCAGCCGGTCTTCTGATCACGAGCGTAACAAAACGGTCATACGCGCGCCCTAACCCCTGAACCAGGATCACTTCAGATTGAATCGATCTGAAGTGTGAAACCTAGTTCGGCGAAGCCAATCTTGGTCTCGACCATCAGGCTCTTGGTTTCCACGGGGGATGGCCGGTGCCCGAAAACTTCCTGTCGCTCGGCGAAACCGTGATGCGCCCCGGCCTGATCTGGGGCTGCGCGGCGAGCGACGACGGCATCGCGATCATCGAGGATTGCGATGAGCGCGCCGAAAGCGCGTTGCGCTGGCTCCACCTCAACCTGTCCGATCATCGCAGCCTGCGCTGGATCGCCGAAAAGGCGAAACTGCCGCCGCTGATCCGCGACCTCATGCTTTCCAAGGACGAGGCGCAGCGCGCGCTGATCCAGAAGGGCGTCGTCGGCCTTGTCCTCCACGATTTCGAGCGCGACTTCGATGTCGACCAGACCAATCGCATCGGCGTGCTCCATGTCGCGATCACCCCCTCGATCATCGTCACCGGCCGCTTCCATCCGCTCCATTCCGCCGACATCGTGCGCCAGCGGCTGTTGGCGGGAGAGCCGTTCGGCAGTGCCGCCGATGCGCTCGAACTGCTGCTGGGTTCGCTGTCCGACGGGCTGGCGCGGATCGTCGCCGACATGACCGCCGAATTGCTCGAGGACGAGGACGAGTTTCTGGCGCATGGCGCATTGCCCGACACGCGCGATCTGGTCGCGGTGCGTCGTCGCGCCGCGCAGATCCACCGTATGCTCGCGGGCATGCGCGCAGCACTCCAGCGACTTCGCGACGACGCTGCCCTGCCCCCGACGCTCGCGCCGGTCGCGCGACGCTTCCATCAGCAGCTCCATGCGCTCGATGGCGATGTCGTCGCGGTGCAGGGCCAATTGCGGCTGTTGCGCGACGAGCTCGACCTGCAGGCCGCGCAGCGCACCAACCAGAATATCTATTTCCTGTCGATCATGACCGCGCTGATGCTGCCGGCAACGCTCGTGACGGGCTTTTTCGGCATGAACACCGGCGGACTGCCGATGACGAGCGGCAATGGCACGCTGATCGCGGGCGCACTCGCGATCGCGTCGTCGCTCGCGACCTATCTGCTGCTCAGGATGCTCGGCTTTGTAAGGCGCTAGGCCGGACAATAAGCTGGCAGGTCAGTTGAATTGCTGCGGCAGCCGGTCGTCGTCGATCGGATCCGAGAATTTGGTGACCTTGCTGTCGAACCGCATTCGGACCGTGCCGGTCGCGCCGTGACGTTGCTTGGCGATGATGAGCTGCGCCATACCGCTGATTCTGAAATCCTCCTGCAGCCATGTATTC
Organism: Sphingobium sp.; assembly: GCA_030148625.1. Next base: position 3,074 of record JASBTC010000260.1, on the reverse strand, counting down.
CAGGCATCATGCTGATCTGCGGTTGAATTCGCGTCGGGTTCGGCCGGCTTCTTGAACGAGTGATAATAATCCTCGCGATAGACGAACCAGACCATATCGGCGTCCTGCTCGATCGATCCCGATTCTCGAAGATCCGAAAGCTGCGGCCGCTTGTCTTCCCGCTGCTCGACCGCACGGCTGAGCTGGGACAATGCGATCACGGGCACGTTCATTTCCTTGGCGAGCGTCTTGAGACCCCGGCTGATCTCCGAAATTTCCTGAACGCGATTGCCGTCGCTGCTCTTGCCCGAGCCCTGCAGCAGTTGAAGATAGTCGATGACGATCAGTCCGATATCATGCCGCCTCTTGAGCCGGCGCGCACGCGTGCGCAGCGCGGCGATGCTCAGGCCCGGCGTATCGTCGATGAACAAGGGCAGTTCCTCGAGCTCCCCGGAGGCGCGCGCGAGATTCCGGAAATCCTGCTGGCTGATCTTGCCCATGCGGAGGCTTTCCGACGAAATGCCCGACTGTTCCGAAAGCACGCGCGTGGCCAGCTGGTCGGCGGCCATTTCGAGACTGAAGAAAGCGGTCTTGGCGCCGACCGACTTTTTCGGCTCGATCCCGTCCGCCATGTCGCGCTGCCAGCGATTTGCAGCGTTGAACGCGATATTGGTCGCAAGCGATGTCTTTCCCATGCCGGGACGACCGGCCAGGATGATGAGATCTGAGTGATGCAGGCCGCCGATCCGCTCGTTGATGCAGTTCAGCCCGGTGGTGACGCCGGACAGGCCGCCGCCCGAATTCAGCGCCTTTTCCGCCATCTCGACCGCGGTGCGGCTGGCCTGGAGGAAGCTCTTGACCGAGCCGCCCTCGCCGCCCTCTTCCGCGACCGCATAGAGCGCGACTTCGGCTTCCTCGATCTGTCGCTTCGGATTGATCTCGTCGGCGGTATCCATCGCCTTGGTCACCAGCTCGCGGCCGACCTGGATCAGCGCGCGGAGCTGCGCCAGTTCGTAGATCTGCTCTGCGAAATCGCGCGCGCCGATGAGCGCGGCACCGCTGCCGGTCAGCCGCGCAAGATAGGCCGGGCCGCCCAGTTCGCGCATCGCCTCGTCGCTTTCGAACATCGGCTTCAGCGTCACCGGATTGGCGACCATGCTGCGCCCGACCAGCTTGAGCACGCCATCATAGATGCGGCCGTGCAGCGGCTCGAAGAAATGGTCGCCGCGCAATTTCTGCATCACGTCTTCGGCGACGCGGTTGTCGATCATCATCGCGCCGAGAAGCGCCGCCTCCGCCTCGATATTGTGCGGCAGCTCGACGGGTTCGCCCTCAGGGGCGGTGATGATTCGAAACGGTTCGGCCATAGACTGCTTCTCGCCCACCCGGCGCCCCGGCTCAACCCACAGCAAGGCTGTGGAAAACTTTGTGGATGAATCATACCATCCTTCATCATCGCCGCCAAAGTTGGAATCACGGGGTGTTGAGGCCGCTGCCCATCCCCGATAAAGGCCACCAATGGCGGATCCACGCATCATCGACGTCGAACTGGACCAGGCGACCATCGTCTGGCGCTCGGCCGACGTCGAACAGGAGCGGCGCATCGCCATTTTCGACCTGCTCGAAGGCAATCATTTCGCGCCGCAGCGCGAACATGACGACGGCTATAAGGGCCCATATGTCGTCCGGCTGCGCGTCGAGGAAGGCCGGCTGGCGATCGATATCGGCCGCGAGGATCGCACCCCGCTCGAATCCGTGATCCTCGGGCTCGGGCGGTTCCGTCGTCCGATCAAGGATTATTTCGCGATCTGCGACAGCTATTTCCAGGCGATCCGCAACGCCACGCCACAGCAGATCGAGACAGTGGACATGGCCCGCCGCGCCATCCACAATGAAGCGGCGGAACTGTTGATCGAACGGATGGCCGGCAAGATCGACGTGGATTTCGATACGGCGCGGCGCCTGTTCACGCTGATCTGCGTGCTGCACATCAAGGGGTAGAAGACGGGGCATGGCGGCACGTACGTGGAAGCGGAGGCTGGGCTTCGCCGCCCTGGGCCTCGCGGCGCTCGCCGCGCTGGCGGGCGCGCTTTATGCCTATGCGCTCCAATGGCGTCCTTCGATCAAGGACTACCCGCTACAGGGCATCGACGTCTCGCATCACCAGGGTGAGATCCACTGGCCGAGCGTTCGCGCGGAAGGCGCCGAATTCGCCTATATCAAGGCGACCGAGGGCGGCGACCATCGCGATGCGCGCTTTGCCGAGAATTGGCGGCAATCGCGCGAAGCCGGCGTGAAGCACGGCGCCTATCATTTCTACACATTGTGCCGGCCGGCGGCCGACCAGGCGACCAACTTCATCGCCACCGTCCCGCGTGAGGCCGACGCCCTGCCGCCCGCGGTCGATCTGGAATTCGGCGGCAATTGCGCCGCGCGTCCGTCGCGCGAGACGCTGATCGCCGATCTCACCAGTTTCCTGGCGATGATCGAGGCGCATGCCGGCAAGCCCGCCATCCTCTATGTCACCAGCGAATTCGACGACACCTATGCCATCAGCCGGGGCATCCAGCGCACCTTGTGGCTGCGGCGACTGTTCCTGCCGCCCAACTATGGCGAGCGCCCCTGGGTGATGTGGCAGGCCTCGTCGATCCGGCGTATCGAGGGCATCGACGGCCGAGTGGACTGGAACGTGGTGCGCCCATGAGCGAAAATGCGGCACGATTGATCGAAGCGGCGCGGGCGGCGGCCGCCAATGCCCATGCCCCCTATTCGCATTTCGGCGTCGGTGCGGCGCTGCTGCTCGACGACGGCAGCGTGGTGACGGGCACCAATTTCGAAAATGCCAGCTACGGCCTGTCGCTATGCGCCGAAACCGTCGCGCTGGCCAAGGCGAACAGCGACGGCAATTTGCGCCGGGTCGTCGAGATCGGCGTGATCGGCGGGATGCTGGGCAGCGACGGTGCGATCACCGGCAGTGATCCGGTCCGGCCGTGCGGGCGCTGCCGGCAGATATTGAACGAAGCGGCGCAACTGGCGGGGCGCGACATCACGATTCATTGCGCATCGGCGGATGGCGCGAGCGTCGAGACGCATAA
>JASBTC010000250.1 GCA_030148625.1 Sphingobium sp. | reverse complement strand
ATAGTATCCGTTGTATATATATCGATCTGTGCAAGACATATATGCGTTAACTGTTCTCATTGCTTCCCATTGATGCGATAAACCACGGGTTGGGGCGGCTTTCACAGCACCCCGGCGGAGGGCATCAAGGGGGTCCGGATTGGCAAGATCGCGGCATGATCGGCAGGGAGCCCCCGCAGGGCGACCCCGCCGCACGCGACCGAATGAGGCAGGGAACCAAGAAACGGCATAATCAATCCAAGTAAAAATGCATTGGACAGGCCGTTATTACGGACGTTTCTGGACTTAGTATTTATGCTGCATTGGCAGTCATCGAGACGTCATATGAATTCATAACCGCCGACTTGCCGTTATCTGGTGAGAAGGTGCGTATTGGGTGCCGGTGTGATGGGATATCGCGAATGGCGTGTTCGGCGCGTGTTGCCGATCGAGGATTGGGTTGGGGGTCGGCTTTGCAGAACAATATGCATATCCAGGTAGAGAAGATTCTCGAAATCAATCGCCGATTTTCCGAGCAGGTGGGCATCGAGGCCTTGCGGCCGGAAGCGAAAATTCTCTTCACGCTGAAGATGAAAGGCAGCCTGAGCGTCAAGGAAGCGATGATTCTCTCGGGCCTGTCCTATCGCGGCTTCTATATCGTGCTCGCGCGCCTGGCGAACAGCGGATGGATCACGATGGAGGCCGATCTCAAGGATCGTCGCGTCAAACGCATCCTGCTTTCCGACCAGAGCTTTGGCGACTACCCCCTGCGCATCAACACTTTGCCGCAATCGGCGGGCTGACCGCCGACCGGGTCCGCACCGACGGGAAGATCAGGCCGCGCATCATTCCGGCATCATTCCGAATCACTCTGAATTTATAGGCTTTTCCGAATCACCCCATTGCCGCTGGACGGCAGGCGATCGGCCGGCCCTCTACCTTGATCGATCGCACAACCGCGCAACCGAGCCATTTTTTCATGGTCGCCGGGAATAAAATCGCGCCTTGCCAAGAGTTCAGCCGCAGGATATTTTTACTAAATATATATAACCTGTGGGGGTGAGATGGCGTCGAGCAATCAGGGCGGGGGCCCGATAGAGTCTCGGGCGACTGGGGTATCCAACGCCAGGCAGTACGATATCCTGTTGAACCTGAACCGGTATTTCCAGACCGAACATGGCTTCGAGGTGCTGACGCCCGATGCCAAGCTGTTCTGCGTGCTCGGCGCGAAGGGCAGTCTGAGCGTCAAGGAAGCGATGCTCTTTTCCGGCCTGTCCTATCGCGGCTTCTATCTCGTGGCGGGGCGGCTCGCCGGTCGCGGCAGCATCGTGCTGGAGGGCGACCCCCATGACGGGCGCGTGAAGCGGATCAGCCTGGCCGCCAATGCCAAGACGATGCTCGCCTCGCTCCAGGAATCGTTGCCGATGCTCGAGGTGCGGCCAGACCCCAGGCCCAAGCTCAAGGCAGGCTAGGCCATCGCGCTCTAAACCGCCTCCATCGCCAGGGCGAGCGCGCCGAACAATCCCGCGTCCGGTCCGAGCGCCGGCGCAACGACGATCATAGCCGCACTACCTGGGAAATAGCCGTCAGCGATGCCATCCCGCACCGCGCGCACCCGTTCGAGCAATCCGGGCGTCGCCATCACACCACCGCCCAACACGATTCGCCGCGGCGCCATCAGGGCGCTCAGTGTGACGGTGAGCTGAGCGAGATAGAAAGCTATGATCGCGTGGCCCGGATGGTGGGCGGGCAATTCGGACAGGCTGGCGCCCCAGCGCGCAACGATCGCCGGGCCGCTTGCCACCCCCTCGAAACAATCGCCGTGGAACGGGCAGATGCCCGGAAAATCCCGATCGTCGGCATGGCGGGGTGGATGCGCGTGCCCCATCTCCGGATGGCCAAGGCCGTGCAGCGGGATACCGTTCACGATCACGCCCCCGCCAATCCCGGTCCCGATCGTGACATAGGCGGAGATATCGGCACCGATACTCGCCCCCCACAGGCTTTCGGCGAGCGCGGCGCCGTTCACATCGGTGTCGAAGCCGATCGGGCAGCCAAAGGCGCGGGCGAACGGACCGGCCATGTCGGCGCCGCTCCAGCCCGGCTTGGTCGTCGCGAGGATATGACCCCAATCGACATGCGCGCGATCGAGCGCGACGGGGCCGAAGCTGGCAATGCCGATCGCGGAAGGACCACCATGCGCGCGCGCCGCATCGTCGAGCCAGTCGACCGCCTGGGCGATGGTCTCCGCCGGCGCCCCGGTCGACAGCCGGTTGCGCGCCACGATCGTGCGGTCGGCGCGAACCAGCCCGAGCACGAACTTGGTGCCGCCCGCCTCGATACATCCGAAGAGTTCGTCATCGCTCGCCATGCGGGACAGTATGCGCGGGACGCGCGCCGCTGTTAAGCGGTTGCATCCGCGCGGCACAGCCGCAATGCTGGCGCACATGTCGATCACAGCGCGCATGTCGGGAACCGTTGACGAAGCCCTGGACCTGGCAGGCCGTCTGTTGAGGAGCGATCCCGTGCGTGCGGCCGCGCAGGTGCGCGAGATACTGGCCGTCGATCGTTTCAACGCCGACGCCCATCGCCTGCTCGGCCGGGCCCTGCGCGCGACCGGAGACGTGGAAGGCGCCGCCCGCGCCGAGCTGGGCGCGATCTCCGCATCGACGCGCGATCCCGTGCTGGTGGAAGCGGCCACCGCCCTGCTCGACGACAAGCTGGCCGTCGCCGAACATATCCTGCGGCCAAGGCTGAAGGCCAATCCGTTCGACGTGGCGGCGATCCGGATGATGGCCGAACTTGCCGGCAGGCTGGAACGCTATGGCGATGCGGAGAATCTGCTGCGCCGCGCGCTCGAGCTCGCGCCGGCATTCGCCGCCGCGCGATCCAATCTCGCCACGGTGCTCTATCGCCAGAATCGCCATGCCGAGGCGATCGCGGAGCTCGACGCGCTGCTGGGCGACGATCCGGACAATCCGGCGCACAGCAACCTCAAGGCTGCGGCGCTGGGCCGCGTCGGCGGCTATGAAGAAGCCATCGCGCTTTACGAAGCGGTGCTGGCGCGACTGGAGGGCCAGCCGAAGATCTGGATGAGCTATGGCCATGTCCTGAAGACGGTGGGCCGCCAGGCCGACGGCATCGCCGCCTATCGCCGCGCGATCGATATCCGGCCGCAACTGGGCGAGGTCTGGTGGAGCCTGGCCAATCTGAAGACCGTGAGGCTCGACGATGACGACGTCGCGACGATGGCACGGGCGCTGACGGACGAGAACATTGCGGAGGACGATCGCTTCCACCTCCATTTCGCGCTGGGCAAGGCGCATGAGGATGCGGACCGCGCCGAGCCCGCCTTCATCCATTATGCCGAAGGCAACCGGCTGCGCCGCGAACTGATCGATTATGACCGGCAAGAGATCACCACCCTGGTCGATCGCAGCATCGCGCTGTTCACCCCCGAATTTCTGAAGCCGCGCAGCGATCAGGGCTGCCCTGCCCCCGATCCGATCTTCATCCTGGGCATGCCGCGCGCCGGATCGACGCTGATCGAACAGATATTGTCGAGCCATCCCCTGATCGAGGGGACGCAGGAACTGCCCGATATCAGCCAGATCGCGCGGCGACTGGGCAGCCGCAAGCTCAAGAGCGACGAGAGCGCCTATCCGGAGGCGATCGGCGCACTGGACGCGGCGGAGCTACGCGCGCTGGGCGAAGAATATCTCGAACGCACCCGCATCCAGCGCAAGACCGACCGCCCCTATTTCATCGACAAGATGCCCAACAACTGGGCGCATGCCGCACTGATCCACCTGATCCTGCCCAATGCCAGGATCATCGATGCGCGGCGCCACCCGCTCGACTGCTGCTTTTCCAACTTCAAGCAGCATTTCGCGCGCGGACAGGGCTTCACCTACGACCTGGGCGATCTCGGCTGCTATTATGCCGACTATGTCCGGCTGATGACGCATATCGACGCCGTGCTGCCCGGCCGCATCCACCGGGTGATCCACGAGGCGATGATTGAGGATACCGAAGCGCAGGTCCGCGCGCTGCTCGATCATGTCGGCGTACCGTTCGATCCCGCCTGCCTGCGCTTCTGGGAGAATGACCGGGCGGTGCGGACGGCGAGCTCCGAACAGGTGCGTCGCCCGATCAACCGCGAGGGCGTCGATCAATGGCGACGCTTCGAACCCTGGCTTGCGCCGCTCAAGGACGCGCTCGGGCCGGTTCTGGAGCGCTATCCCGACACGCCGTTCCGAACGGGTGACTGAGAGGCCCGGGAACCACTTTCCCACCTCTTCCCGACCGGACTTTGACAGTTTCGTTGCAATTTCGCCACACACCGGCAACCAAGTTGCGCCATGAATTAGACAGCTGTCGAATACGAATTGACCGGTTTCGGAAAGCCACTCAGTTTCATGTCCAGGTCTGGAGTCAATGGACAGGGGGCATCGACATGACGCGCGTGACCAATCCCATCATCGCCACCACCGTTCGCGGCGCAGCACTCGCGCTGCTCGGATCGACCATGTTGTGCACCAGCGGCGCGGCCTTCGCGCAGGATGCGCCGCAAGCGGCCGAGACCGGGCCGGCCATGGACGAGATCGTCGTCACCGCACAGAAGCGCAGCGAGAATCTGCAGGACGTGCCGATCGCGATCACCGCAATGAGCACCGAGAAGCTCGACCAGCTACAGGTCACCGATTTCGACGACTATGCCCGCTATCTGCCGAGCGTCAGTTTCCAGACGCTCGGGCCGGTCGCGTCGAACGTATATTTCCGCGGCGTCGCCAGCGGCGAGAACGCCAACCATTCGGCGTCGCAGCCATCGGTCGGCACCTATCTGGACGAGCAGCCCATCACCACGATCCAGGGCGCGCTCGATATCCATAT
>JASBTC010000234.1 GCA_030148625.1 Sphingobium sp. | reverse complement strand
TCGGGGCGAGCGGCATCCTGCGCGGCGCGGTCGTCGTCTTCGTCGTGTTTCTGGGCTTCGATGCGGTCTCGACGCTTGCGCAGGAAACTCGCGACCCGCAGCGCAACGTGCCGCGCGGCATCCTGGCCGCGATCGCGGTCTGCACATTGCTCTATATCGCGGTCTCGCTCGTCATGACGGGCCTCGTGACCTACACCGCGCTCGACGTCGCCAATCCCCTTTCGGTCGCGACGCGCGCGGCGGGTGGTGGGCTGGACTGGCTCGCACCGCTTATCGAGATCGTCGCGATGAGCGGCCTCGCATCGGTGCTGCTCGTGCTGCTGACGGCGCTGTCGCGCATCTATCTCGCCATGGCGCAGGACGGCCTGTTGCCTGCGGTCTTTGCGCGGATTCATCCGCGTTTTCATGCACCCGACCGTGCGACGCTGCTGGCGGCGCTGGCGATCGCGACATTGGCCGGGCTGTTTCCGGTGTCGTTGCTCGTGCAACTCGTCTCGCTGGGGACGTTGCTCGTGTTCATCGCGATCTGCGTCGGCGTGCTCGTGCTGCGCAGGCGCCATGCCGATCTGCCGCGGCCCTTCCGTGTCGCGTTCGGACCATTGGTGCCGCTGCTGGGCGTCGCGGTGTTCGCCTATATGCTGGTCGGCGTGCCTGCGGAGACCTGGCGGCTGTTCAGCGTCTGGGCAGTGGCCGGCTTGATCACTTACCTGACCTTCGGCATGCGCAAGGCGCGTCGCATCAGAATGGCGGGCCTTGCGGGAGAAGCAGTTCCATGATCGAAGATCTTCGCCTGGCGGATATCGAGGAAAACCGTGCGCTGATCGCTCCCTATGTGGCGCGGACGCCGGTGCACGACTGGCAGGGACGCGAAATCGACGCGCGGCTGGCGCCCGGAACGCGCGTCAATCTGAAGCTCGAACTGTTCCAGCATAGCGGCACGTTCAAGCCGCGCGGCGCGCTTTCCGTGATGCTGCGGCTGACCGAGGAACAGCGCCGCAACGGCGTGACCGCCGTCAGTGCCGGCAACCACGCGATCGCCACCGCCTATGCCGCTAGCCGGCTCGGCATATCGGCCAAGGTCGTCATGCTGCCGACCGCCAATCTCGCCCGCCAGGCGCGGTGCCGCGCTTATGGCGCGGAGATCATCATCGCCGAGAATGGCAAGGCGGCGTTCGAGCTGGCCGAAGCGCTCGCGCGCGACGAAGGACGCAGCTTCATCCATCCGTTCGAGGGACCGCTGACCGCGCTCGGGACCGCGACGCTCGGGCTCGAATGGATGTCGCAGACCGACGATCTGGAGGCGGTGATCATTCCGGTCGGCGGCGGCGGCCTGTGCGCCGGCGTTTCGTCGGCGATAAAGCTGATCAACCCGAATTGCCGCGTCTATGGCGTCGAGCCCGTCGGCGCGGATTCGATGCATCAGAGCCTCGCGCTCGGCCGTCCCGTCGAGCATGCGACGGTTTCGACGATCGCCGACAGCCTGGGGCCGCCCTTCGCGCTGCCCTACAGCTTCGAGCTCTGCCGGCGACATGTCGACCGGTTCGTGAAAGTCGACGACGATCAGATCCGCGAGGCGATGGCGCTTCTGTCGCGCGAGATGAAGTTGATCGCCGAACCGGCGGGCGCCACCGCCACCGCGGCACTGCTCGGTCCCCTGCGCGACGAACTCGCCGGGCGCCGAACGGGCGTGCTGGTCTGCGGATCCAATATCGATATCGGCAGCTTCGCATCGATGATCGATCAGGCGCAGGGTGGTGCGGCGCTTTAGGGAAGGGGCTGTCTAGCCCTCGCGCCGCTCGTTTCGAGCGAAGACTCCCCAGAACCCTGATCCCCGCGGCAGGCGCGCAGTCCATCGGTCATGATCGCCTCGGATGAGCCGTGGTGCTTCAGTGCTTTCCATAAATGCGGGGCAATTCGGCGTTTGGCTCTCGACTTGCGTCTCGTTGATGCCGCTATCACCCGGGCACTTCCATTCCGCACTGGTCCGCGCTGGTTTGACAGGCTCCGGCCTCGATCGAACGGGTGACGATGCCCGTTTTGAATTGCTCCTGTGCCCGTTTCAGATTTGTCGTTCCCGGTGCCGTTCTTAGAATGGCCAAAAATAGACCGGACCGGGAGAGTGGCCAGGTGAACAGCGATCGCACCCATTCGTGGGAATCTTACGCCGGCCGCAAGCGCATATGGCGCGGCGTCGCGGCAATCGCGCTTACTGCAGGTCTCCTTGCCGGATTGCCGGGGACGGCTGCTGCGCAAGCCACGCCGGACGACGATGCGCAGGCCGCCTCGGGGCAGGGGCGGCTGGAGGACATCATCGTCACCGCGCGCCGTCGTGCCGAGCGGTCGCAGGAAACGCCGCTGTCGATCAGCGCGATTTCCGAGGCGCAGCTCGAAACGCTGAACATCGTCCGGATCGACGGTATCACGCAACTCGCGCCGAGCCTGCGCATCACCCAGGCCAGTGGCAGCGGCAATGCGCCCGCGATCTACATCCGCGGCATCGGTACGCTGTCGACCGCGCTCTATGTCGAGCCGGCGGTGGGTGTCTATATCGACGGCGTCTACAATCCCCGTCCGAGCGGCAACACCTTCGATCTGCCCGACATAGCGAGCGTCGAAGTGCTGCGTGGGCCGCAGGGTACCCTGTTCGGCCGCAACACGACGGGCGGCGCGATCCTGCTGTCCACGCGCAATCCGGACGAGGAATTCGGCGTGAAGGCGGATTTCTCCTATGGCTCGCGCGCCGAAGTGACGGGCTCGGCCGTCGTCCAGTTCGGCCGTCTCGGCAATTCACCCTTCATGCTGAAGGTTTCCGCGCAATCGCACTCGCGTGACGGCTGGGTCGAGACGCCGGGCGTGTCGCGTTCGAAATGGGGCGGCGCGCTCGACAGTTACGGTTTCGGCGCTGCGCTGCGCGGCGATCTGGGCGATCTGACGGTCGACCTGCGCGGGCGATACAACAAGGTGAATTCCTATACCGGCTGGGAAGTGCTCGGCGGGTCGACCGTCGGGCGCGCCTATTTCGGCAACGCCGCCGCCGCGAACGGCCCGGCATTCCCGATCGGGCCGGGGCCGCGCGACTTCAGCTATCGCGATCCGCGCACCGACGGAAAGGCGGCGGTGGAAACCTATGGCGGCGTGCTGACGCTCGAGCATCGGTTCAGCGATGCGCTGACGGTGAAGTCGATCACCGGTTATAACGAGATCCACCAGAATCTGCGCGGAAACATCGGCGGCGGCGCGACCCGCGGCGCGGTCGCCAATCCCGCAGTGGCCGGCCAGCCGATCGAATGGGTCACCGCGCACGTTACGCCTGCCAATCCGGGCCAGCAGAAGCAGTTCACCCAGGAGCTTCAGCTGCTCGGCGATGTTGGGGAATTCAACTATCTCGTCGGCCTCTATTATTACGACGAAAAGGTGGATGAGACGATCACCACCATCCTCAATTCGCCATTGTCCGCGGCGGCGGCGATCCGGTTGAACCGCAGCACGAGCTATTCGATCGATTCCAAATCCTATGCCGGCTTCGCGCAGGTGGGATGGAAGCCGTCCTTCGCCGACGGCAAGCTCGAGATCGTCGGTGGCATCCGCTATACCGAGGACAAGAAGAGCCTCGATTCCGTGTCGGTCTCGACGACGACCACCACCACCCGATTGACCCAGGCGCGCAGTGACAAATGGAACAATGTCGGCTGGCTCGGTTCGATCAGCTATAAGGCGCTGCCCGATGTCCTGCTCTATGCCCGGGCATCCTCGGCCTATCGGTCCGGCGGATATAATGCGCCGACCGTGGGCGCACCGCCCTTCGGTCCCGAAACGGCGCGCAGCTACGAAGCGGGTATCAAGAGCGACTTTTTCGATCGTCGCGTCCGCCTGAACATCGCGGCCTTCCAGACCGACTATGACGATCTGCAGGTCAATGGCTACAGCATCGTCACCAACACCAATCAGCTCACCAATGCCGGCAAGGCGCGCTATCGCGGCTTCGAGGTCGAGGGTCAGGTCGTGCTCGGCGGCTTCAAGATCGACGGCAATCTCGGCTATGTCGATCCGGAATATCAGGAATATATCGTGGCGGTCGGTGGCGTGCCGACCAATGTCGCGGATCAGGCCAAATTCGCGAACGTGCCGAAATGGACCTACCATGTCGGCGCCGAATATACGCTCGACACTGCCTCGGCGGGCAGCTTCACCCTGCGCGGCGACTATACCGGCAAAGGCAATTCGCCGACCTATACGCTGCTGTCGCAGGCGCCCAACACCGCCCAGGTTCCGCTCTACGGCAAGGAAAGCAATTACAGCGCGCGCCTGATCTGGGCGTTCGAGGTCGATGGCCACAAGATGCGGGCGCAGATCTTCGGCGAGAATCTCACCAACAACCGGTATCTGACCTTCGCGACCGATTTCGGCGCGATCCTGGCGGGCACCTATAATCGCCCGCGTTACTATGGCTTCGCGCTCGGCCTGGATTTCTGATCCGGCGCGTCGATGACATCCGATCCCCAGACGCTGGAGGCGGCGAGCCGGCTCGATGGTCGGCTCGCGATCGTCACTGGCGCGGCCTCCGGGATCGGTCGCTGCATCGCCAGGCATCTCGGGCTGGCGGGGGCGCGTCTGTTGCTGGTCGATCGTGACGAGGCTGGGCTGGCGGCCGCGCAGGGGAAGATGCCCGGTGCCGCGATACTGGCGCTCGATATCTCGCGATGGTCGATCGACGATGCGCTGCTGCGCGCACTGGGTGGTGACGTGCCCGGGATATTGATCAACAGCGCCGGCCTGTTTCCCTCGCGCGCGGTGCTCGATCTCGACGAACCGCATTGGGATGCGGTGATCGACGTCAATCTGAAGGGCGCCGTTCGCATGGCGCAACTGGTCGCGGCCATGATGCGCGACGCGGGGCAGGGTGGTGCGATCGTCAATATCGGATCGGTCCAGGGTTTTCGCCCCGGTGCGGGCAAGATCGCCTATGCCGCATCGAAGGCCGGGCTGGCAGCGGCGACTCAGGTGATGGCGCGCGAATTCGCGCGGTTCGGCGTTCGGGTGAACGCCGTGGCGCCGGGGCCCGTGCTGACCGAGGCGACCCAGGGTGCGATCGAAGCCGCGGGCGGCGCCCCCGGCACTGTCCCGCCCGGCGTCGCGCAGCCCGATGAAATTGCCCGGGTCGTCCATTTCCTCGCAAGCCCCGCTGCGTCGTTCGTCAACGGCGCGATCTGGACGGTCGATGGCGGCGCCACGCTGTCGCGCTGAATGCACCGATCGTCTCCGACCTTGCGCAACGATGCACGCTCGGCAACGAGGGCATGCCGGATGACGAACGGCCAAGGCGCGCGAGCAATGCTAGCGTGGACGAAAGACACAAGAGAGGGCGTTGAAGATGGCCACCGTGACTGGAACGGGTGAGGATGCGCCGACGGCGGCAGCGTCGCCGGCGGATGCTTTGCCATCCTGGCGTCGCCTGCTCATCATCATCATCCTGCTGACCGGTGGGATCAAATCGGCGCTTGCCTTCACCACGGTCGTCCCGGGGCTCCAGCTGATTGCCCAGGATTTCAGCAGTTCCGGCGATTCGGTGCTCAGCGCTCAGTTCGTCGTCACGCTTGCGCCCATCGGCATGGCGATCTCGGGGCTGGTGGCCGGACTGTTCGTCAGTTCCACCAATTTGCGCGGGATGATGTTCGCCAGCCTGGCCGTCTGCACATTGGCGGGCCTGATGCAGCTGCTGCCGCTCAACTATTACGCGCTGCTCTCCAGCCGATTCGTGCTCGGCTTCAGCGCGGTCGTTGCCGACGTGTCGATGACCAGCATCCTCGCGGCACAGTTCGCCGGGGCGATGCGTTCCAAGCTGATCGGTTACCGGCACGGCATCTCCTCGATCGGAACCGTCACGACGATGCTGCTCGGCGGCTGGCTGGCGCAGAATTACGGCTGGCGCGCGCCGGGCATCATGTTCCTGATTCCCGGCATCATGCTGCTCATCGCCTTCTTCGTGTTCGACAAGCCGATCACGCTGGAGCGCAAGCTGGACAGCAAGGACCGCTTCTCGGTGTGGCAGCTCTGGCCGCTCTTCCTGCTGTCGCTGATCCTGTCGATCGGCCACACCATGCCGTCGTTCCAGATGCCCTTCCTGCTCAAGGACAATGGCATCACCAGCGCCGTGCTGGTGTCGCGCGTGCCCGCGCTCAGCGCCGCCGTATCGATCCTGGCCGCCTTCGCCTTCGGCCATGTCTATGCCCGTCTTGGTGGCTGGACCCTGGTGATCTCGTCCACCCTGATGGGCATCGGTTTCATAGGTGCCGGATTCGCACCGACCTATGAACTGATCCTGGTGTGCGTGGTGATCGAGGGGATCGGCGCCGGCTGGAACATGCCCTTCTTCCTCAATCGGATTCTCGACAGGGTCAGTCCGGGCCAGCAGAATTATTCGATCGGGCTGGTCCAGTCCTCGCTGTTCCTCGGTCATTTCCTCAATCCGCTGATCACCGCGCCGGTGCGGCTGAGTCTCGGCATCCACGCCACCTTCGTCACGGTGGGTGGTGCGCTGGTGGTGCTGGCGCTGCTCATGGGCCTGTGGATCACGGCGAACCGGGGCCGCCCGAACGCACTTTAGGAGATCGCTGGGATGTCGTGGCGGTAGCGCTCCGCCACGTTGACTCGCGCGCCTTCTGCATCCATCATATAAAAGATAGATAGGAGAACAAGAATGCCTCTCGGAAGTAGCCGCCTCGTTTCCGCCGACAGTCATTTCAACGAACCCGGCGATCTGTTCACGAAGCGTGTCGCCCAGAAGTTCAAGGACCGCGCACCGCGGATGGAGAGCTTCCCCGAGGGTGACGGTTGGCTGTTCGAGGGTCTCGAAGGGCCGCGCAATTTCGGCTGGAACGCCTGTGCCGGCCTGCCCCCCGAAGAGACCAAGGCGTGGATGCGTTTCGACGATATGCGCAAGGGCGGCTGGGATCCGGCCGAACGCCTCAAGGAGCAGGATCGCGACGGTGTCAGCGCCGAGGTCATGTATCCCACGCCGTCGATCCAGGCCGCCATAGCGCTGGTCGAGGATGAGGAATTCCACCTGGCGCTGGTCCGTGCGTATAATGACTGGGTCTCGGAATATGTCGCGTACGATCCCGCCCGCTTCTGCGGCCTGGTCCTGCTGCCCAATCGCGGCGGCGTGAAGGCTGCGGTCGAGGAGATGGAGCGTGTGCTCGGTCGCCCCGGCATGCGCGCCGTGATGGCGCAGGCCTATCCGACTGGCACGACGGTGATGACCGACGAGCATGATTATCTCTGGGCCGCGATTCACGAGCGCGACGTCAGCTTCAACATCCATGTCGCCCTGGGCATCTACAAGCCGAGCCCGCACAAGGCGAAGCTGCCCGGCTATGGCCGCTTCTTCGATGCGCCAAATCGCTGCATCGAATTCGTGTTCAATGGCGTGTTCGATCGTTTCCCGAACCTGAAGGTCGCCTTCGCGGAAGTCGATTTCGGTTGGGTGCCCTATGTGAAGGAGCAGATCGACAACAACTACCAGCGGCTCGAAAAGGTCAACCATTTCGGCCTGAAGCGCCTGCCGTCCGAATATATCGATGAGCATTTCTACTTCGGCTACATGACCGACAGCTTCGGGCTCAACAATCTGAACTACATGAATCCGGAGCGGGTGCTGTGGTCGACCGACTATCCGCACATCAGCGCGGATTATCCCTATAGCTGGCGCACGATCCAGTCCTCGATGTCGGGGGTTCCCGCGCCGGTGAAGGCGGCGATCCTGCACGGCAATGCCGACAAGCTCTACAAATTCCCGGTGGCCGAGGTCGTCGAGATCGGCGCCAAGCCGGCACTCGTCAGCGCTTGAGGCGCTGACTGTTCGGCCGTGACCGGTTCGGGGCGGTCGCCCGAAAGGGCGGCGCCCCGAACCGAGGGTGTTTGAAGGAAAGACATGCTCGACAAAAGGATGTCGCCGGACGCCATCGTGGCGGAACTGGCGGACGGAATGACGATCGCCATCGGCGGATGGGCAACGCGCCGCAAGCCGATGGCGTTGGTTCGTGCGATCGCGCGCTCCTCGCTCAAGGATCTGACGGTGATCGCCTATGGGGGGCCCGATGTCGGCATCCTCGCCGCGTGCGGGAAGCTCCGTCGCCTGATCTTCGCTTTCGTCTCGATGGACCAGATCCCGATCGAGCCGCATTTCAAGGCCGCGCGCCAGGCCGGGCTTGACGTCTGGGAAATGGATGAAGGCATGCTCCATTGGGGCATGCGTGCCGCGGCGATGCATCTGCCCTTCCTCCCGACGCGCGCGGGCATCGGCACCGCGATCGCCGACGATCCGCGCTTCAAGAGGATCACCAGCCCTTATGACGACGGAGAGACGCTGATCGCCATGCCGGCGATCCGGCCCGACGTGGCGCTGATCCATGTTCATCGCAGCGACGAGAAGGGCAATGTGCTCACTTTGTCGCCTGATCCTTTCTTCGACGAGTTGATGGTCCGCGCCGCTGGGCGGACGTTCGCCAGTGCCGAGAAACTGGTCACGACGGCCGAGCTCGGGCTGCCGGGCAATGCCCGCTATCATCTGGTCGAACGCTCGCTGATCACGGGCGTTGCGGAAGTGCCGTTCGGCGCGCATCCGACCAGTGCGTCGCCCGATTATCAGATCGATATGGCGCATTTGCGCACCTATGCCGCCGCTGCCGAGGGCGAGGCATGGGCCGAATATCGCCGGTTTTATGTCGAGGTCGACCAGCCTTCCTATGTTGCCGCGGTCGGCGGTGTGGATGCGATCCGCGCCAATCCCGCGCCGGTCTATTGAGGAGCGCCGCATGACCGACACCAGCGTCACGCTCGCCGAATTGCTCATCGCCGCCTGTGCCGAGGTGTGGCGGGGCGATCCCGAATGGCTGGCGACCGGGATCACGCCGATCCCCAGGCTGGGCGCCAGCCTGGCCAAGCTGACCTTCAACCCGCGGCTGATGATCACCGACGGGGAGAATATGTTCCTCGAAGAACCGGCATCGATCGGGCCGCGTGATACCGGGCCGACCGTCGAGGGCTGGGCGCCTTTTGCCCGCACTTTCGACAATCTGTGGGGCGGACGCCGCCATGCCCTGGTCGCTCCGGTGCAGATCGACCGTTTCGGCCAGACCAATATCAGCGTGATCGGTGATCATGCGGCGCCAAAGGCCGCATTGCTGGGCGCGCGCGGTTTCCCCGGCAACAGTATCTCGCACCCCAACAGCTATTTCGTGCCTCAGCACAGCCGGCGCTCGATGGTGGCGGGCGAAGTCGATTTCGTCTGTTCGGTTGGCTATAATCCGGCACGCTGGCCCGACGGCCGCAAGCCGCATCGGCTGGAACTGCGGCGGATCATCACCAATTTGTGCGTCCTGGATTTCGGCGGTGTCGATCATGCGATCCGTCTTGTCTCGCTGCATCCCGGTGTTTCGGTCGACGAGGTTCGCGAGAATACCGGCTTCGACGTTGCAGTGCCGGATGGCGCCATTCCGGTGACGCCGCTGCCAGATTCTGAGGCACTGGCGGTCATTCGCCGGCTTGATCCGCACGATATCCGCGCGACCCTCCTCAAGGGAAATCCGCCGGCCGTTCGCGCCATGTGATCGCTCGGGCGGCTGCGATGTCGCGAAAGCACCGCATGCTTGCCGTGACGCTATCGCCCACGGTGTTGACGCTCCTCAAGATTGCAATGATTGATAATCTGAAGATGGAGAGGGACATCCCATGACTTCGGGCACGCCGGGCGCGGCGGATATCGTCTACGAGACCGAGACGCCGGTCCTCTACGAGGTCCGCGACGGCGCCGCCTGGGTGACGATGAATCGCGAGCGCTACAATAACGCGCAGAACAGCCAGATGACCTATGCGCTCGACGCGGCCTTCCGCCGGGCGGTCGACGATCCTGAGGTGAAGGCGATCGTGCTGGCCGGCGCGGGCAAGCATTTCTCCGCCGGCCACGATATCGGTACGCCGGGGCGCGATATCGCGCGTAGCTTCGATCGCGTGCATCTGGTGCCCGACCATGTCGGACGCCCCGGCGCTGAACTGCTCTATACGCGCGAGCAGGAAGTCTATCTCGGCATGTGTCGCCGCTGGCGTGATATCACCAAGCCGACCATCGCGATGGTGCAGGGCGCCTGCATTGCGGGCGGGCTGATGCTCGCCTGGGTATGCGACCTGATCGTCGCATCCGACGATGCGTTCTTCCAGGATCCCGTGTCGAAGCTGATGGGCATTCCAGGGGTCGAATATTTCGCGCACGGCTTCGAACTGCCGCCGCGCGTCGCCAAGGAATTCCTGCTGCTCGGCGAGCGCATGGGCGCCGAGCGCGCCTACGCCTTCGGCATGGTCAACAAGGTGGTGCCGCGCGCGGAGCTGCAGCAGGCGACGGCGGAGATGGCGGCGAAGCTGGCCGTCCAGGGCTCGCTCGGCATGTGGCTGACCAAGCAGGCGGTGAACCATGTCGAGGAACTGCGCGGCAAGCGCAACGCGATGGACGCGGCATTCCATATGCATCATTTCGCGCATGCCCAGAACGACCTGACGACCGGCAATGCGCTTGGCGGGGTGACCGGCAAGAGCGCGGCCGCGGACAACAGGCGCGCCGAGGGCGAATGACCGATCCGCTCGCCACGCCCTTGACCGATATGCTCGGCTGCCGGCTGCCGGTGATCCAGACCGCGATGGGCTGGATCGCCGAGCCCGTGCTGGTGGCGGCGACGGTCGAGGCAGGCGGGTTCGGTTTTCTGGGTGCTGCGGTGATGACGCCGGGCGAGGCTGCGGCGAAGATCGCGGAGGTCAGGCGGCTGACCTCGCGGCCGTTCGGCGTCAATTTCCACATGTTCCAGCCCGGCGCGGCCGAGCTGGTCGATATCGTCATCGCCAATCGCGATCAGGTGCGCGCGGTCAGCTTCGGGCGCGGCCCCGATGCGAAGATCATAGGGCGCTTCCGCGATGCCGGCATAATCTGCGTGCCGACGGTCGGTGCGGTCAAGCATGCCCGCAAGATGGCGTCGCTCGGCGTCGATATGCTGGTGGTGCAGGGCGGCGAAGGCGGCGGCCATACGGGATCGGTGGCCTCGACGGTGCTGTTGCCGCAGGTGCTCGACGCGGTCGACCTGCCCGTCGTGGCCGCGGGCGGTTTCGCTGACGGGCGCGGGCTTGCGGCGGCTCTGGCTTATGGGGCGTCGGGCATCGCGATGGGCACGCGTTTCCTGATGACGCGGGAGAGCCCGGTGCCCGCGTCGGTCAAGCAGCGCTACGTCGCCGCGGGCACCGACGACATTTTGGTGACCGACGCGATCGACGGATTGCCGCAACGAATGATCCGCAATGCCGCGCTGCGCCATGCGATGTCGGGTGGGTCGATGGCATCCTGGCTGGGCGCGATGTCTGCGGGACTGGCGATGAAACGCGCGACCGGCGCGTCATGGGGCGATCTTCTGCGCTCGGCGCAGGGCATGCGCAGCCATGGCGGGCTCAGCCTGTCGCAGGCGATGCGTGCCGCGGTGGCGCCGACCTTGATCCAGCGTGCCGTGGTGTCGGGCGATGGCGACGACGGGCTGATGGCGACGGGCCAGGTCGCCGGGCGGCTCGAGGACCTGCCCAGCGTTGCCGAACTGCTGGCGGCGATCGAGCGTGACGCGCGCAGCCGCATTGCCGCGCTTGCCCCGGCGCCATCCATGACAAGGATTCGTGCCTGATGCCCGCCCTGACCCGCATCGCCGACCGGATCGGCGAGATCATCCTCGATCACCCCCCGGTCAACGCGCTGGACAGCGCGGGCTGGAACGCGGTGCCCGACATCGTCACGGCGATGGGCCGCGATCCCGAAGTGCGCTGCGTGCTGATCCGCGGCGAGGGGCGCGGTTTCTGCGGCGGCGTCGATATCAAGGAGATGCAGGCGCATCCCGAACGCATCGTCGCGCTCAATCGCGGCAATTACCGGACCTTCCAGGCCGTGCGCGCCTGCGAGGTGCCGGTGGTGAGCGCGGTCCATGGCTTCATCATCGGATCGGGCATCGGCATCTGCGGCGCATCCGATGTGGTGATCGCGGCCGAAGACGCGTTCTTCTCTTTGCCCGAGGTCGATCGCGGCGCGATGGGCGGCGCCAGCCATCTGATGCGCATGTTCCCGTTGCAGAAGGTGCGTGCCGCCTTCTTCACCGCCGGGCGGATCGATGCGGCCGAAGCCTATCGGCTCGGTGCGGTCGAGAAGGTCGTGCCGCGCGAAAAGCTGGAGGAGGAAGCGCGCGCCTTCTGCGCGGTGATCGCCGCCAAGAGCCGCACCGCGCTGGTGACCGCCAAGGAGGCGCTGAACGGGATCGAGCCGCGCGACGTCGATCACGGCTATCGCTTCGAACAGGGCTTCACCTTGGAAATGTATCTGCACGAGGATAGCCAGCGCGCGCGTGATGCCTTCGTCCAGAGCGGCAAGGCGGCGGACTACTGATCGTGGACCTCCGTTACTCTCCTGCCGAACAGGCTTTTCGCGCCGAGATACGCCAGTGGCTGGCCGCGCATGTGCCCGCGCAGGCGCTGCCCGATTTCGATTCGAGCATCGAAGGCTTCGAGGCGCACCGCGCCTGGGAACGGACGCTGAATGCCGGCGGCTGGGGCATGGTGACCTGGCCCGTCGATTATGGCGGGCGCGGGCTCGATCTGATCCGCTGGCTGATCTTCGAAGAGGAATATTATCGCGCCGGCGCGCCGCTGCGCGTCAACCAGAACGGCATCTTCCTGCTCGGCCCCACGCTGATCGAATATGGCACGCCGGAGCAGAAGGCACGTTTCCTGCCCGCGATGGCGGCGGGCGACGAGATCTGGGCGCAGGCCTGGTCGGAGCCGGGCGCGGGCAGCGATCTGGCCGGCGTGCGTGCCACCGCGGTGCGCGACGGCGAGGATTATATCCTGTCCGGCCACAAGATCTGGTCGTCGCGCGCGGTCCATGCCGACTGGGCATTCGGCCTGTTCCGCGAACCGGGCAGCGAGCGGCACAAGGGGCTGTCGTTGATCCTCTTCCCGCTCGATGCGGTGGGCGTCACAGTGCAGCCGATCAAGCGGCTCGACGGCAAGCCGGTCTTCGCCGAACTGTTCCTCGACGATGTCCGCGTGCCCGCCGCCAACCGGCTGGGCGAGGAAGGGCAGGGCTGGGCGGTCTGCATGTCAACCGCGGGCTTCGAACGCGGGCTGATGCTGCGCAGCCCCGCGCGCTTCCAGGTGGCGGCGGCGAAGCTGGTCGACCTGTATCGCAAGCGTCAGGGAAGCGCCGATCCGCTGGCGCAGGCCGCGGTGATGCAAGCCTGGATGGATGCGGACGCCTATGCGCTGTCGATCTACGCCACGGCGAGCCGGCTGATGGCGGGCGGCACGATCGGGCCGGAGACGAGCACCAACAAGATCTTCTGGTCGGAACTCGATCTCGACCTGCACCGCACCGCGCTGTCGATCCTGGGGGCGGAGGCCGAACTGACCGGCGCCGCGCCCGACGCCTCGGCCGATATCCAGGACTGGCTGGACAGCTATGTCTTCTCGCTCGCCGGCCCGATCTATGCCGGCGCGAACGAGATCCAGCGCAACATCATCGCCGAGCGGATGCTCGGCATGCCGAGGTAGTCGCAATGGATTTCCGCCTCACCGACGAACAGGACATGCTCGCCGAGATGGTCGGGCAGATGTTTGCCGACACCTGCACCGGCGCCGATCTGCGCCGGCTGCTCGACAGCGGCGCGGCGCGCGATGCCGTGCGCTGGGACCAGATCGTGGCGATGGGGCTGCCCGGCACGATGGCGCCGGAGAGCGCCGGCGGCAGCGGTCTCGGCCAGGTCGAGATGGCGTTGATCGCGATCGCGTGCGGCCATGCCGCGCTGCCGGAGCCGCTGGTCGAACATGCCGGCATCGCCGTGCCGATGCTGACGGCGGCGGACGCGGACCTGGGCAATGCGCTGTCGGGCGGCACGGTCGCCATCGGACATCCGGTCAATCCG
The DNA here is from genome assembly GCA_030148625.1 of Sphingobium sp. The sequence continues at coordinate 8,604 of JASBTC010000234.1, read as the reverse complement.
TTCGTGGCCGATGCCGATGCGGCGGAGGTGTTGCTGCTGGCCGATGGCGATGCGGCCTATCTCGTGCCGCGCGATGCCGTCACGCTGGTGCGCCAGCCGAGCATCGATCCGTTCCGCCGCCTCTTCCGCGTCGACTGGACGCCGAAAAGAGCGACGCGGATCGGCGGTAATGCGCTGCTGGACGCGGCGCTCGATCGCGGCGCGCTGTTCGCCGCCGCGCAATTGCTGGGGCTGGCGCAGCGCGCCGTCGATCTGGCCGTCGCCTATGCGAAGGACCGTCAGCAGTTCGGCAAGCCGATCGGGTCGTTCCAGGCGGTGAAGCATCATCTCGCCAGTGCGCAGGTGAAGATCGAATTCGCACGGCCGGTGGTGCTCGCCGCGGCCGCGATGGCGGCGTCGCCGCTGTCCGTCACGCGGATCAGCCATGCCAAGCTTGCGGCGACCGCCGCGGCCGAAGCCGCGACGCATGCGGCGGTGCAGGTCCATGGCGCCATGGGTTATTCCTGGGAAGTCGACGTGCATTTCCTGCTGAAGCGCGCGCTCGCGCTCGGCCAGGCCTGGGGCACGCCCGCGTTCCATCGCGCGCGCGTCGCCGCGCATATCATGTCGGCGCCGCTCGGCGCGGACCGGACCTTCGACATCGCATCCGCCGGGGAGGTCGCCCGTGAAGCCGCTTGAGATCGCCCGTAGCCTGCGCGCTGATCCCGAAGCTGCCGCACGCTATCGCGATGCCGGCTGGTGGGGGGAGACCACGCTGTCGGATCGCGTCGCAGCGCTCGCCGCGACGAAGCCCGGCGAACCCGCCTGGATCACGCCGGAGGGGCGTTTCTCCTGGGGCGCTTATGATCGGGCCGCGACACGCATCGCCGCGCTGATCGCGGGCAAGGGGCTGGCCATCGGCGCGCGCGTCGCGGTGCTGCTGCCCGACGGTCCGGCGGTGCATGCCGCGCTGCTCGGCATCGAGCGTGCCGGCATGGTCGCGGTGGGCATCGGCGCACGCGCCGGCGTGGCGGAGATCGCGCATCTGCTCAAGCGCACCGGCGCCACCTTGCTGATCGCGCATGAGGCGACACGCGAGCGGACATTGGACGCGCTGGTCGAAGCGGTGCGGGCACAGGGGGCACCACTGGCCGATACGCTGATCGTGCCCGACCTGATCGCGCAGCGGAACTGGAGCGCCGGCGAGATGCCCGCCCATGCGCCGTTCCCGCCCGGCGATCCCGACGCGCTGTTCCTGATCAATTCCACGTCGGGCACAACCGGTATGCCCAAATGCGTGATGCACACGCAGAATCGCTGGTTCTATTTCCACCAACTCGCGGCAGAGGCCGGCCGCTTCGCCGAAGACGAGATCTTCATGGGCGCGGTGCCGGCGCCGTTCGGCTTCGGCCTGTGGACCGCGCATTTCTCGCCCGCCATTCTCGGCTGCCCCACCGTCGTGCTGCCGAAATTCGACGCGGGCACCGCGCTCGACATGATCGAGCGCGAGCGGGTGACCGTGCTGTGCTGCGTCTCCACCCAGTTCATCATGCTGCTCAACGAACAGGCGGAGCGCCCGCGCGACCTGTCGTCGCTGCGCGCGATGTTCACCGGCGGAGAGGCCGTGCCCTATCGCCGCGCCGCCGAGTTCGAGGAGGTGACCGGCGCCGCGGTGCTCCAATTCTACGGATCGAACGAGACGGGCGCGCTCAGCCGCACCACCTCCACCGACACGCGCGACCGTCGCCTGACCACGGCGGGCCGGGTGATCGCGGAGATGGAGGTCCGCCTGTTCGATCCCGCCACGGGCGCGGATGTGGAGGGCAGGGGGCAGCCCGGCTGTCGCGGCCCCGCCACCTGTCTCGGCTATTGGGACGATGACGAGGCGAACGCGAAGCTCTTCACGCCCGATGGCTGGATGTTGATGGGCGACATCGTCGAGGTGGACGAGGACGAGTATCTGCGTGTCGTCGGCCGCACCTCCGAATTCATCATCCGCGGCGGCAAGAACCTGTCCGCGCCCGCGATCGAGGCAGAGGTTGCGACGCATCCGGCGATCGCGCTGGTCGCGGCGGTGCCCGCGCCCGATCCGGTCTTCGGCGAGCGTGTGTGCATCTATGTGTCGCTGCGGCCCAACCAGCAGGTGACGCTGGAAGCGATCTCGCAGCATCTCGAAGCCCGCGGCGTCTCCCGCGAATGGTTTCCCGAATATCTCGTCCTGATGGACGACCTGCCGCGCTCTTCGGGCGGCAAGGTGGCCAAGGGCGCGCTCGCCGCCGATGCGAAGCAGCGCTGGGCCGTACCCGCATGACATACCAGAACCTCACGCTCGCCTATGAAGGCCGCACGGCACGCGTCACGCTGGCCCGGCCCGACAAGCTCAATCCGCTCGACTGGTCGACGGTCAAGGAATTGAAGGGCGCCGTCGCCGAGATCGAGGGGGCGCCGGACGTCGATTTCGTCATATTGACCGGGGAGGGGCGCAGCTTCTCCGCGGGTGGCGATCTCGACGGCTATATCCGCCTCTATGCCGATCCGCCGGCGTTCCAGGCCTTTCTCGACGATTTCTACGACATGCTGACCGGCATCGAGAAAGCCCGTGCGATCTGGATCGCCGCGGTCAACGGTGTGTGCGTCGCGGGTGGGATCGAATTGCTGCTCGCCTGCGACATGGCGATCGCCGCCGAGAGCGCGAAGATCGGCGACGGGCATCTCAATTTCGGCCAGCTTCCCGGTGCGGGCGGATCGCAGCGGCTGCCGCGCGCGATCGGATTGCTGCGCGCCAAGCATCTGATGCTGACCGGCGAGCTGCTCGACGCCCGGACGTCCGAGGCCTGGGGGCTGGTGACGAAAGTGGTTCCCGATGCCGGCCTGCTCGATGCCGCGGCCGAGTGGGTCGCGGGCATGGCCGGCAAGAGCCCGGTCGGTCTCGCCGGTGCGAAGCGGCTCGCCAACATGACGCTCGACACGCCGTATGAGCAGGGGCTGCGCGAGGAGATCGCGTTCGTCCACCTTTATGCGACGACCGAGCCCGACGCCACCGAAGGCCTGATCGCCTTCAAGGAAAAGCGCGCGCCGCGTTTCGGCGCGCCCAAGGAAGACTGAACCCATGTACAAGCTGCGCGACAAATATGCGATCGCCGGGATCGGCACCACGGACTACACCAAATTATCGGGCCGCACGGTCCGGAGCCTTGCGACCGAAGCCTGTCTGAAGGCGATCGAGGATGCCGGGCTGCGCGTTGCCGATATCGACAGCATCGTCAGCTTCAACTTCAACGACAGTGCCCCGGCGATCGGCGTCGCGACCGAGATGGGCATCGAGAATGCCGGCTATGCGGTCGATTATGCCGCGGGCGGCAACGGCGCGAACCTGATCACCCTGGCGGCGACCGCGGCGATCGAGGCGGGGCTGGCGAAGAACGTCGTCTGCTTCCGCGCGATGAACGGCCGCTCCGGTTTTCGCCTGGGCGGTGGGCGCGACCTGTCGGCCTATGGCGTCACCCAATATACCGCGCCGCTCGGCTGGATCACCTATCCGCAGGCGATGGCGATGTGGGCACGCCGCCACATTATCGATTACGGCACCACCGAAGAACATTGGGCCGAGATCGCGACCACCTTTCGCGACAATGCCGTGCTCAACGAGCGCGCGATGCAGCGCACGCCGATGACGAAGGACGATTATTACAATTCGCGCTTCATCGTCGATCCGTTCCGCATGTACGACATCTGCCTGGAGAGCGACGGCGCCTGCGCGGTCGTGATCACGTCGGCGGAGCAGGCACGCGACCTGCGCCACAAGCCGGTTTACATCATGGGTGGCGCCTATGGCGGCGGGCCGACCCAGGGCGACGATCTGTTCGACGCGATCCGCTGGCCCAGCCATTCGCACAATTGCTTCAAATATCTCGCCGACGATCTGTGGGCCAGCGCAGGCATCGGTCCGCAGGATGTCGACGTCGCCGAGATCTACGACTGCTTCACCTATAGCGTGCTGATGGCGCTGGAGGGGCTGGGCTTCTGCAAGGATGGCGAGGGTGGTCCGTTCGTGATGGACGGCCGCATCGCCCGCGATGGCGCGCTTCCGCTCAACACCCACGGTGGACTGCTGTCCGAAGCCTATATCCACGGCTTCAACCACGTCATCGAGGCGGTCGAGCAGCTGCGCGGCACATCCGGCGCGCGCCAGATCGAAGGTGCCGAGATCGCGCTGACCACTGCGGGCGCGATGACCTGCGGCAGCGCCATGATCCTGAGGAACTGAGATGCAACAGACCGCCTATAACAAGCCGCTGCCCGTGCCCGATTCGGAGAGCACGCCATTCTGGGACGGCATGCGCGCGCATCGCCTGATGCTGCAGCGCGTCGCATCGACCGGCGAGCATCTGTTCCCGCCCGTCACCTTCAGCCCGGGCTCGCTGGAGAAACCGGAATGGGTCCAGGCCAGCGGCAAGGGGACGGTGTTCAGCTGGATCGTCGTGCGCCACCCCGTGCCGCGCGACATCTATGCGGACGAGGTTCCCTATGTCGTGGCCCTGATCGCGCTCGACGAAGGCTGCCGGATGACGGGCAATATCGTCGACTGCGCGCCGGAGGACGTTCGCGCCGGCATGGCGGTCGAGATCGTCTATAATCAGGTCACGCCCGAGATCACCTTGCCGGCATTCCGGCCCGCGGAGGCCTGAGCCATGGCGTCCCCGCCCGTCGCGGATCCGTTCGCCGCGTCTCCGCTGCTGCGCCGGTTCGGCGAGATGACGCGCGAGGCGCTGGAGGCGCACCAGCTCCGCAAGGTGCAGGCGCTGTGCGCGCGGCTCTATGCGAAGAGTGATTTCTACCGCGCGAAGATGGACGAAGGCGGCCTGAAGGGCGGCACCGTCGATAGTCTCGATCGCTTCGCCAAGGCGTTCCCGACCTCGGCCAAAGCCGACTTCCTCGCCGACCAGCAGGCCGCACCGCCCTTCGGCACGCGGCTGGGCGTCGATCGTGAAGACGTCGTGCATATCAGCATGACCAGCGGAACGTCCGGCCAGGGGCAGGAGATTTACGGCCGCACCCAGCGCGACGTGCATATGCTCGGCTATCTCCACGCGCTGCCCTGGTACATGGCGGGGCTCCGCCAGGGCGATACCGCGATCAACTGCGTGCCCGCCGGCGGACTGACGACGGGCGGATGGGGGCCGGGGGAGGCGATCCGCATCGTCGGCGCCACTGGATTCCATGTCGGCGGCAACACCTCGACCGAAGCCAAGATCGACCTGATGCTGAAGCTCGGCGGCATCCATTTCATCTACGCCTCGACCAATTATCTCCACACGCTGACCGAGGCGCTGCTGGCGCGCGGCATCTCCCCGCGCGAGGCGTTTCCCGGCATGCACGGGCTGTTCATCGCGGCGGAGGGTTATCCGCTCGAATGGGCGGCGAAGATCGAGGAACATTGGGGCTGCCGGCTGCAGGAAGGCTATGGCAGCACCCAGCTCAACGGTTTCGGCGGTTCGACCGGATCGGCCGGGGTGTTCCGCACAAATGGGGAGCGCGGGCTGATCCGGCTGTTCGAATGGGAGCATCTGATCGAGATCGTCGATCCGGAAACCGGCGCGCCGGTCCTCCCCGGCGAACTGGGCGAGATGGTCGTGACCAATTTGTCGGTCGAGGGCAGCCCGGCGGTCCGTTTCCGCACCGGCGACGCGGCTCGTTTCGTGCCGTGGCAGGAATGCGGCGGGGCGGCATGGAATGCGATCGAATGCGGCACGATCGGCCGGTTCGACGACATGATGAAGATCCGCGGCAACAATATCTGGCCGTCGATGTTCGACGCCGCCGTCTTCGCCCATGCCGAGGTCGGCGAATATAAGGGCCGCGTCTACACCCGCGACGGCAAGACCGAAGTCGAGGTGAAACTCGCCGTCGCCGAGCATCAGTCCGACCTGTCGGCCGAGGCGCGAGACCGCCTGGTCCAGTCGGTCCGCGCCGCGATCAAGGAACGCAGCAACATGTGGGTCGACGTGTGCGAAGTGCCGCGCGCCGAGTTTCAGGGCTTTGCCTACAAGGCGCGCCGCTGGACCGACGAGCGCCAGGACGGCTACCGGCTTTAGGAGGGCGGCGATGAGCGACGGCAAGGATGAAGACGCGCTGCTGGCCGAGATGCTGGCATTGGCGGATCGATTGGCGAAGAGCGAGGATGCGCTGCTCGTTGGGCAATATGCCTATCTGCGCGCCCGCGTGGCAGCGCTGATCGAACTGCGCAGCTTCGGCACCGAGATCGCGGCGTGACCGGCACTTCGCGTTTCGCACTCGACGGCCAGGTCGCGGTCGTCACCGGGGGCGGGGGTGGCCTCGGTTCCGCGGGCGCGCTTGCGCTGGCGGAGGCCGGTGCGGACGTCGCGCTGATCGCGCGCAACCGTACGAAGTTGGAGGATGCGGCGCGCGCGGTGGAGGCGACGGGCCGGCGTGCGATGATCGTCGAGGCCGATGTATCCGATGCCGACGGCATGATCGCCGTGGCGGCGGCGATCGAGGCGGCGTTCGGCCGGATCGACATATTGTTCAACAATGCCGGCATCACCAATCCCCAGTCGGTGCTCGACATCGCGCCCGAAGAGTTCATGCGCATCCTGGAGGTGAATGTCGCAGGCGCATTCCACGCGATCCGTGCCTTCGCCAGGCCGATGATCGCGCGCGGTTACGGGCGGATAATCAATATGGGTTCGATCCTGTCGGGCCGCGGCATGGCGAACCGGGGCGCCTATTGCGCGTCCAAGGCCGGGCTCGCCAATCTGGGTGCCGCCTGCGCGTTCGAGTTCGGGCCGTCCGGCGTCACCGTCAATACGCTCGGTGCGACGGTGATCGTGACCGACCTCAACCGCGAACTCGTCCGCACCCAGCCCGATCTCTACGCCAAGGTCGTGCAGCGCACGCCGCTGGGCCGGCTGGGCGAGGTCGAGGATCTGATGGGCGCCCTGCTTTTCCTCGCTTCTCCCGCGGCCGGCTTCGTCACCGGCCAGACCCTTTTCGTCGACGGCGGCTACACCGCCGGCTGAACCGCCAGAGAACAGCTATCCATGACCACATCGCTCAAGACACTTTTCGACCTTACGGGCCGCACCGCGCTGGTGACCGGCGGATCGCGCGGCCTCGGGCTCACCATGGCGGAGGCGCTGGGCGAGTTCGGCGCGCGCGTGATCGTGACGGCGCGCAAGCAGGGCGAACTCGACCAGGCTGTCGCGCATCTGCAGGCGCTGGGAATCGACGCCAGCGCGATCGCGGCCGATGTCGGCAATCCCGATGCGGCGGCGCAGATCGTCGAGCAAGTGAAGACGGATGGCGGGCGTATCGACATCCTCGTCAACAATGCGGGCACGTCCTGGGGATCGAAGACGGAGGAAATGCCGCTCGACGGCTGGAACAAGCTGATGGCGGTCAATCTGACCGGCCCGTTCCTGATGGCGCAGGCGGCGGCGCGCGAATTCATGATCCCGGCGGGGTGGGGGCGGATCGTCAACATCGCGTCGGTCGAAGGGCTGCTCGGCCATCATCCCCGGATGATCGGCACCATCGCCTATAATGCGAGCAAGGGCGGGCTGATCAACTTCACCCGCGCGCTGGCGGCCGAATGGGGTGCGCTCGGCATCACCGTCAATGCGCTGGCGCCGGGTTATTTTCCGTCGAAGCTGACCGGCTACGTCATCGACAAGCATGGCGACGATCTGCGCAACGACACGCCGCGCGGCAAGCTCGGATGCGACGACGATCTGAAGGGCGCGACGCTGCTGCTCGCATCGGACGCGGGCGCGCACATCACCGGTCAGGTTCTCGCCGTCGACGGTGGCGCCAGCATCATCTGATCGTCGCAAGAGGAGAGGCAGAATGAACGCACTCAGCCGTTTCGGCACGAAATATCCGTTCCATCCGTATCCGACCGGCTGGTTCAGCGTCGGCTTCACCGATGATCTTGCGCCCGGCGACGTCCGGCCATTGCGCTATTTCGATACCGAACTGGTGCTGTTCCGCACCGAAAGCGGCGCCACCGTCGTCACCGACGCGCATTGCCCGCATCTCGGCGCGCATCTCGGTTACGACAGCTGGGTGGAGGGGGAGACGATCGTCTGCCCGTTCCACCAATGGCGCTACGACACCAGCGGCAAGTGCGTGCACGTGCCCTTCGCCAAGGCGATCCCGCCGCGAGCGAAAGTGCGGACCTGGCCGACGGTCGAACGCGGCGGGATGATCTTCGTCTGGCACGACCTGTCCGGCCGCCCGGCGCTGTGGGACCTGCCCGTCTATGACGAGAGCCGCCGCATTCCCGATGCCGGATTCCGCAAGCTTCACGATGATTTCGGCGCCGCGCATCCGCAGGACGTATTCGAGAACGGCGTCGACTTCGCGCATTTTCCCGGCGTGCATTCGACCGGACGTGCCGTGTCCGATGGCGAGATCCGGATGGAGGGGCATCGCTTCTTCAGCCCGGTGCGCATCCTGCCGGCCGGTTATGAAGGACGGATCGAGAATGCGACCGAGGGCTCGACGGTCAATTCGGAGGTTGTTGGCGGGGGATTGTCGCGCGTCGAGAGCCGGACGCCGCATGCCCCGGGCATCAACACGATCTATTATGTCTCGGTGACGCCG
>JASBTC010000232.1 GCA_030148625.1 Sphingobium sp. | reverse complement strand
CTGCAGCGCGCCAATGCCGGCGTCGGATCGGGCGACTATGTCGAGATCCGCAAGAGTGAATCGCGCCCGGCACAGCGCGTCGTGTTCGCACCTGCACAACAGAATCTGCGGCTGCACGGGTCTCCAAATGCGCTCAAGCGCAGCTTTATCGGCCGTCCGCTCGCCGCGGGCGACACCGTCGCGACCGCCGGGCAGCAGCAAGTCGATCAGGGCGCGATGCCGGCCCAGCTTCGCCAGATGCTGGCGGCGCCCGCCTATGCGCTCCAGGAGATCCGCCTGGCAGTGATCTCGACCGTGCCCAAGGGGGTCGTCCATATCGATCCCGACACCGAGGTCGAGCTGCTCCCCGAATATGCCGAGCCCAAGGATTCGCGCCGCGCCGACGTCACCTATGACGATATCGGCGGCATGGCGGGCACGATCGACCAGCTTCGCGAGATGGTCGAACTGCCGCTGCGCTATCCCGAACTGTTCCAGCGGCTGGGCGTCGACCCGCCGCGCGGCGTGCTGCTCCATGGCCCGCCGGGCACCGGCAAGACGCGCCTCGCGCGCGCCGTCGCCAATGAAAGCGATGCCGAATTCTTCCTGATCAACGGTCCGGAGATCATGGGCTCCGCCTATGGCGAGAGCGAGAAGCGTCTGCGCGACGTGTTCGAGCAGGCGACCAAGGCCGCACCCTCGATCCTGTTCATCGACGAGATCGATTCGATCGCGCCCAAGCGCGGCCAGGTGCAGGGCGAGACCGAGAAACGGCTCGTCGCGCAGCTGCTGACGCTGATGGACGGGCTCGAGGCGCGGGTGAACCTGGTCGTCATCGCCGCGACCAACCGGCCCGAGGCGATCGACGAGGCGCTGCGCCGCCCCGGCCGGTTCGACCGCGAGATCGTCGTCGGCGTCCCCGACGAACGTGGGCGCCGCGAGATCATGGGCATCCATACCCGCGGCATGCCGCTGGGCGACAAGGTCGATCTGGGCGAACTGGCGCGGATGACCTACGGATTCGTCGGCGCCGACCTGGCCGCGCTGGCACGCGAGGCCGCGATCGAGGCGGTGCGCCGGATCATGCCCCGGATCGACCTGTCCGAAGGATCGATTCCCGCCGATGTGCTCGACGACCTGTCGGTGACATGGGAAGATTTCATGGCCGCGATCAAGCGCGTCCAGCCGTCCGCGATGCGCGAGGTGATGGTCCAGACCCCGACCACGCGCTGGGAGGATAATGGCGGCCTGGACGATGCACAGGAACTGCTGAAGGAAGGCGTCGAGTTGCCGCTCAAGGATCCCGACGCGTTCCGCCGGCTCGGCATCCGCCCGGCCAAGGGCTTCCTGCTCTATGGTCCGCCAGGCACCGGCAAGACCCTGCTGGCGAAAGCGGTCGCGCGCGAGGCGCAGGCCAATTTCATCGCCACCAAATCGTCGGACCTGCTCAGCAAATGGTATGGCGAGAGCGAACAGCAGATCGCCCGGCTGTTCGCGCGCGCGCGGCAGGTGGCGCCGACGGTGATCTTCTTCGACGAACTCGACAGCCTGGTCCCCGCGCGCGGGGGCGGGATGGGCGAACCGCAGGTGACCGAACGGGTGGTCAACACCATCCTGGCCGAGATGGACGGGCTGGAGGAACTCCAGTCGGTCGTCGTGATCGGGGCGACCAACCGCCCCAATCTGGTCGACCCGGCGCTGTTGCGCCCCGGCCGCTTCGACGAGCTGATCTATGTGCCCGTGCCCGAACAGGGTGGGCGGCGGCGCATCCTGGCGATCCACACCGCCCGCATGCCGCTGGCCGACGATGTCGATCTCGACAAGATCGCCGCGCGGACCGAGCGTTTCACCGGTGCCGATCTGGAGGATCTCGTCCGTCGCGCGGGCCTGTCGGCGCTGCGCCAGTCGATCGACGTGCAGCAGGTGACGATGGACCATTTCGAGACCGCGCTCGACGACACGCGCGCGTCGGTGACGCCCGAGATGGAACAGGAATATGAGACCATCGCGTCCAAACTGAAGCAGAATGCGATGAAGCTCGATCCGATCGGCTTCGTCGCGCCGGGCATGCTTACGCCTCGGGGCCCGAAGGGCGCAGACTGAACCAGGCGTAGATCATCAGCAGGACGAGCGCGGCGGCCGCGATGCCATAAGGCAGCGGCCGCCACAGTTCGTACAGGCCGACGCCCAGCGACGGCCCGAGCACGAAGGCGGCACCGTTGATCGCGGTGGTCTTGCCCGCGACCGAGCCCTGTTCGTTCGGCCCGACCGCCAATGACGACCCGGCGGTGAAACCGGGCCGGATAAAACCGAACCCCAGCGACGACAGCGCATAGGCGGTGGCGACACCGTGCAGCGAATCGGCGAAGCCGAGCAGCACGCACCCCGCCGCGGACAGGCCGAGGCCGATCAGGATGAGCGCGCGCGGCGCCAGGTTGAGGATCGGAATCAGCCCCCATTGCGCAAGCAATGCGGCGCCCGCGCCCATCATCAGCACCAGCCCGGTGGACTGGAGCGCATCGCTCAGCGTTCCGCCGAGCCGGTCGATCAGGAGGAAACCGATCGTCTGTCCGGTCATCGCCTGGGCATGGCCCATGATCAGCCCGACGAGCATCCAGGGCAGGATGCGCGGATCGCGCAGCCGGACCTCGCGCGAGGGGCCCGCCATCGCCGCGGCCACGCTTGCACCCGAGGATTGCCCGCCGATGGTCGGATAGGCGACGGCGGCGCCGCGCGCATCGTCATCCCCGTCCGCGGCCGGCCGATCGTCGGGCAGCAATTTGGCGGCGGCGACGACGACGACGATGCCGACGATGGTGAAGACAAAGGCCGGCCCCGCCATCGTCACCACCGGCAGCAACAGATAGGGCGAGAGCGCCGGACCCAATATGGTGCCGAGGCCGAAGGCCGATGCGAGCAAGGTGAGCGCCTTGGTCCGCTCAGCCCGGCTGGTACGCGCGGCCACCATGGCCTGCGCAGCGGGCGGCGTCGCCGATCCGAACGCGCCGTAGATCAACCGGCCGACGATGAACGACAGAAAGGCCGCGGCCGGGCTGATCCAGCCGAGAATGCCCGCCGCGAGAAACAGGCCGCAGGCCAAGGTCGAGATCGTGAAGCCGATCATGCCGGTGATCACCAGCCGGCGCTGGCCATAAAGATCGAGCCGCTTCGCCCAGAAGGGCGCCGCGAACACCCAGATCGCGGCCGAGACCGAAAAGGCGGCCGCGACCGCGCTGTCCTGCACGCCGAGCGACCGGCCGAGCGCGGGCAGCACCGACTGCATCGCCGTGTTCCCCGCGGCCACCGTCAACATGACGACGAAGAGCAGCCCGAAATCGCGCCTGCGCGCGCCATCGTCCCCCCCGGCCGCCGCGGTGCCCCCTGTCCGATTCGCGCCCATATGGCCTGATAGTGCGCCGGACCGGCTCGTGGAAGGACAGGCTTGGCCCTAGAGATGCTTGAACATGACCGGTTTATTTGCGACTGCCATTGTTTCGATATTGGTCCAAAGGGGATTACATGACCGCATCATCCGCAAAGACCGGGCGCAAGCTTCCCGCCTGGATGCGGCATGTGACGCGACGAACCGGCCCGCTGGCGATGTTCTTCAAGGGGTTCCTGAAGCATCCCGTGATGGTCGGATCGATCATCCCCTCCTCCGACGTACTGATCGCCAAGATGCTCGGCCAGGTCGACTGGGCCAACACCAAGATCTTCGTCGAATATGGACCGGGTGTCGGTACCTTCTGCCGACCGATCCTCAAGAAGCTGCCCAATGACGCGAAGCTGATCGCGATCGACACCAATCCCGATTTCATCGCCTATCTGACCGACGAAATCCCCGATCCGCGTTTCTTTCCGGTGCTCGGCTCGGCGACGGACGTACGGCGCATCATTGCCGAGCATGGCGGCGAATTCGCCGATTACGTGCTCTCGGGCCTTCCCTTCTCGACATTGCCGACGGGCGTCGGCCCGACGATCGCCGAAGAGACCGCGGCCGCGATCCGCCCCGGCGGCACGTTCCTCGTCTATCAGTTCTCACCCAAGGTGCATGATTTCATCGCGCCGCATTTCCCGCGCATCGACCATGCGATGGAATGGTGGAACATCCCCCCGGCGCAACTCTACTGGGCGTGGAAAGACTAGAACGGGTCTCCATTCAGGTGATGCCGGCCTGCGAACGGCATCCATCTGCGCTTCCGGTGCTCACGTACTGAAGTACGCTGCGCGCCGGTTCTCGACGGACACCATTCTCGGCTCGGCCTGACCTGAATGGAAACCCGTTCCGACGGCTCAGTCCAGGCCGAAATTGAGTCGGCGCGTCACCGTATAGTCGGCGACGCCGACCACCAGATAGGACAGCGCCCATTTCAGGCGGTTGAGGAAGCCGCCATTCGCGCGGTGGATTTCCGGCGTGATCCGTTCGCAATCGGCGAGTTCGGCCTCGAAAAAGGCCCGCATCCGCGCGGCGAAGGCCGCATCGTCGATCCTGAGCATCAGTTCCAGATTGAGGAACAGGCTGCGCATGTCGAAATTGGCCGATCCGATATAGGTCAGATCGTCGATCACGATCAGCTTCATATGCAGCTTTGCCGGCACATATTCGTAGACCTCGACATTCCGGCGCAGCAGCCCGCCATAGAGGAAGCGCGCCGCGCCGACCGTCGCGCCATTGTCGGAGATACGCGCGGTGACGATCCGCGACCGGCCGCCACGTTTCACCACGCGCTTGATCCGTTTGAGCATCGAGCGGCCCGGCGAGAAATAGGCCTCGATCATGTCGACCGAGCCGGCATGTTCCAGATCATGCTTCACCGACCGCGCCCAGGCGCTCAGGCGGCGCGTCGGCCCGCCGAGCAGCCATCTGAGCGTCCCGCCCGAATGATGCATCGTGCGCAACAGCTTGCGCAGGCGGCGCAGGCTCGGCCGTTCGAGACGCGCCCAGATCAGCAGCGCATCGAAATAGCGCGACAGCCAGTGCACGGCGGGGCCGCTGATCTCGAGCCCGAGATCGTGCCAGCCGCCGGCCGCCCGCGACCGGAAATAATCGTCGGCGATGTTGAAGCCGCCGATGATCGCGGCGCGGCCGTCGGCGATCGCCATCTTCTGATGATTGCGCAGCAGGTAACGCCGGCCGAAGCGCGGCATAAAGCGGCAACAGTCGCAGCCGGCCTCCGCAAGCGGCGCGAAGAAGCGCGCGGGCGTATCGCTGCTGCCGAAGCCGTCGACGATCAGCGACACTGCGACGCCGCGGTTGATCGCGTCGAGCAGCGCCTCACGCACCGCATGGCCCGAGGCATCGGCCTCGAAGATATAATAATAGAGCTTGAGACTGGTCTTCGCGCCCGCGATCAGCGCGATCAGCGCCGCCCAGCTCGCGGGACCGTCGACGACCAGTTCGAACCGGTTGCCATCCAGCGCAGGGACGTCGTCGATCACGCTCGGGGCCGCCAATGCCATGGTGCGATTCATGGGTCCATGGGGCGCCGAGGGCAAGGGAAAAGCCGCATTTCCTTGACATCGGGCATGGTCGTCGCTACCTCGCGGCCTTTCCGATATCAGCATAGCCTGCCTTGCCTGGATTGCAGCGAGACAGGCTGTGCTTATTGCTTGTTTTCCGTGGTTTCCGAATCATCGGATGAGATCATCCGACGTGAAATCGCCTAGAGGATTGGTGGAGCGACTATGGCGCGCGTAACTGTCGAGGATTGTGTCGACAAGATTCCCAACCGCTTCGATCTGGTGCTGCTCGCGGCGCAGCGCGCACGGCAGATCTCGGGCGGCGCGGAGCTGACCATCGATCGCGATCGCGACAAGAATCCGGTCGTCGCCCTGCGCGAGATCGCTGACGAGACCGTGCATCCCGCCGATCTCAACGAAGCGGTGGTTTCGAACCTGCAGCGCGTCCAGATCGACGACGACGACGTCGCGGACGAGATCGGTTCGCTGAGCCAGTCGGCCGAGGCACTGCGCCTGACCGCCGCCGCGCCGCCGCGCAACCAGAATCTCGGCGCCGACTACGACGGCTAAGCCGGTGCTGCGCCGCCGTCCTTGGGGCGGCGGTCGCGCATTTCATACTTGATGTGATTGAGTGGCGCTGGCGGCTTATTCGGCCGCCTGCGCCTCTTCTTCGCGTGACATGCTGAGCGGGCGCACTTCCTCCGCCTGACGCCAGCACAGATCCTGAGCCCCGAGCACGCGATCGTCATGCGCGCGGATGGTGACCGGCCGGATCGGCTGATGATCCCGCTCGTCGACGAGCACGGGCGTCGAGGGGATGCCCGAGCCCCATTGTTCGCCCCATTGCCGGAGCGCGATCATCGCGGGCAGCAGCGCCAGCCCCTTTTCGGTCAGCCGATATTCGATCTTGCGGCGATCGTCGGGGCAGGGATTGCGCATCAATATGCCGTGATCGACGAGCCGCGACAGCCGGTTCGCCAGGATGTTGCGGGCGATGCCGAGTTCCGACTGGAATTCCTCGAAATGATAGATGCGGTTGAACGCGGCGCGCAGGATCATGAACGACCAGCGTTCGCCCATCGCCTCCAGCGCCACAGGCAATCCGCAATCCTCGGCGATCAGCTTGAGCGGTTCTCTCAATCCCATGGTGATGCAGCCTAACCCAAAAAAACCGGTCGCGCAAAAAATATAAGTTTTACGTTGCAACTAAAAATCTAGTTTGATAAGTAGTGATTCGCAACCTAATTCGACCGAAAGGGCCTCCCCATGCTCCGCCTCTCTTCTCTCATCGCTTCCGCCGCCGGGTCGGTGCTGCTGCTCGGCGCGACCGCCGCCAGCGCGCAACCCGCCAGCGTCTTCTATTCGGCCAAGCCGGTCGCCGCGTCCGCCGCGACCAAGCTCGTCGTGCGTGACACCGTCTGGAAATGCGGCGACGGCGGCTGCGTATCGACCAGCAGGGGCAAGAGCCGCGCCGCATTCGTCTGCGAATCGCTCGTCAAGGAAGTCGGGCAGATCGAATCCTTCCGCGCCGGCGCCGAGGAGTTCGACGCCGACGCTCTCGCGAAATGCAACGCCAAGGCGTGATTCGGTTTCGGTACCGGCCCGCTCCCCCGCCCAACCACCCGACATGATCATACTGGCTAGGGCGGGTGGGCGGGGGAGCGGGCTGGTACCGCCTCTCGCAAACGCGCCTGAGTAGAACCCCTCTTCACCGGCCGTTGCAATGATGCGGCACGCGATCCCCCGGTCGCGTGCCGCTTTTTTGCAACCCTAGTGGCGTAAATGTCGCTCAAGCCCGCCAAAATGCTTGCATGACCGGGGGGCAACACCCCAGATGGGCGTCGTGCTGCGCCAATATGAACTGGTCGACCGGGTCCTGAGCTATGACCCTGATGCGGACGAAGCGCTGATCAACCGCGCCTATGTCTTCTCGATGAAGGCGCATGGCAGCCAGAAGCGCGCCTCCGGCGATCCCTATTACAGCCATCCGATCGAGGTGGCGGGCATCCTGACCGACCTGCATCTCGACGACGAGACGATCGCGACCGCCATCCTCCACGACACGATCGAGGATACGCTGACCACGCACGAGGAGATCGAGCGGCTGTTCGGCACCAATGTCGCGCGGCTGGTGGACGGCGTCACCAAATTGTCCAAGATCGAGGCGCAGACCGAGAATGAGCGCGCGGCGGAGAATCTCCGCAAGTTCCTGCTCGCCATGTCCGACGATATCCGCGTGCTGCTGGTGAAGCTGGCCGA
This sequence comes from Sphingobium sp., assembly GCA_030148625.1. Next base: position 711 of record JASBTC010000232.1, on the reverse strand, counting down.
CCGGCTGCACAATATGCGCACGCTCCATTTCATCAAATCCGAGGAGAAGCGCCGCCGCATCGCCAAGGAGACGATGGACATCTATGCCCCGCTCGCCGAGCGGATCGGCATGTACGAGTTCATGAAGGAGATGCAGACGCTCGCCTTTCGCGAGCTCGAGCCCGAAGCCTATGTCTCGATCAGCAAGCGGCTCGAACAGCTTCAGGGCGAGGGCGGCGATCGCATCGCGAAGATCGCGTCCGGCCTGAAGCTGCTGCTCGCGCGCGCCGGCGTCGATGTCGAGGTGTCGGGGCGGGAGAAGCATCCCTATTCGATCTGGCGGAAGATGGCCGAACGCCACATCAGTTTCGAGCAGCTGTCCGACATCATGGCGTTCCGCGTCATCACGCCCGATGCCGAGGCCTGTTACCGCGCGCTGGGCGTCATCCACCAGCGCTGGCCGATGGTGCCCGGACGCTTCAAGGACTATATCTCGACCCCCAAGCGCAACGGCTACAAATCGCTCCACACGACGGTGATGCATGCCGGCGACACGCGTATCGAGATCCAGATCCGCAGCCGGACGATGCATGCCCAGGCCGAATACGGCCTGGCCGCCCATTGGGCGTACAAGCAGAATGGCGGCGCGTCCGACGTCCAGGCCGGCTGGATCCGCGACCTGATCGAGATCCTCGAAAACACCGACAGCGCCGACGAACTGCTCGAACATAC
>JASBTC010000231.1 GCA_030148625.1 Sphingobium sp. | reverse complement strand
CGAGCCGATCACGCTGAGCCGCATGATCGACCGGCTGCAGGAAGCGGGCCTGGTCGAGCGGCGCGCCGATCCCAATGACCGGCGCGCCTGGCAGCTTTTCCTGACCGACAAGGCCACGCCGATCATCGCGCAGCTCAAGGGCTGGGCGGAAGAGCTGTTCGGAGAAGCGCTGGACGGATTCAGCGAGTCCGAAGAGCAACTGCTCAATGCGTTGCTCACGCGTGTTCAAGAGAATCTGTCGCGCAGGGGCGACGAGTGCGGAGTACGTGCACATGGCTGATCTGGGCGAACCCGTGGTCCTGGAAGACGCGAAGCCGATCGAACGGCCGATTGCGCTGGAATTGCCGGCCGAAACCGAAGCCGTCGCGGAGAAGCCGCGCCGCAAATGGGGCCGGCTGGCGCTGATGCTGTCGGTGCCGCTGCTGATCGCCGCGATCGGCGGTTATTTCTGGCTGACCGGCGGACGCTATGTCTCCACGGACAACGCCTATGTCCAGCAGGACATGGTCTCGATCGGCCCCGATGTGACGGGCCGGATCGTCGATGTGCGCGTGAAGGAGAATCAGCGCGTCAAGGCCGGCGACATATTGTTCGTCATCGACCCCGAACCCTATCGCATCGCGCTTGCCCAGGCCGATGCCGCGATCGCCACGGCGCGTGTCCAGGTCGCGACGCTGTCGACCGACACGGGCGGGGCCGCCGCCGATATCGAGAGCGCGCGCGCCGATATCCAGCTGGCCCAGGCCACTTTCGATCGCCAGAATGCGCTGATGCAGCGCGGTTTCACGACGCGCGCCAGCCTCGATGCCGCGCGGCACGAAGTCGCCGCATCCAAAGCACGGCTTGCCAATGCCCAGGCCGATGCGGCCCGCGCGACCACGCAGATCGGCAGCGGCACGACCGCCTCGGGCACGCCCGCCGCGATCCAGGCGGCGCTCGCCCAACGGCAAAAGGCCGCACTCGACCTGTCGCGGACCGTCGTCCGCGCGCCCGCCGACGGTATCGTCAGCCAGACCAACCGTTTGCAAGTGGGCAACGTCACCCCTGTCGGTTTCCCCGCCCTCAGCCTGGTGATGAGCCAGGGCGCCTGGATCGAAGCCAATTACAAGGAAACCGACCTCGACCATATGGCGGTCGGCCAGCCGGTCCGCATCAAGCTCGACGCCTATCCCGAGCTCAAGATCACCGGCCATGTCGCCAGCATCGGTGCGGGCACAGGATCCGAATTTTCGGTGCTTCCCGCGCAGAATGCCAATGGCAATTGGGTGAAGGTGACGCAGCGCGTGCCCGTGCGCATCGCGATCGACAACGCGCCGCCGCGCGCGATGATCGCCGGGCTGAGCGCGAACATCACCGTGGATACCAAGAACGGCCGTGACTGATCCCGCGCCCGGCCAGGCGATGCTTGCCGTCAAGCATCGCTGGCTGCTCACCATCGGCATCATGGGCGCGATGGTTATGCAGATCCTCGACACGACGATCGCGAACGTCGCACTGCCGCACATGCAGACCAGCCTGGGCGCGACGATGGACAGCGTCACCTGGGTGCTGACCAGCTACATCGTCGCATCGGCGATCGCGATCCCCGCGACGGGCTGGCTGTCGGGGCGGTTCGGATCGCGCAACCTGTTCCTGTTCGCGGTGGCAAGCTTCATCATCGCTTCGATGCTGTGCGGCATCGCCGTCAGCCTTGAGGAAATGGTGGTGTTCCGCGTGATGCAGGGCATCGCCGCCGCCTTCATCAATCCGTTGTCACAGACCGCGATGCTCGACATCAATCCGCCGGAGCGACAGGCAAAAGCGATGGCGGTCTGGGGCATGGGCGTGATGATCGGCCCGATCATGGGGCCCGTGCTCGGCGGATGGCTGACCGAGAATTACAATTGGCGCTGGGTATTCTACGTCAACGTCCCCGTCGGCCTGCTGACGCTGGGCATCCTCTGGGCGCTGCTGCCCTCGCGCCCGAAAGAGACGCGCTCGTTCGACATGATGGGCTTTGCGATGATCTCGATCGCGGTCGCGAGCTTCCAGTTGATGCTCGACCGCGGGCAGCAGGAAGACTGGTTCGCCAGTTGGGAGATCATCATCGAGGGCGGCATCGCACTCGCCGCGCTCTGGGTTGGAATCGTCCATCTCGCCACCGCCAAGGCGCCGCTGTTCGACCGGCACATCTTCAAGAACCGCAACCTGGTGATGGGCATGATCTTCATGCTGATCATCGGCATGTCGACCATGGCGCCGATGGCGCTGCTGCCGTCGATGCTCCAGCAGCTGTTCGGCTATCCGGTCATCGACACGGGGCTGATGATGGCGCCGCGCGGACTGGGCGTGCTCGTCACCATGTGGCTGGCGGGCCAGCTCATGGGTCGGGTCGACACGCGGCTGGTCGTCTCGGTCGGCTTCGTGATCTTCGGATGGTCGCTGTTCCAGATGTCGGGCTGGTCGCTCGACATGGATTATTGGCCGGTCGTCACCGCCGGCTTCGTCCAGGGGCTGGGCATGGGCCTGGTCTTCATGCCGCTCAACTCGCTCGCCTTCGCGACGTTGAGCGCGCATTACCGGACCGATGGCGCCAGCCTGCTTAACCTGATGCGCAATATCGGCCAATCGGCCGGCATCTCGATGGTGACCGTCCTCCTCGCCCGCAACACGCAGACGAGCCACGCCGATCTCTCGCAGCACGTCACTGCCGGAACCGTGCCGTCGCTCGATCTGAGCGCGCTCGGCCGCTTCGGTGTGGTTTCCGACGGCGTGTTCGGTGCGATCAACGCGGAAGTCTCGCGCCAGGCGGCGATGATCGCCTATCTCGACGATTTCTACCTGATGGCGATCATCTCGGTGGCGGTGATTCCGCTGGTGCTGTTGCTCAAGAAACCCAAGGGCAAGCTCGAAGCGGTGATCGCGGAATAGGCCGGATCATCGCCGCTCCGTCCGCGACCGGCGGGTTCAGGCCGCCTTCTTCAGATGGCGGCGGCCGAGCAGTTCGGCGATCTGGACCGCGTTGAGCGCAGCGCCCTTGCGGAGATTATCCGAAACGCACCACAGCACCAGGCCATTGTCCACCGTCGGATCCTCGCGGACGCGGCTGACGAAAGTGGCATAGTCGCCGACGCATTCGACGGGGGTGACGTATCCGCCGTCCTCGCGCTTGTCGATGAGCATGATACCCGGCGACTCGCGCAGGATCGACTGCGCCTGCTTGGCCGAGATCTCGTTCTCGAACTCGATCGTGATCGCTTCGCTATGGCCGACGAACACCGGCACGCGCACGCAGGTCGCGACGACCTTGATCTTGGGGTCGAGGATCTTCTTCGTCTCGACGACCATCTTCCACTCTTCCTTGGTGAAGCCGTCATCGAGGAAGCTGTCGATATGGGGGATCACGTTGAAGGCGATCTGCTTGGTGAATTTGTGCGCCTCGGCGGAATCGCCGACGAAGATGTTGCGGCTCTGCTCGAACAGTTCGTCCATGCCCGCCTTGCCCGCGCCCGACACCGACTGATAGGTCGAGACGACGACGCGCTTGATCTTGGCGGCGTCGTGCAGCGGCTTGAGCACCACCACCATCTGCGCGGTCGAACAATTGGGGTTCGCGATGATGTTCTTCTTGGCGTAGCCGTCGATCGCTTCCGGATTCACTTCGGGCACGATCAGCGGCACGTCCGGATCCATGCGGTAGAGCGACGAATTGTCGATCACGGTGCAGCCGGCGGCCGCGGCGATGGGCGCGTATTTCCTGGTGGCTTCGGAGCCGATCGCGAAGATCGCCATGTCCCAGCCGGTCCAGTCGAAATGCTCGATATTCTGGACCTTCAGGGTCTTGCCGGTCTCACCGAACTCGATCTGGTCGCCCTGGCTGCGCGACGATGCGACGGCCGCGACCTCGTCCGCCGGAAATTCGCGCTCCGCCAGAATGTTCAGAACTTCGCGCCCGACATTGCCGGTCGCGCCGGCAACCACCACCCGGTAGCCCATTTTCACACACTCCACATGAGCGATTACGAGCCGGCATCAGCCGACGGCCCGGAAATCGCAACGCGCAAGATAATAAAGAGAGCGCGGTCTAGCGCCGCTCACGCAATTGTCCAGTGGCGCGGGGCGGTTCGCACGCAAGTTATTGTCCTGGCGCGACCAGCTCTACTTCACCGCGCGCGCCAGGAATCGCTCGATCGTGCCATAGAGATGCGGGCTGATTCCCGGTCCCGCGACACGGTGCCCCTGCCCCGGATAGACCATGGTCTCGAACGGAATCGCGTCCTGCTGAAGCTTCGCCATCAGCGCGGTGGAATTGTCGAACACGACATTGTCGTCCGACATGCCGTGGATCAGCAGTAGCGGATCGCGGATCCTGCCCGCATCGGCGATGGCATCGGAGATCTGATAGGGTTTCGGATCCTTCGCCGGATTGCCGAGATACCGCTCGGTATAATGGGTGTCGTAAAGTTCCCAGCGCGTGACCGGTGCGCCCGAGACGCCCGCGGCGAAGACGCCCGGCGCCTTTTCGAGCAGCTTGAGCACCATATAGCCGCCATAGGACCAGCCATTGACGACGATCCGCTTGGGATCGACGAAATCCTGCGCCTTGAGCCAGTCAACACCCTTGAGCTGATCGGCGACCTCCACATTGCCCATATGGTGATAGATGTGATCTTCGAATGCCTTGCCGCGATCGGGGGTGCCGCGATTGTCGATCGAGAAGACGATCCAGCCCTTCTGCACCCAATATTGCGGCAATCCGCCTTCCCAGACATTGGCCGCCTGTCGCCCCCCATTGGGGCCGCCATAGACCTGGAGGATCACCGGATAGCGTTTGCCGGGTTCGAGCTTCGGCGTGCGCAGCTCGTAATGGAGCGTGGTGCCGTCTTCCGCCTTCAGCGTGCCGTAAGTCGGCAAGGCATGGCTCGCCATATAGGGCGCATAAGGATGCTCCCCCGTCACCGCATTCTGTTCGATCCATTGCAGGCGCTTGCCCGCGCTATCGGCGAGATAGGTCTGCGGCGGCTGCCCCTGGTTTGAACGGGTGACGATGAAGCGGCTCGCCGAGCGATCCATCGCCGCGTCATTGTCGAATCCTGCCTCGGTCAGCTTGACCGGTTTCGCACCCGGCTTCGCATAGTCGAGCGCATAGAGCTGCCATTCGATCGGCGTGTCGGGATTGGCGGTGTAATAGAGCCGGCGCTTCGCCTGATCGACGCCCACCAGCTTCTGGACCACCCATGGACCTTTGGTCAGCTGGGTCAGATTGCCCTTTTCCCAGCGATACAGATGCTTGTAGCCATCGCGTTCCGACGACCAGATCAGGCTGCCGTCGCGCAGGGCGCGGAAATCCTCGTGCAGGTTGAGCCAGGTCTTCGCCTCTTCCTCGATCACCGGCACGATCTTGCGCGTGGCGATATCGGCCTTGAGCAGAGACAGTTTGGTCTGCGCCCGATTCTGCCACTGGATGTAGAGCGACTTGCCGTCGGGCGCCCAGTCGACGCGGGCGAGATAATAGTCGGGGTCATCGTCCAGATCGAGCTTGAACGCATCCGATCCGTCGGCGCGCATCACATAAAGATCGACCTTCGCATTGGGCGTGCCCGCCTTTGGGTAGCGCTGGTCGTAGACTTTGGTGCCATCGGTGCCGATGGCGGCGCGCGTGACGACCTCGACCGCGCTTTCGTCGACGCGCGCGACCGCGACATGGCTGTCGTCGGGCGACCACCAATGGCCGCGCCGGCGATCCATTTCCTCCTGCGCGACGAACTCGGCGACGCCCCAGGAGAGCGTACCGCCGCCATCATTGGTGAGCTGGCGCTCCTTGCCGGCGACAAGGTCATAGACGAAGAGATTCTGGTCACGAACGAACGAGACGAAGCCGCCCTTGGGGCTGACGGTGCCGTCGAGTTCGCTGGTCGCGGTTTCGGTCAGCCGGCGCGTGCTGCCGTCGAGCCCGGCCAGATAGAGATCGCCGTCGAGCGGAACCAGGATCGAGCGGCCGTCGGGGCTCCAGTCATAAGCGACGATGCCCTTGTAGTCGGCGATGCGGGCGCGCTCGCGCTGCATCTTCTCGGCTTCGCTCAGCGCTGCGCCGCTGCCGAGCTTCGCGGAATCGATCAGCATCCGCGACGCCCCCGTCACGGTATCGACCGCCCAGAGATCGTAGCGCTCCTTTTCGTCGGCCCGGTTGCGCAGCGATGTCAGCCACTTGCCGTCGGGCGACAGCCGCAGCGCGCGCGGTGCCGGACCGGACAGAGCAGGATTGCCGTAGATGCGTTCGAGCGTGAGCCCGGTCGGCTGCTGTTGCTGCCCTTCAGCCTGGGCGGCGGCGGGCATGGTCATGGCAGCCGCCAGGACGGTCGACAACAGCAAGGTCTTGAGCATCCGATACTCCGAAAAAGCAAACGGGCGCCGGCTTGCGCCGACGCCCGTTCGATAACTGTCATTCGCAAGGCGCGAAAGCCGATCAGGCCTTTGCGGCGTCCTGACGGGGATCGCGACGCTCGGCGATACGCGCCGACTTGCCGGTGCGGCCACGCAGATAATAGAGCTTGGCGCGACGCACGGCGCCCTTGCGCACCACTTCGATCGAATCGATGTTGGGCGAATAAAGCGGGAAGACGCGCTCGACGCCCTCGCCGAACGAAATCTTGCGGACGGTGAACGACGAACCCATGCCCTTGTTGGCGCGGGCGATGCAGACGCCCTCGTAATTCTGGACGCGGGTGCGCTCGCCTTCGACGACCTTCACGCCGACGCGCAGCGTGTCACCGGGACGGAAATCGGGAATCGACTTCGATTCCTTGAACTTGGCAATCTGCTCGGCTTCGAGCGTCTGGATGAGGTTCATGGCTCATCGCTCCTTCTTCTGTCGCCGCGCGCCAGAGGGAGACTGGTCCCGAGCGCCCTCATGGCGCTCCCAAAGGTCCGGCCTCCTTAGCCTTGTATCGGTCTCCGCCATGGCTTTCCGCCAGGCGTCGATCCTCGCATGATCCCCAGATCGCAGCACCTCGGGGATCGTGCGCCCTTCCCACTCAGCAGGTCGGGTATAATGCGGATATTCGAGAAGGCCGCTTTCGAAGCTCTCGTCATCCCCGCTGTCGGGGGCGCCCATTACGCCGGGAAGCAGCCGAATGCAAGCATCGAGCAGGGTCAAGGCGCCCATCTCGCCGCCCGACAATATATAGTCGCCGATCGACACCGGCTCGATCGGCCGCGCCTCGAACAGCCGTTCGTCGATGCCCTCGAATCGCCCGCACAGAATCGTGACGCCGGG
>JASBTC010000202.1 GCA_030148625.1 Sphingobium sp. | reverse complement strand
GCCGCGAAAATGGCGCGATTGCTGAACCCGAGTTCGAGCGCGAGCGCAACGAGCGCGGGGCCGATCACCGATCCGACGCGGCCGATGCCCTGCGCCCAGCCGATGCCGGTCGCGCGGATCGCCGCGGGATAGCGCGCGGCGGCGATCGCGTTGTTGCACACCTGCCCGCCGGGAATGATCAGCCCGACGACAAAGGCGACGCCGATCATCGCGGCCAGCGATCCGCCGACAAAGCCGAAAGCGGCGACGCCGATCGCACCGAGCAGGAAGGCGGCGGCCAGGACGCGCTCGCCATGGAGCGCGACGAAATAGCCGATCAGCAGCCCGCCCGCCGCCCCGCCGAGATTGCAGATGCCCGCGGCGATCGCGGCCTGTGCGGTGGTGAAGCCGTCGCGTTCGAGCAAGGCGGGCAGCCAGCTCGCCAGCAGATAGACGTTGAGCAGAGTGGCGAAGAACAACAGCCACAGTGTCAGCGTGACCGGCGCCCGCCCGTCGCGCAGCAGCGTATCGCCCGAAGGCAGCCGGCGGGCCGGCCGGGCGACGGGTGCGGGCGGCTGGCGATCGAGCACCGCGGCGAGCAGCAGCACGATGACCAGGGCGAGCGTGCCCATGCCGATCAGCAGCGCTTCCCAGCCATGCCGGGGCAGCGACCAGGCCGCGATCATCCCGCCGAAAAATCCGCCCATCGGAAATCCGCACATCAATATGGTGACATAGAGCGTGCGCCGATGCGGCGGCGGCGCCTCATGCGCGATCGTCACCAGCCCGGGCATCATCGCGCCCAGGAAGATGCCGGTGACGAAACGCAGCACGACCAGTTCGGGGATGTTCGTCGCCGCGGCGGTGGCGATCGTCGCCACGCCGACGCCGATGCCCGACAGCAGGATCAGCCTTTTGCGTCCGATCCGGTCGCCGAGCGGCGCGAGCACGAGCCCGCCGACGATCAGCCCGAGCAGGCCGAGCGAAAACACCGCGCCGAAGGCGGGCAGGCCGATACCCCATTGGCGGGCCAGGCCGGGCGCCACGAACGCCATTGCCTGGACATCGAAACCGTCGAGCGCGGCCGCCAGCACGCTGACGGCGAGCACCAGCGCGGGGCGCGGCGCCCCTTGCCGCGCGGAAAGGGGCACGCTGTCGTCCGAAACGCCCTCGATCGCCATCCCGCCTCCATCCGCTGCGCCGTCACGGTCCTTGCGACATGATCGGCGATCCCGGACCTGCTTATAGCAGCACCGCACGCCGCGCACCGTCGTCCCCGAGGACGACAGACAGGATCGCCGTGCCGAGGCTAGTTCGCCGCATGACCGAGGGGAAACATGACGGGATCGTGATCGCGGGTGGCGGGCCGGTCGGCCTTGTCGCCGCCGCCTGCCTTGCGCGGCTGGGGGTGCGTTCGACCGTGATCGAGGCGCGGACCGGCCCGGGCGTCGGCAGCCGCGCGGTCTGCCTGTCGCGGCGCAGCCTCGAGATACTCGACTGGGCGGGCTGTGCGGCGCCGGTGCTCGAAAAGGGTCTGGCATGGCGCGAAGGCTGCGCCTTTCATCGCGGTGCGCTGGTCCATCATCTGCAAATGCCCGACGATGACGATCAGAAGCATCCGCCGATGATCAACCTGCAGCAATTCCATCTCGAGGCGATGCTCGAAACTCATTGCCGCGAAACCGGGCTGGTCGAACTCTGCCACGGCGAAACGATCACGGGCGTCGCCCGGGGCGATGATCATGTCGGGATCGCGCTGGGCGACAGGCGGATCGCGGCGGACTGGCTGATCGCTGCCGACGGTGCGCGGTCCGCCGTGCGCAACGGCCTGGGGCTGCGGCTGGAGGGGGCCTCCTATGCCGGGCGCTATCTGATCGCCGATATCCTGCTCGACAGCGAATACCCGACCGAGCGCCGCATCTGGTTCGATCCGCCGTCCAATCCGGGATCGACGGTGATCATGCATCGCCAGCCCGACACGGTGTGGCGCATCGACTATCAATTGCTCGACGACGAAAGCGACGCCGACGAATTGCGGCCGGCGCGGATCGCGGAGCGGGTGGCGGCACATCTGGCGCATATCGGTGAGACGGGATCATGGTCGCTGATCTGGAGCTCGATCTATCGCGCGCACACGCTGGCGCTGAACCGATACCGCCATGGTCGCGTGATCTTTGCCGGCGATGCGGCGCACCTCGTGCCGATCTTCGGCGTGCGCGGGCTTAATTCGGGCATCGCCGACGCGCATAATCTCGCCTGGAAACTGGCGCGCGTCGCCGCCGGCACGTCGCGGCCCGATCTGCTCGACAGCTATGATGGGGAGCGGCGCGGGGCGACGCAGGAGATATTCCGCCAAGCGCGCAAGACCTTGCGCTTCGTCACCCCCGATACGCCTGGCGACCGGCTGACGCGTGACGCGGTGCTGGCACTGGCCGGCCGCCACGCGTTCGTCCGGCCGCTGATCGATCCGCGCCAGTCCGAACCCAATGATTATGCCGGCGACGCGCTGACCACGCCCGATCGGCCGGAGGACGGCTTCGCGACCGGGCCGATGCCGGGCGCGGTGCTGCGCAGCATGCGCGACGGCCAGGGCTGGCTCCACGACCGGCTCGACGGAGACTTCGCCTTGATCACCGCGTCCGATGCCGTCGCCGCGGCCGCACGGCTGGCCGGCGTGCGGCCGATCGTCGTCCGGACCGAAGCCCTGCCGCTGCTCGATCTCGCCGGCGACGCCGCCTATCTGCTGCGCCCGGACGGCCATCTCGCCGCCCGCTGGAAAACACCCGATACCGACGCGATCCGTGAAGCGCGCGATCGCGCCGCGTGCCCGGCATGAGTGGGATCCCCCAGGAACGGCTGGAACGGGCCTGTTACGCGCTGGCGGCGGCGATCGATGCCGAAACCGATCCGGCCGCCTATCTTACGCGGCTGGCGCTGCTGCTGATGCAGCAATGCGAGTTCGATGAGGACGCGATCGCGGCGATCGAAGAGGCGCGCGACCGGGATTGATCAGAAGAGCCCAATAGCGGGTGCTCGATTTTCAGAGTATGACCCGATGCAGGAGGCCGTCATGCTCGATCTGAAGCGTAAGCCGACAGGGGCGACAATTGCGATTGGCATCGCCATCCTTTGCTTCTTGAGTCCCTTGCTCGTTCCGAGAGATTTTCTGCAGCCCGGGTTCGGGATTTTCCTTTGCTGGGCGGCTCTATGTGCAGGATGCGTCCTCGCTGACCGCTTGCTCGCATGGGCTATGCTCACTTGCAGCGCGTTGCTTTTCGTATCACTGGATTGGTGGATGCAGGGGCCCCCTTCGATCGACGAATTCGGCTATGACGCGCTCGATGCAATCGCTCTTTTCACAGGGACTGCCCTGGTTGTGGCGGGAACCGGCACTTTGTCGATCGTCCGAACTTCAATGCGCGCGCAACGGCATCTGGCCACCATTCTCCGTCATTAGCGCGCAGTGTAGGTCGGAGAAGCACCAGAAAACCGACTTTCCGCTCTCAGGCCACAAAATGATCTGACGGCAAGCGCGCCCGCCGCAGACATTTTACAGGCGCACCTCCTCGACCGGATCACCACGTTCGAGCTCCCATATCTGCGCCATGTTCAGCACCTGGTCGAAAGGCTCGTCGGGATGGGAAGTCGTGCACAAAAAGCGACTCGAATCGCTTCCGTCACCAACGACAAGCCAATCGATTGTCTCTTCGAGTTCTTCACAGCCCGGGCCGAAGATGGCGAGCAACGATACACCGTCCGCAAGGCACTGTTCGACGAATGCTTCGAGGCAATCCTGATCTTCAACCGGGCTGTGAAGGATGATTTTCCGGGCCAATACCATGTCCCCGAGATTAGGCACCGGCTCCGACGACCGCAATCGACCAACCGATCGAGGGCGCATCATTCGGGGCGAGATGAGCGTGATCATAGGGATTTGCCCGGGCGGCTCCCATCGTGCAAAGGGCTTGCCGGGGGGTGACGACGCAGAGGAATATTCATGTTTCGCAGCCGCTTCGCCGTACCGCTCCTGCTGGGAGCCGGTCTTGCCTCCGCCGCCTCGGCGAACCCCTATTACGACGCCGCGATCTGCAAGCCGCCCTATACGATGGACTCCGCCACGACCCTTTATGAGGCGGTGGAGAAGCTTGCCAAGCCCGACACGTCGATGCTGACGGCCTATGTCTACACGCTGCCGGAGGAGCTGGGCCAGGACGGGTTCAAGAGCCGCGAGGTCGTTTTCGCCGGCACGGCGATCGGCGTCCTGGTCGAAGGGCTGCAGGCCGATGCGCTGGCCGCGCTTTATCATCTGGAACGCGAGGCTTCGAACCTGCTCGGCACGTCGACCAAGGGCTATGCGCGGGCATTGCCGCCGGAACAGCAGCCGCAGCCCGATCTGGGAACGGTGTCGATCGTCGCGCGGGAAAGTGCATCGCTGCCCGGCAAGACGCTGCTGGCTTGCGAGCTCGTCTCGACGGCGGACCAGCAGGCCCTCGACGTCCATGACGCGGCCCGCGATCAATAGAGCATCGTGCGGAAAAGTGGGAACCGGTTTTCCGCAAAAGCGATGCGATCACAACATCTGGAGCTAGCTGCGCGATGCACCTTTCGTGCAGCTTGCTCCAGCCCCTGCCGGTACAACCTCCATCGATCGGGTCCTTCATGGTCATCTTGTCGGCGATCCTCTATTTTCTCACCCAGCACCCCTTCTGGGCCTGGCCACTGATCATTCTCGCGGGTGTGCTGCTGGCCGGTGCGCTGGCGACATGGCGGAGGAGCGGTCGCTGGTATCTGCTGATCCTGCCTTTCTTCATCTATGGCCAGATCAACATCTTCACCGCGCATATCTTCAATGCGCTGTTCCTCGAAGCGTTCGGGGTCGACGGGACGGCGGTGATCACCCAGTCCGAGGAAACCAGCTCGACCCTGAACGACCAGAGCATCTGGGCCTATGATGCGGTGATGAAGACGGCGGACGGCCGCGACGTGGTGACGCAG
>JASBTC010000194.1 GCA_030148625.1 Sphingobium sp. | reverse complement strand
TAACTCAGCGTCTCGGACAACGGCCCGCCAAATCCGGTTTCGATACGAGCCGTGTTCCAGCGTGAATAAGAGGCCTGGACATAGCCCTCGGGATTTTGCGTGGGCTTGCGCGAGAAAAAGTTGATCGCGCCTGCGGTTGTGTTGCGGCCGTACAGCGTGCCTTGCGGCCCCTTCAGCACCTCGACACGCTCGGTGTCGAATATCTGAAAATTCGACATGATCGCCGAGGGCAAATAAACGCCATCGACATTGATTGCCGCCGAATTGGGCTGATTGGCGAAGAACGACGCCGAGCCGACGCCTTGGCCGCGGATGGTGATCGTCGGTACGCTACCGCCCAGAATGTTGGAGATGACCACGCCAGAGGCAAGGGAGGTCAGGCTCGCAGTATCGGTGGCGCCGAACTTTTCGAGGTCCTCACCGGAAAAGGTCGCCAGCGAGACGCTGATATCCTGGCTACTCTCCGATCGGAACTGCGCAGTGACGATGATCTCTTCGGCGTCATCGCTGTCCTTCCTGGTTTCCGCAGTTTGCGCGAACGCATCCGAAGCGGATGCCATCAGGGTCAGCGCGCTAATCGTGAACGTGAACGGATGAATCCTTCTCGACATGATCATAGTTTTTCCTTCCCTGTGGCATACCATTTATTGGCATTTTCAATGTCCACTCGATCATATCCGGAAGGGTAAAAACTATCTGTCCCCTGAACTGTTGACAGAGATTGATCAACGACGACGGAATACCATTTCACCATCTATGAACGTCATCATCACGCGCGTTTTGTGGATATCAGTATTTGGAACCTCATAGGGATTTTGCTCCGTTACGATGAAGTCGGCGCGCATGCCTTCGGCCAGGGCGCCGGTCCGACCGAACCCCATCAATCGGGCGCCATTCTCCGTGAAGAGTTTGAATGCCTGCTCCCGACCAATCGCTTCCGTCGGCGCGAGCTGCTCCGCACTGCCGCCGGGGCGAGCGCGGGTCACCAGGGTTTCGATCCCGAGCCATGGATTGACCGAGGGGATCACCGGCCAATCCGAGCCGGCGACGACCAGAGCGCCACTCGCCACCCCTTCGGCGACGGGCACCCAGCGCGTCATTCTCTCCGGGCCGACCGCCTTGAGGATATCGACCGAGGCAATGGGCGTCGGGTACCAGATGAAGGGAGAAAATTCCCAGGCGGCATGGAGGGCTCTGACCCGAGGGATATCCGTGGGATCGACGAACGTGCTGTGCCCGACGGCATGGATCGGCCCATTGGGGCCATTGGCATTGCGCGCATAGGCAATGGCGTCGATCGCGGCCCGAACGGCAGCATCGCCCGCCGCATGGAATTTGACCGACAATCCCATCTTGTCGAAGCGCGCCAATGCGGCATTGAGATCGGTCTGCGGGATCATCAGCAAGCCCCGCGCGGGACGCGTGTCCCCCTCTCCGCGATCGGCATAGGGTTGCAGCATCGCTCCGGTGTGGCTTTCCGTTGGAACGCCATCCAGGAACAGCTTGACGCAATCGGGCTTGAATCGTGCCGTCGTGAAGCCGGCCCGGTTTGCGATCAGCCGTTCGCCCATTTCGTTCTGGACGGCTTGCTGCGCGTCCCAGACGATGCATCCCCGGATATGCTGCTTGACCAGCCCCTCCCCGCTGAGCTGCGCGAAAGGTTCGATATCGGCGTCGCGGATCGAGGCCACGGTGAAAGCGGTGATGCCGTAGGACAACATGGTATCGGTGGCCCATTGGACCGCCGAACGGCGGGCTGCGAGGCTGTCTGCGGGCAAGATACTCTCGACCAGGCTGGTCGCATTCTCGCGCAGCAGACCGGTCGGCTCCCCCTTGTCGTCGCGTTCGATGATACCGCCCACGGGATCGGGCGTATTGCGATCGATCCCCGCGCGCTGGAGCGCTTGCGAATTGACCCAGATGCTATGGAGCGCCTCGTCGTTGAGCAGGACGGGATTGTGCGGCGCGATCGAGTCCAGAAAAGCACGCGTTTGCTGGCCCGGGAGAAAAGCCGCCGCAACCCAATTGCCCCCCTTGATCCACTCGCCGGGGCGCGCGCGCGCGGCGCAGGCCTTGACCGATGTCGCGATCACGTTTGCCGCTGCGCCCGGCGGAAGCTGGCAACTCGCCGCCCCAAGGCCTGCGAGCAGGGGATGCACGTGTGAATCGACCAGACCCGGCATCACGGTCATGCCGCGGACATTAAGCTCCCTCGCCCCGCGGCTTAGCAGCTTGCGCATTGCGGCGGCCGTGCCGACGCCGACGATCCCCCCATCGCGGACGGCCATTGCCTGCGCCCACCCTTCCGGAGTCTTGATCCGGCCGCCAAGGACGAGCAGCTCCGATCGCGCGGGCTGGCCGCTGGCCGTTCCGGTCAGAGCCAGTGCTGCCGCGATGGACAGGCTCCAGCCCAACCGGCGAAGAGCGGAATGCGGCCGCATCAGATCATCCCCAGAAAAAACTGGTTGCTGTGCGATATCCGGTAGCGATCATAGGCGCGGCGTCGGTAGGTGAGAACCGAGGACTGGGCGATGCCCAGGTCCAGTGAGATTGCTTCTGCGGTCATACCGACCATCGTACGCGCGCACACCGCGCGCTCGCGATCCGTCAGGTCGCCAAAAATCTGTCCGAGCTGAACCTCGATCTTTCCTATCGAACATCGTGGATCGACAGCCAAAGCGCTCATGACGAGGGCTCCCTATAGCCTAGAGGGTTTCGCCGAGACGCGTATGATCCAGCCGCGTCGCTTCGCTTCGGATCAAAGCCGGAATCGCGGCCGCGAGCGGCAGATGCGTCTCGTTGCAATATGCCAGGACTGCCGCCGAATTTTGCGGCGCCTTGTACGGAACGGCCATCTTCTTCATCTTCTTTCTCCCCCTATGCGCCGACGACGGCACGTTTATCGGTCACGCGCCGCGCCTTGCCCTCCGATCGGGCAACGCCGCCGGGCTGCACGATCTGCACGTTGACGCTGACCCCGATCAGCGACTTGATCTTGTGGATGAGGTCCCGGCTATCGCGCTGCTGTTCGTCGACCGACGCTTCGGGACGATGCTCGACCGCCAGCGTCATCACGTCCATCCGGTCGGGCCTGGTAAGCTCGATCGCATAATGCGGTGCAAGTGCCGGGCAGGTGAGGATCACTTCCTCGATCTGGCTGGGAAAGACGTTCACCCCGCGCACGATCATCATGTCGTCGCTGCGCCCCGTGATCTTCGCGATACGCCGCATCGGCCGCGACGTGCCCGGCAGCAATCTGGTGAGATCCCGCGTACGATAACGGATGACCGGCATCGCTTCCTTGCTGAGCGATGTGAAGACGAGCTCGCCCTCTTCGCCGTCGGGAAGAACCCGGCCCGTTTCGGGGTCGATGATCTCAGGATAGAAATGATCCTCCCAGATCGTCGGACCGTCCTTCGCAACGCCGCATTCCTGCGCCACGCCCGGCCCCATCACTTCCGACAATCCGTAGATATCGAGCGCCTGGATCGCGAACGCGCCTTCGATTTCCCGCCGCATCGCTTCGGTCCAGGGCTCGGCGCCGAATATGCCGATCTTGAGCGAGGTCGCGGCAGGATCGAGACCGCGTTTGTGATATTCGTCCAGCATGGCCAGCAGATAGCTTGGCGTCACCATGATGATGTCGGGCCGGAAGTCGGCGATCAGTTGCATCTGCTTTTCGGTCTGGCCGCCACTCATCGGAATGACGGCGCAACCAAGCGCCTCGGCCCCGTAATGCGCCCCGAGCCCGCCGGTGAACAGGCCATAGCCATAGGCGATGTGGACCTTCATGCCGCTTCGCCCGCCGGCCGCATGGATCGATCGCGCGACAAGCTGCGCCCATGTCTCCAGATCGGCTTTCGTGTAGCCGACGACAACCGGCTTGCCGGTCATCCCCGACGACGCGTGAAGCCGTGCCAGCCGCTCCTGCGGCACGGCGAAGAAATCGAAGGGATATGCGTCCCGAAGATCCGCCTTGGTCGTGAAGGGAAAGCGCGAGAGATCGTCCAGCGAGCCGAGATCGTCGGGATGGACGCCGGCGGCCTCGAATTTCTCCCGATATCGCGGATTGCCCGCATAGGCATGATTGAGCGACCAGCGCAGGCGTTCGAGCTGAAGAGACCGCAATTCGTCGATCGACGCCCGCTCGATCGGATGCAGGGTCTCGATCACGAGTGGATCACCTGAACCGACGTGCATTCGGCCAGGCCAAGCGCGGCGAACTCGACCCCGATACCCGACTGCTTCACCCCTCCGAATGGGGCGTCGGGACGGATCGCGCCATGATTGTTGATCCACACGCTGCCGCATTCGAGGCGGGCGGCGATCGTGCGTGCCTTTTCTGTGTCGCTCGACCAGACCGAACCGCCCAACCCGTTCTCGCTGGCATTGGCCTTCGCAACGACGTCGTCGAGGTCGGTGAATCTGATGACAGGAATGGCCGGCCCGAACTGCTCTTCATCGACGATCGCCATGCCGTCCTTCGCATCGGCAAGGATCGTGACCGGGTAGAACGACCCCGGGCCGTCGAGCGGTTCCCCGCCACACAAGACCCGCGCCCCTTCCCGCTTCGCACGCTCGACAAGGCTCTTGACCCGCTCGAACTGCATCGGATTTTGAACCGGACCGAGATGGCTCGCCGCGTCCAGGCCATTGCCCGTGACCACGTTCGTGGCAAAGGCAACCAGCCGCTCGCAGACGTCGTCATAGACTGAATCATGGACATAGAGGCGCTTGAGCGCCGCGCAGGTCTGCCCGTTATTGATGAAAATGCCCCAGAACAGCTTCTCGATGCTGGCATCGAGATCGACATCGGCAAGCACGATGCCCGCATCGTTTCCGCCCAGTTCGAGCGTGAGGCGCTTCAGGTTCGCCGCCCCGCTCGCCATGACCTTGCGCCCCGTCGCCGTCGAACCGGTAAAGATGATCTTGTCGATCCCCGGATGATCGGCCATCGCCTGCCCGATCTCATTCCGGCCGGTCACGACATTCAGCACGCCCGGCGGCAAGGCGCTCTGCAGCAGTTCGCCCAGTCGCAGCGTCGCGAGCGGCGTATTGGGCGAAGGTTTGAGAACCACCGTATTGCCTGCCTGAATGGCCGGCATGATGTGCCAGATCGCGATCATCACCGGGAAATTCCACGGCGTGATCGAACCGATCACGCCGATCGGCTTGCGATGGAGAGTCACACGGGCGGCATCGTCATCCTGGATCGTCTCGACCGGAAGCTCCAGGCTCGCCGTATACCGCGTCCAGGCGATCGCCCCGCCGATTTCCCATTGCGAGCCCAGTCCCCCCAGGGGCTTGCCCTGCTCGCGCGTCGTCAACTCGGCAAGTTCCGCCGCATTTGCCTCGATGATCTCTGCCATCCTGACCACGGCCGCATTGCGATCGGCCTGCGGCCGCGTGGACCAGGCGGCGAAAGCGCGTCTGGCAGCCGCAACGGCGGCGTCCAGCTGGTCGGCCGATGCGGCCGGCGCCATCGCCACGACCGCCCCCGTGGCTGGATCATATACCTCGAATGCCTCGCCTGCGGGCAACTGCTTGCCGTCGATGGTGAGGGTGAACGCGTCTGTCATGGCCGACGGCCTCTCTTTTCTGGTTTGATTGAATCAGGGTTTTACCGGTTGCTGCGCCTTCGACCGGAGCTCGGGCGGCATCTGCGCGATGAGTGCCGCCCGAACCGAATTCACGTCCTGCAGGCGGCGTTGGCGCAACATGCCGATCTCCGCGGCGCTGAAGGGCTTGAATTCGGCGGGCACGGTCGGCCCCATTGTCGGAACCAGCCAGTTCATCAGCGCCGCAAGATCGGCATCGCCGAGCGTCGAATTGGCGACGCCGGGCACGCGCACGAGGAACTCCCGCCCTCCGGGGACCGTCAGAAAACCGGCAAGAACCCCCCGCATCGGCGGAACCTTGCCCGCCACGCCGTCACCATTGGGCGTGTGGCATCCCTGGCAATTGGTCATGTAGTTGACCCGCGGACTGCGCGGCGTGCCGGTTTGCGCCAGCGACGCAAAGCCAGTCAGACCGGCAACCGCACAGACAGCAACCGCACAGACAAGGGCCGCAAGACGCCGCATTGCGCTAGCCCGCCGGCCCCAGCACGACGGCTGTCGAACAATTGTAAACCAGGCCGGACTGGGTTCCGAGGCACCAGTTTATGTCGTTCGCGCCCTGCGGCTGATAGACCGGGGTGTCGCCTTCATTGCGATTGCACATGCACCGTCCGCAGGCGGACTTTCCGCAGCAATCATTATAGGAGATCACATAATCTTTGCCGTCCACCGGATTGCGACAAGTGCCCACCCAGGTGATCGGCGATGGCTCGGAACCCGGGCCGCAACTCGACACCGATCCGCCGCAGCAAGAGCAGAGAAAGCCGTCAATGGCACAATAGCGCCAATAGTCGCAGGATGCGGGATCCCCCTTTTCGCCCGGCTGAGGCTTCGCGGACTGACCGAGGGCGCGGGAAACCGGCAGCGCCGGAACGGTCGTGACGAAGGCCGCCGCACTTATTCGCGCCAGAATGTTGCGGCGTGAAATGCCCTGCGCCGCGCGACGCGCCATCAATTCGGCAATTCGATCCAATCTCGACATGGCTTCAACTCCAACCCCATCAATTCCCGACGCGTTCTTGCGCACGCCGGGACAGAAATTCCTGTAGTGACGCGACACCAAGGTCCTGCGCTGCGAGCAGGCTCTCGAGATGTTCGCGATTGTTGACCAGGCCGGTGGCGGCGAGCCTTCCGTCGCCGGCGATCAGCACCGCATGCGGCAGCTTGGATACCCCATAAGCCAGGCCCAGCTCGGTCGAGAGGACAAGCGGGAAGTCGTGAAGCTGGCGCTCCTCGACCATCTTCCGCTGGGCGATCTCGTCGCCATCGCTCGCAAGCACCACCCTCAGCCGATCGCGCTCGTCATGGGCAAGACGCTTGATGACGGGGAGAAGCGTCTTGCAGACCGGACATGTCGGCGAGAGGAAAAAGACCAGCATCGATCTGCCCGCATCGGCGACACCGATCGACACCGGCGTCGTGTCGATCGCCCTCAATTCGAATTTGGGGGCGGGCTCGCCCACCTTGGGCCCGCCTGGCAGCACAAGCGCGCCGACCGGTCCCAGCCGCTCATGCAGCATGCCGACCTGCCTGAAGAGGGCGACGAGCAATGCCGAAAGCACAAGAATGAGAACCCATTGCAGGACAACGGCGACGGTCAGCGCGTGGATCATGATGCAATACTCCGGCCTGGAAGCGCGATCGCCGTGTCGAAAGCCGCGTAGAGCAGCCCCAGGATCGCGAGGGCGACGCCCAGCGAGAAAAAGTCCATCCATGCGAAAGCGCGTGCGGAGGTTGCCGACAGCGCCGACAGCTCTGCCGACAATGCGATCACGCAATTCCGGCCCACCATCAGCCAGCTCAGGCGTGGGGCCGTGGCCGCAAAACCGATGCAGCCACAGTCGATCCGGTCATTGCCCCGCACGATGTTCAGGCCGATGACGGCTGCATAGGCGACGAGCATGATCGCCGCGGCGTGAAGGCCGAGCGGCGTGAGCAGCACGGCGGCTGCCACCGCCAGCTCCGCCGCAATGACGGCGGCAGCAGCAGCCTTGCTCGCCTCGCGCGGGAGGATGCGATAACCGGCAATGACCGCCCCGGTGCGCGGCCAGTCCCGGATCTTGTGCCAGGCGGACGCCGCGAAGAGGAGCGCGATCCCCAGACGAACGACAAGCGGAATGAGCGGATCAAGCGACATGATCATTGCCCTGCAGGGGCCGGCTGGATGATCGTGAGTGCTTCGCCGAGCTGATCGACCGAACGAAGCTTTTGCCCGCCAAGGGCATCATAGATGGTCAGGACCGGCGCCCCGAACTCGACGGCATAAAGCAGAGGCTTGTCGTCGTGGCTGACCGCAAGCGACGTTGCCGGCACGGCGAGCTTGATCTGCTGCACCCGCTTTTGGGTCTTGATATCGAAGACCCAGACCTCGCTACCGGGATCCTTCCGCGTTTCAGGGCCGCCCTGATGCATCAGGACATAGAGGCGCCCCGAGGCAGCATGATAAGTGCTCGGCTGAAGCCCGCCGATCCGCCAATTATCCGGGTTTGCCCCGACCAGCGACCATCGCTGGACGATTCTGGGCTTGTCCCCCGCACCATCGACCACGATCGCCTCGCTGTTGAAGGTGAAGAACATCCATTGGCTGGGACCAATCCGGACGGCCTTCTCGGTGGCGGGGTCGGACAGGGCCCAAAGCGGTTTGGAAACACCGGCAAGCGTGACCTGGCCCGACGCATCCATGGTCGCGAGCTGCATCGATCCATCGCCGCACTGCATCATGAACCGGCGCGCGCCGACAGGATAAATGAGTCCGCAGCCGGGCGTCGGATATTCGCCGACAAGCTTTTTGGATTCCAGATCCGCAACCGTGACCGATTGCTCGGGCGTGAAATTGTAGAGGAGAGCAAATTTTCCGTCGTCGCTGAGCGGCGCGCTGCCGACGAACGGAATCCCGCTGAACTTCTTGGGCGGAATGACGATTTCTTCGCCCGGCTCGAGCGTTTTCGACGAATAGAACGTCAACACGTCCGTACGCTCGCCACGCGAACCGCGCGAATGGAAGGTGGCGGGAACAACGAAGCGATCACCGCGCGGATCCAGGCCGAGCATGCCATGCCCGTATCCGCCATTGACCATCCCGACGAACCTGCCGGTGTCCGCGTCGATCAGGTAGGCGCGCCCATCGGCCATATGAAAGAACGAAATATCGTTCACCCATACCCAATGCGCCGGCAGCTTTTCGGGAAGCGACTCTACGGTCAGCTGCTCGGGTTCAAGTTGTGCACTCGCGGGAGCCGAAAGGAGCAAAGCGGCACCGATAGCAAGCAATAGAGTTCGAGACATCTCTGAGTTTCTCCGTGCTTCGAGCTATTTGTTCGTCGACAGATATGCGATCACGTCGGCGCGATCCTTGGGGTTCGGCAGTCCTGCAAACGCCATGCGGCTGCCCGGCATTGCGCGCTGAGGCGCCGCCAGAAAGGCATCGAGGCGCGCCTTGTCCCAGACGATGTTGGAACGGGCCATGGCAGGCGAGTAGTTGAAGCGCGCAAGAGTGCCCGCCTTCCGCCCCACGATCCCGGCCAGATTAGGCCCAAGCCCCGAGCCTTTTGCGCGGTCGACCTGATGACAGACCCGGCACTTGGCAAAGACTTTGGCGCCGGCAGTCGCATCCTGGGCACTGGCCCGATCGCCCCCGATAAAGGCGACGGTCGTGCCGGCGACGTAGAGCGCCATTGCCGCAAGTTTCACAAACAGCTTCACAAGCCCCCCGCTCCTTCCGGCCTGGCTCAGCCGCATATTCCGGGGGAAACGCGACATCGCCATCGACGGGACGGTGAGCGCCTGGCGGAATCCACCAGCAGACCAGCGGGTCGCCATATGGCCGAACCGGCCACAAATCTCATAAAAAACTCGCAAAACTTCGAATTTGAAAACTTTGCCCTGGCAAAGCAGTGCATCGACAAAGCCTTTCGGAACATTGCGTATCGCGACTGCGCGGTGCGCGACCGGCCGGGGACTACGCCCGTAAACCCCGCATACCCCGTCGACTCGCGCGAGTCGGCATCGCGCCGCCCCGTCCGGCGAAGCAATGGCTGAATTGCGCCATGGTCCGAACGTCCCCACAATCCCCCCTCTCGTTTAAATCGAATTTTTTCGAATTTGATCTGTGCAATTTCTGTTGTCAAGATATAAGAAACGACAGAAAGGCCGTTCGAGTGAAGCGGCAGGTCAATTGAGGCAATGAAATGGAATCTCCCCCGGCCATCGCGACGCGCAAACCGTCGGCCAATGCAGGAACGGGACGCGCGACGCAGGCCAGAGGCCGCGCGCGGCGCGCCGAGCTCCTCGCGGCGGCGAGGGCAGCACTCGCCGAACAGTCCCTGGACCAGATCGGCATGGCGGGCATTGCTGAAAGGGCGGGAATCCCGCTGTCTTCAACCTATCATTTCTTTGGAGATATCGGCGAACTCTGGAAGGAGCTCGCCCGAACGGTTGCGACACAACAGGCATCGGAAGATCTGGACTTGCCGCGCGTTTCAACCTGGCAGGAACTGATCAAGGCGTCGCTGATCCATCATCGGAATGCGTTCAATGACGACCCTGCTGCGCGCAAGCTCATGCTGGGGCCTCATACGCCACCGGATATAAAGAACGCGGCCTGCAAGGAGGATTTCCGTTTCGGCACCGCATTGTGGATGGCAGTCCGGTCGCAGTTCGTCCTTCCCGAGCTTGCGGATTCGCGCGAGTTGTTTTTCAAGGCCCTGCTGATCGCGGACGTGTTCTTCTCCCTGTCGGTCGCCGAACATGACAGGGTTGCCGACTACGCCCTGAACGAGGCGATTCTGGCGGTGACGGCCTATCTCAGCATCTATCTGCCGACTCAACTCGCCACCGTGGAATAAGCCGATAGGGGCAGTTTCGCCGGCGGCTATCGCGTCCGCAGTTCTGACGACATCCCGCGCGCGCAAAGGAAGATAGGATAGCGAGCGGCGCCCGAATGCGTGGGCGAAAAGGCAGGTCGTGCCGCGCTGAACGGGACGATCTTCACCAGGATCGAAAGGCGCACGGGATGAAACGAGCGGCGATTGCAAAACTGGGCACCGTTGCTGCTGCGCTGTCGCTAGCCGTGTCGGCAGGCATGTTTGCGCCGAACGCTTCGGCCGCCCCAGGACAAGGTGATTGGCTGATGGTCGTCAAATCGGTCAACGTCGACCCCAGCCGCGAAGAGGCCTTTAACCGGTGGTATGATGAAATCGACATTCCCGATGTGCTCGAGGTCCCCGGCTATATGCGTGCGCGCAGGGGGGAACGTGCGGACCACAGCATAAAGAACAGTTCCACCGACGCCGCGGATTCCTATCTGGCGCTTTACGACATCTGCTCTGCGAATATCGACAAAACCATCATCGCGATGCTCATGGCGAGTTGGCGTATGGATCAGCTGGGCCGTTCGACCGATCTGATCAAGGTCGTCGAACGCGTATATTATCGCCGCCTGGCCCCGCCGATCGCAGAAGCTGGGAAAAATGGTGGGCGTTGGCTTTTTCTTGTTCGCACCGACCGAAGCCCGGGGCCTGGCCAGATGGCACGGCTCGCTGCCGCCAAGCGCTTTCAACACGCCACGCGCTATGGCCTCGACAGAGTGCTCATGCATGAGCCCCGCTCGGTTCCCGCTTTTCTCACGGTTTTCGAGATAGAAGCCGATACGCGTGAGCAGGCGGGGATCGCGGCCGATGCGATCGGGTCAGCGCTGGCAGGCCACGACCAGGGCCTCTATCGGCTGATCAAGGACGAGATGCGTCCTTAGAGCGCGCGACACCGCACACATCAAGATCGTCCGGCGCTCCGAGCCGGCAGGTGATTCCAATCGCTCTAACCCCACACCTCACCGAACACGCGGTTGAAATTGCCGCCGATCACCTTGGCAATCACCGCGTCCTTGACGCCGGCCTGCGCCAGATCCCAGGCGATCACTTCCAGCCGGCGCGGCGTGTTGAGGCCCGGCGTGCTGAACGGCATGCCGCTGTCTTCGAGCGGGGCGGAGATATTGTTGCCCGCGCGCCCGGCGATGAAGCGCTTGAGTTCGGCACGATAGCCGTCGTCATAAAGGATCGGCGTGATCGAGGTGTCGCTGCCGATGCCGACATGATCCTCGCCCGCGACCTTGATCGCATGGAGAATGTGGCGCGTCAGCAGCGCGCGGCTCGGCCCCAGCGTGTCGACGCCCAGGAACGGCATGATGTAGATGCCGATCACACCGCCTTTGGCCGCCACCGCCCTGAACACCTCGTCGGGCTGGCTGCGCGGATGGTCGTACACCGCGCGGCAACCGGTGTGCGACAGGATGATCGGCTTGCTGGATTCGCGTGCGGCGTCGAGCGCGGTCTGCGCGTGCGAATGGGACAGGTCGACGATCGACCGCCGCGCGGTGATCCGCCGGATCGCCTCGCGGCCGACCGCCTCCAGCCCCGGCGCCGGATCGCGCGACAGCGATCCCGAACCGATGCTGCTTTCCTGATTATAGGTGAGCTGCATGATCAGGACATTGGCATCGGCGAATTCGTCGATCAGGGCGAGATTGCCCTGCATCCACTCCAGCCCCTGGAAACCGAGCATGATGCCGAGCTTGCCGGTCGCCTTGGCGCGGGCGATATCGGCATGGTTCCTGATCAACATCAGCGTGTCGGGGTGGCGGGCAATGTCGTCCTTGATGTTGGCGATGCGCTCGCGGGTACGCTCGGGCGTCGGGCCGCCCACCGACATGTTGACCGCGGTCAGCCCGCTCGCACGCACGTTGCGCAGTTGCTCGGGCGACAATTCCTTGCCGCCCACGGGATAATTGACGTTGAAGGTATTGGGGCTGGCGAGGCAGTCGATCGCCACCGCATTCTTGTAAAGCGCCTTGATGCGCGGCGGGATCGGCCCCGGATTGTCGGCAGGCGCATCGGCGCCCCAGGCGAAACCGGGCAACAGGCCTGCGCCGCCGGCGACGGCGAGCCCAGCCAGCGCGAAACGGCGACGGTCCAGCTTCGGTGAGGAACGGTCGGTCATCATGGCCCCGCAAATGATCGTTTTCGAATGTTTCAGATTCGGAAACTTGTCATGCGCGGGGCGTGTGGTCAATCTGTCCGGACAGGCGCTGTCAGTGCGCCCCGCCCTTCCAGCGACGGCAGCGTTGAACGCCCGCAGCCTCAACCGTCGAGCGGCCATCCTTCGATGACTTCGACAAAGCGCGACAGCCAGACATTGGTCTGATGCCCGTCGACCGCACGATGGTCGATCGTCAGCGATACATAGCATCGCGACCGGATCTGGATGCTGTCGACGCCGTCCACCTCGCAGACCACCACCCGCTTCTCCAGCTTGCCCACGCCCAATATCGCGGATTGCGGTTGCGCGATGATGATCGGGGACGCGAACAGCGATCCCGAAACGCCATGGTTGGAAAGGGTGAAGGTGCCGCCGCGCATATCCTGCGGGGTAAGCTTGCCGTCACGGGCCCGGCCGGTGAGGTCGGTCAGCCGCTTCGCGATACCGAGCAGCGACAATTCCTGGACGCGGTCGACGACCGGCACGACCAATCCCTTGTCGCCGAGCGCCGTCCCGACGCCGATATTGATATCCTCGAAGATGTCGAGGCGATCGTCATACCAGCGGCTGTTGATCGCCGGCGCCACCTTCATCGCCTCTGCGGCCGCCGCAAGCACATAAGCGGTGAAGGTGAGGTTCGCGCCAGCCTCTTGATAGTCCGCCTTGTGCTTCGCCCGGTGCGCCATGATCCGGCCGAAGTCGGCTTCGAACACAGCGGTGACGTGCGGCGCGACGGTGACCGAATTGAGCATGTTCTGCGCGATCGCCAGCCGCATGCGATCATGCGGCACGCTGCGGACCTTGTCGCTTGCCGCGGGTGCCGGCGACAGCGGCGCCTCCGCCGGACGAACCGCCGGTGCCGGATCGGGGGCGAGCGCGGGCGCCGGGGCCTTGCCCCGTTCGGCGAGATGCTTGTCGATATCGGCGCGCGTGATGCGCCCGTCACGGCCGGTGCCGGTGACGACGGACACATCGACCTCGTGCTGACGCACGGCACGGCGAACTGCCGGGGAGAGACGCAGTTCGCTTTCGGAATGCGACGGCGCTGCATTGACGGTTGCAGGCGCCGGAGCGGCCTCGTCCGGCTCGACGACCGCTTCGGCACGGCGGAGCCGCCCGAGGATTGCGCCCGGCACCGCCTCGGCATCGGTATCGAGCAGGATCAGCTCGAGCAGGCCGTCGCCGGGGGACGGCACCTCCTGCGTGACCTTGTCGGTCTCAAGCTCGACGAGCGGATCGTTGAGCGCGACCCGGTCGCCCGGCTTCTTCAGCCAGCTGCGCACGATCGCCTTGGTGCCTTCCTGCTCGAAGGGGACGAGAATATCGATCATTGGTCCTGCCACCCTCAAAAGCCGATCAGTTGGTCGATCTTGGCGCGGATGCGCTCCACCGACGGCACGGCCCAGTCGAGCAGCACGGGGTTATGCGGGCTGGGGATGTCCGGCATGGTGACGCGAAGCACGGGCGCATCCAGGTCCATGAACGCTTCGTCGGCGACGACGGCGGCGATCTCCGCACCGAAGCCCGCGGTCCGCAGATCCTCATGGACGATGAGGCAGCGGCGCGTGCGGCGCACCGAGGACAGCACCGCTTCCTTGTCCCACGGCATCAGCGTGCGCAAATCGATGACGTCGACGGAGCGGCCCTCTGCCGCCTCCTCACAGCGCGGAACCATCGCACCCCAGGTGACGATGGTGACATCGTCGCCCGCGACCGTCGTCTTCGCCTTGCCGAAGGGCAGCGCGAAATCGTCGCCGGGATAGGCGCGCCGTGCCCAGGCATAATCGAGCATCGCCCGATGTTCGAAAAACAGCACCGGGTCGTTGCCGCGGAGCGCCGTGCGGAGCAGCCCGA
>JASBTC010000171.1 GCA_030148625.1 Sphingobium sp. | reverse complement strand
CCACGATCCGTGCAGGCCGACGAACGCGCCGTTCGCATAAGCGGGGCCGAGATTGGCGCCGTCGGCGAAGGCGATGCCGAGTGCTGCGACATGCGGGCCGAGCGCGAAATCGGGGCGCTTCACATATTCGAGCCGGTCTGGCCGGTACGGCTCGACGCGATTGTCCTGGTAACCGCCCCAATAGCTGTTGGGCCAGCCATAATCGGCGCCGAATTCGATGCAGGTCATGTAATCGGGCACCAGGTCGCCGCCGAGCATGTCGCGCTCGTTGACCGTGGTCCACAGGCATCCGGTCTTGGGCTCATAGGCCAGGCCATTGGGATTGCGCAGGCCGGTCGCATAGATGCGGAAGCTCTTCTTGGCCGGATCGACTTCGAGCACCGCGGCGCGATTGACTTCCTTGTCCATGCCGTTCTCGCCGATATTGCTGGCCGAACCGACGGTGACGTAGAGCAGCTTGCCGTCGGGGCTGGCGATCACGTTGCGCGCCCAGTGACCATCGCCGCCGGGTATATCGACCACCTTGGTGCCCTTGGCGGTGATCTTCGTCTGGCCGGTCTCATAGGGGAAGGCCATCACGGAGTCGGTATTGGCGACGTAGAGCGTGTTGCCCACCAGCGCCATGCCGAAGGGCGAGTTCAATCCTTCGAGGAAGGCGGTGCGCTGATCGACTTTGCCGTCTCCATCGGCGTCGCGCAGCAATGTGATGCGGTTCGCGGACGGCACGTCCGCGCCGGCGCGGCCCATCAGCGTGCGCATGATCCAGTTCTTGATGCCGCCGCCTTCACGCGGCGGGGAATTGGTCTCCGCCACCAGCACGTCGCCATTGGGCAGCAGGTACATCCAGCGCGGATGGTCGAGCTTGTCCGCAAAGGCGGCGACGCTGAGGCCCTTGGGCGCATCGGGCTTGGCGCCGTTCGGCCAGCCGACCGGATCGGCGATGTTGATGGTCGGCAGCCGCTCGGGGCGGGGTGCCGAGATGGTGGGCTTCGCACCCGTCACTGCGTCGACCGACAGCAAAGCGGGCTTGCCGCGTGACACGAAATAAAAGGCGGCCGCAAATCCCAGCAGCAGCAGGACGACGATGATCACGATAGGCTTTTTCATGTGCGGACCATATGCCTGCGATATTGCGGGTCAAGAGGCGACCGACGCTGGAAATCGGGAAGGTTCAGGGTTTCAGATACCGCGCGGCACAGGCGTCCAGCACCTGTGTCGGCGGGCCGGCATGTGATGCCGCGGCAAGGCCGCGCGTCGCACGCGTGAGCAATTGCCCGGGATCGATCGCGCCCGCCGCCCGAATCTCGTCGGAGATGCGTGTGTCGAGCGCGGCGTCGAGCCGGGCATAGGTTTCGGCCTTGCCGCCGGGCGGGACGTCGCTTGCCCGATGGATCTGGCCGAGCGCGTTGGCGAGCGTGAAGCACATCATCCGCGTCTCGGAACCGTCGGCGGGCAATCCCTTGAACGCCGATGACAGGGTCTCGGGATAGGCCTTGGCGCATGGCTCGACATAGTCGGAGGCGTTCTTCCGCTCGCTGATCGCGGCTTCCAGCGCCTGGCCGCGCGCGGCGAGCGTCTTCGCCGTTTCAGGTTCGGCGATGCCATTGGCCGATGCGCCGAGCAGCAGGAAATGTGCGGCTTCATTGGCTTGCTCGACGGTGAGCGCCGTGCCGCCGCCCTGCGTCCCGAACAGCGCGATCCTGGCGGCGTAGCAGGTGGCGGCGCGTGCCTGCGGATCGGCGGGCAGCGTGATCGCGGGCTTGCTGCCGCATCCCGCCATCAGCAGGGCAATGGCGATCGCGCCAATCGGGTATCGGTCGTTTCTCATGCCGTCCTGCCCGACCCGAATCAGAGCGGATTCAGATCCTAGATCGAATTTTCC
>JASBTC010000168.1 GCA_030148625.1 Sphingobium sp. | reverse complement strand
CGCCGCCGGGTGAGGCGGCGGTGAAGGCATTCGGAAATCTGAAGCAGCTCGAACGCGAGGTGATGGCGTACCGAACCAAGCCGATGAAGACCGCGCGGATATCGCCCGAAGAGCTCTCGATCGGCCCGATCGATGTGCGTGACCCCACCCCTGGCGAAGCGGCGATGATCCCGACGCTGATCCGGGCGCGCCTCGCGACCGAGAAGAAACTCGACCGTGACATCGCCTCCGATGCCCGACGAACCGCGGCGCAATGGCCAGAGGATGTGCGGGTTCTGGGCAATCTCGCAGAGGCCGAACTGGCAAGTGGAAATGTGGGCGAGGCAGACGCCGCAGCCGATCGCGTTCTCGTTTCGGATGGAACATCAATAGATGCTCTGATGATCAAGGCCGAAGTCGCGCTAAGGCGTGCATCGGCCAGTACCGGGAAGGACGATAAAGTGCGCTTCGCCAAAGAGGCGCGACGTTTCGCCTTGAGCGCGAACCGGATCGATCCGGATCATCCCGTCCCCCTGATCTTGTTCTATCGCAGTTTCATCGTCGCCGGCGAAACGCCGACACCGAATGCCGCGACGGGATTGATGAGAGCGCATTTGCTCGCGCCCGAGGATGCCGACCTGCGGCTGATGCTCGCAAGACAGCTTTTTGCCGACCAGAAGCCAGACCAGGTCAGACTGTTGCTGACGCCTATCGCCTATAGTCCGCAC
Source organism: Sphingobium sp. (assembly GCA_030148625.1). The sequence goes on along the minus strand of JASBTC010000168.1, from coordinate 6,731 downwards.
GATAAGGACCAGCGCAGGGAAGCGCTTGCTTTGCTGGCCAAACTTACCGCGGCAAGCCCTGACAAGTCGGAGTAATTGGCCGTCTCATCGCGAAGAATGGATATAGTGATTCGTCTTGACGAATGACCGCTTCCGAGGTCGGAGGGTAAACACAGAAACAAACCGGGCGATCACCCGCCCGCCAGATGATCGCGATAGCGGTCGCGCAGCACCTTCTTGTCGATCTTGCCCGTCGCGGTCAGCGGCACCTGGGTGATCACCACCGCATCGGGCATCCACCATTTGATGAGGCGGGGCTCGAGAAAGGCGAGCACCGCCGCCTCGGTCACCGTCTCCCCCTCATGCGGCTCGATCGCGAGCAGCGGGCGTTCTTCCCATTTGGGATGATAGACGCCGACCACCGCGGCGATGCGCACGCCGGGACAGGCGACCGCGATATTCTCCAGATCGATCGAGCTGATCCATTCGCCGCCCGACTTGATCACATCCTTCTTGCGATCGGTGATCCGCATGAAGCCGAACGGATCGATCGTCGCGATATCGCCGGTGTCGAACCAGCCATCGGCATCGGCGGCATCCTGTTCCGCCCGGAAATAGCGCTGCACCGTCCATGGCCCGCGTACCAGCAGCGCGCCGGAGGCTTCGCCGTCGTGCGGCAGATCATTGCCCGCCTCATCGACGATGCGCAGCTCGATACCGAATTGAAGCCGCCCCTGGCGCGTCCAGATCACTTCGTCCATCGCATCCTCGCCCTCGGCAGCGAGCTTGGGCGTCGGCGTCGAGACCACGCCGATCGGGCTGGTCTCGGTCATGCCCCAGAGCTGACGGACCTTGACGCCGTAGCGCTGCTGGAACGTCTCCGCCATTGCGCGCGGCACCGCCGATCCGCCGATGACCAATGTCTCCAGCGCCGCCGTATTCCCGCCCGTCCGCTCCAGATGCGCCAGATACATCGTCCAGATCGTCGGCACGCCGCCCGAAAAGGTCACGCCTTCCGCCTGGATCAGTTCGTCGAGGCTCGCGCCGTCCATGCGATCGCAGGGCAGCACCAGCTTGCAGCCGTTGATCGGCGCGACGAAGGGCAGCCCCCAGGCGGTGGCATGATAAAGCGAACTGCACGGCATCACGCAATCGAACGCGGAAAAGCCGAAGGCGCCCGTCAGCCCGCCCGCCATGGCGTGGAGGACGACCGAGCGATGGCTGTAGAGCACGCCCTTGGGATCGCCCGTGGTGCCCGATGTGTAGCAGAGGAACGACGCATTATTCTCATCGAACACTGGCCAGTCGCAGGTTTCGGGCTCGCCGGCGATCACCGCTTCGTAGCTCATGGCGCCCAGCGTGCCGGGATCGAGCCGTTCGGCATCGGACAGCATCACGAAATGCCGGATCGTCGGCAGCAGCGGCTTCAACCGCTCGACCAAAGCGAGGAAATTGCGTTCGAAGAACAGCACGCCGCTTTCGGCATGGTTGATCGTATAGGCGATCTGATCGTCGGGCAGCCGCGGATTGGCGGTGTGGAGCACAGCCCCACTGCCCGGCACCGCATAGAAAAGCTCAAAATGGCGATGGGTGTTCCAGCCGAGCGAGCTGACCCGGTCGCCGGGCTTCACACCCAGCCGCGCGAGCATATGCGCGGCCTGCGCGCTGCGCCGTCCCCAGCCGGCATAATCGTAGCGCCAGATCGGCTCATCGACCAGGCGCGACACGATCTCGCGATCGGCATGCGCCTGCGACGCGAAGCGCAATATGCCGCTGATCAGCAAGGGTGTCGTCTGCATCAGGCCGCCGAGCATCGTCATCTCTCTCCTCTCATCCCTTCGCTCCCGTCCTTGCGGGGCATCGTCGATCGATACGACTTGCCCGATCCGGACGGGACATGAAAGCGTCGGTGATGCATCGAGGGGTCGGGCGCCCGTGGTGCGCGGATGAATGGCTAGAGTCTGATTCAGCTAGATGAACTCATCTTGTCAGTCCCGCGAACGCGTATTGGTGTCCGGGATTTTATTGTCAGAATTTCTCGCGGATCCGATAATTCCCGGGAGTATGCCCACGAACTTGCTGCCGAGACATGATCTGGCTTGGGACGCCCAAACCTCTCCTCCCTACGCGCAGCGTGGGGAGGGGGACCACGACGCGAAGCGGCGTGGTGGAGGGGAATTTCGATGTGTCATTCCCCACCGCAACGACCAGAAATTGCGGGATAACGCCATCGAAAACCGTGCGTGCCGTCAGCATCGCAGTTCCCCTCCACCACCGGCCGTTGGCCGGCGCCCCCCCTCCCCATCTTCGATGGAGAGGAGAGAATCTCGCCTTCGCGCATCCTGAATAAAATCCCGGACAGCAATGCGCGTTCGCGGGAATGACAAGATGGTTGGTGTTTCGGATCGGATGGATCAAACCCTGGAGCGAGATGCGCCTGGGCTGAAGCACGTCTCGTTCTATTTATTATTTGTTTTCCGTATTTTGCGCGTCGCCAGGTGATGCCACCCGACTTCAAAATGCCCTATTGCGCGAACCATACGCGGCGGATCAGCCCCTTCTCCACCTGATAGACCGCGACGGCATCGAAGGTCCGGCCGCCGTCCAATGTGACGCGCTCATGATCGGTCACGAAGGCGCCGGTGACGGCGCGCGATACGATCGTCGCCCGGGGTTTCGCCCGCACGAACAAACGGCTGTACAGCGCGATCAGCGCCGGTTTTCCGGTCAGTCTCGGCTTTGCATTCGCGCCCAGATCGAACAGTTCGATATCGTCGGAATAGGTCGCCGCGAACGCGGCCATGTCATGCCGGTTATAGGCATCGAGTTGCTGCTGCACGACCGCAACGGGTTGATCGGGCGTCGCACCGGCCAGCGAAAGCGCCATCAAGAGCATATCGAACATCATGCATATCTCCCGATACCGAGATGATCGGCGTGCCGGTTTCCGCCAGGGCGAGCCCCCGCCACGCCCGGGCGTTGAACGGATGACAATGACCCGCGTTGACAGGTCATATCCGGCCTATTCCTTGCCCTGGGGTCGTCGCTTCACGAAGCGGCGGCCCTTTTTTCCGCATGGTTCATGGATCGGGTCACCGCCCGTCGAAATATTCCACGATCAGCCGCGAGACCGCGCCGATGCGGTCGTCACCATCGGCGGCGAGGCCGGCCATATCCATGTTGAACGAGGTGATCACGATCGGCCCCGACTTCGCATAGACGATGCCGATATCGTTGGTGACGCCCACCGTCTCCCCGGTCTTGTGCCCGACCGGCGCGGACAGCCAGTGCGGAATCTTGCGCGTGCCCGCCTGCTGGGCAAGCAGGATGCGCTTCATCTCGTCGCATGCCGCCTTCGACGCGGCGGTGCCGCGCTCGATCGTCTCCATCATCCGCCCACTCTCGCGCGGGGTCATGATGCCCAGCCAGCTCGTCTCGTCGGCCGAGCGTTTGCGGATCAGGTCGATCTGCTTCCCTCCGGCACCGGCCGCGCGCACCTCGGCAATCAGCTTTTCGCGCGGCGCGGTGAACCAGGGGATGTCGGTGCCCAGCGCGAAAATATCCTCGGCGCCGAGCGCGCGATATTTCGGATCGAGCACGGCATAGAAGCCGCGGAAATAGTCGAGCGTGGTGTAGTTGAGCCTGAGCGTCGCATAGCCGGAGCGGCGCAGGAAATCGTTGACCGCGCCGATGCCGCCGACGCGCGCGATCATGATGTCGGTCGCGCTGTTGTCGCTGGTGATGATCATCTGGGTGATGATGTCGCGCAGGCTGGCCTTCAATCCGAAATCGTTGAAACGGAAAATGCCCGAGCCGCCGCGGAAGTCCGCGGCCTTGATCTCGTGACGCTCGTTCAGGTCGAGCTTCTTCTGATCGGCGAGCTGATAGGCGAGGATCATCACCGCGACCTTGATCGTGCTGGCGCTGTCATAATGGCCATCGGGATCGACCATCGCCTCCTCGCCGGTCGCGAGATTCTTGACGTAGATCCCCGATTTGGACGGGAAGCGCGCCAGTTCGGCCGAGAGGAGTTTCGTCAACCCGCTCGCCGACGCTGCGGGCGCAGCTGCCGTCTGCGCCGTCACCGGCATGGCCGGCACGGCCAGCGCCAAGGCGAGCATCGATATCCTGAAAAGAAGCTTCACCGCGTTCCCCATTCTGATCCCGAAAATCGAAACGCCCCGCCGCGACCGATGCCGTGGCGAGAGTCCGAGCGGGCATGATAGCGGCTGGGATCGGGTCGGCAACGGGCGTGACGGCAGCAAAGAACCCAAAAAGCAGAGCGCAATGGAGCCATGTGTCATTGACCCTCAAGGCCCCAGCAACGACAGTCGGCAGCTATGCTGTCCTTCCTTCTGATCCCGAAATTCCGGCGGAGCGCCGAAGCGAACAGGACGTATCGCGCCTACACCACCAAATTCGACGCGATCGTGCCCGCGACCAAGCTCGACGCGGTCCTGGGCCCGCTGAACTTCATCGATCGCGCATCCGTCGATCGGGCGTGGCACGATCTGCACACCGGGCTGTTGCCCTGGCGGACGCGGCTTCACCTTTTGGCGGCCGAGGTCGCGACGCGCATCCGCAATCGCCTTTCGACAGAGCAGCGCAACGACATCGTCGTGTCGCTGCTGTTCGATCAGTCCGGATCGATGCGTGGCCAGAAGATGCTCTTCGCCGCAGCGACCGCGGATGTGACGCAGGAATTCCTCGAAACGCTCGGCATCGCATGCGAGGTGCTCGGTTTCACCACATCGCGCTGGAAAGGCGGGCGATCACGCATCAGATGGATCCGGCGATTTTCCCCTCCCCATCCCGGTCGTCTCAACGACCTGTTGCACATCGTCTATCGCAGCGCCGACGATCGCAGGGCGAGCACTGGCGGCCCGTCATATAAAGAGATGCTGCGGCCCGATCTGCCGAAGGAAAATCTGGATGGCGAAGCGATCGAATGGGCGGCCGAACGGCTCCGGAAACTGCCGCAGAAACGCAAGCTGCTGATCGTCCTGTCGGACGGCGCGCCCGTCGACGATTCCACGCTTCTTGAAAATGGCTCCAGCTATCTGGCCGATCATCTTCGCGATGTCGTCGAAGGCATCGTGACGTCCGGCGATCTGACGATAGCCGCGATGGGCATCGGTTACGGCACGCACGATTTCTATCCCGCACGCGATCATGTCGACGCGCCGGACGATCTGGGTGCGGCATTGATCCCGTTCCTGGAGACATTGCTTATCGGCGACGACGCCGATCGTGGCCAAGGCTGATCCAGCTCGATTAACTCATCTTGTCATTCCCGCGAACGCGCACTGATGTCGGGGATTTCTGTTGGTGTGCGTTGACTGGACAATTTCAGCCACCTCGCCCCCTTTAGGGGGACGTCGGGCGAGGCCTGAGCGCCGGTGTTCGATCCTGCCCCGACGCCCCCCTCTCCCCGACCCTCTCCCCCTAAAGGGGGCGAGGGAGCAACAGGCAGTACCCAAACGTTGTTTCGACAACAGGATGACGAGCTCATCCATTGACCATATCGCGCGGATTGCCGCCCTCCCCGATCGGGCGTAGCATTCTTCGGGGGGCCGGACAGGGAGTATCGATATGCGAAACATGATCTTGGTCGGCCTTGCCGGATCGGCCCTGGCCTATGGCGTGGCGGCGACGGCCCAGTCCACGCCCAACGACATGCTCGACCTGGTCGGCGCCCGCGCCGGTCAGGCGGAGGGGCAGTTCGTGGCGCGCGGCTATAATTTCGTCTCAACCCAGACCGGCGACGACCGCAAATGGACCAACTGGTGGAACCCGCAACGGCGGTCGTGCATCACCGTCGCCACGGTCAATGGCCGCTATGAGTCGATCGTCAGCACACCCGAAGCGGACTGTCGTCGCGGTGGCGGCGGAGACCGCAATCCCGGTTATCGGCCCGATCCGGGCTATCGCCCCGATCCCGGTTACCGCCCGGACCCGGGTTACCGGCCCGATCGTCCCGATCGGCCGGGGCGCCCCGGCGACAATGATTATGGCTGGGCCGGCGGCCGGCAGATCGACATGGGGCTGGTCTGTTTCGGCGAAGGCCAGCGCCCGGCACTTGCGACCCGCTATGGCTGGACCTGGAACGACCGGCGCGATCGTTATGACTATGGCAATCGCACCGAGCTCTCGTCACAGGATTTCGACACGTCGGTGACGATCCAGATCTGGAACGGCGGCGGGCGCATCCGGTTACCGAGAAAACTGGTTCCGCCGATCAATTCGCGCGGCGATAGCGGCTGGTGGGATCTCACCAACGTCTCGTCCGGCCGCGACCAGATCACCGCCACCTATCGCCTGAACGGCCTCAACAAGCCCAGGCTCACGATCGACCGCCGCAGCGGCCGCATCTCGATCCGCGGCACCGGCAGCTATGCGTTCAGGGGAAATTGCGACCGGATCGACGGGCGCGATCATCGCCGCTTCTGAGGCGGGATGAAAGGATTTCCCGGAGCCGTGGCATTCCGGAGCGCATTGCTGTTCGGGATTTTCTTGGCGTAGGTTGGACGACATGAATTCCCTCACCCCCTTTAGGGGGAGAGGGTGGCCGAGCGCAGCGAGGTCGGGAGAGGGGGACGTCGGGCGAGACCTTGGCGCTGGCGCTCGATCCTGCCCCGACACCCCCCGCACCCCCGCCCACTCCCCCAGAAGGGGGGCGAGGGAGCAACCGTCCGGCCCAAAAATGTCGCGACAACCCCGTTGCGGGCGCGTGTCCCGGATCTACCAGCGCT
>JASBTC010000158.1 GCA_030148625.1 Sphingobium sp. | reverse complement strand
TTGCTCCACCGGATCGGGTGACATGAAAACTGTGCCCCCGCTCGATCCAAGTCAATCTGGATGTTTGATCGAGACAAGACGTCGACCCGCTTCCGCCGCAGGGTGAGGCTGCAGGATAGAACATATCGCATGTCGAGGATGTTCAGGGGTGTCGGTATCGCGACCGGAAAGGCCGAACCGCATCCACTGACAAGATGGGGGGAGTGAGCATGAGCATCTATTCGTCGAATGATACAGGGCGCCGTCATATTAGGACGATGCTGATCGGGACGGCGCTTTGCAGCCTGATGGCGTCCGGTGCCGTCCATGCGCAGGCGACGGCACCGGAAGAGGCGCCGGCAACCGATATCGTGGTGACCGGCACCAGGCTGATTTCGCCCGGCCTCCAGTCGGCGGCACCGATCAGCGTGACATCCTATGAGGAGATCAAGACGCAGGCGGTGGTCAATGCCGAGGCGCTGATCCGCGACCTGCCGTCCGCAACGCCGGGCCGGTCGGCCGCGACCAACAATAACGGCAATGGCAACACCACGATCAACCTCCGCAACCTGGGCGACCAGCGGACCCTGGTGCTGATCGACGGCAAGCGGCTTCCCGCCGTCGATTTCTCGGGCGTGCCCGATGCGAACACGGTTCCGGTCAACATGATCAAGCGCGTCGAGGTGCAGACCGGTGGATCGTCGGCGGTCTATGGTTCGGATGCGATCGCCGGCGTCGTCAATTTCATCCTGCGCCAGGATTTCGAAGGCATCGAGATCGATGCGCAAAACAGCCTTTACGGCGGAGGCGACGGCTATTCGCTCGACGCGAACCTGATGATCGGCGTCAATACCGGCGACGGGCGCGGCAACATCACCGCTTATGCCGGCTATACCGATCGCAATCCGATCCTGGCGTCGAGCCGCGATTTCTCGCGCACGATCTTCACCTCGAACGGCACGTCGCTGATCCCGACGGGCAGCAGCATCATCCCGGCGGGGCGCGATCTCGATCGCGGGCTGATGTTCAACGCCAACCGGCAACTGGTTCCTTATGACGGCAGCCGTTTCAACAACAATGCCAATCGCTATCTGATCGTGCCGCAGCAGCGCTATCTGCTGGGCGCGGTGGGCCATTACGACGTCGCGCCGGCATTCGCGCCCTATTTCCGGTTCTCCTTTTCGCAGAACAAGGTGGATCGCCAGCTGGGCGAGCCGGGTTTCGCCGGTGTCGTCGACGTCAATTACGGCAATCCCTTCCTGTCGAACCAGGCACGTAGCGTCCTCTTTGGTCCCGGTGTCTTCGGCCCGAACGATGTGACGTCGATCAATCTCGGCCGTCGCTTCATCGAGAGCGGATTCATCCAGGAACGCAATAATTACCAGCAGTTCCAGGTCGTGATCGGCGCCAAGGGCGATCTGGGATCGGGTTTCTCCTACGATGTGTCCGGCCAATATGGCCATGTTGACTGGACGCAGCGGCTGCTCGGCGATTTCTCGTTCAATCGCGTGCAGCAGGCCTTGCTCGTCAATCCCAATGGCAGTTGCATCGATCCGAGCGGCGGTTGCGTGCCGCTCGACATCTTCACCACCGCGCCGGGCGCGGTCAGCGGTGCGGCCGCGAATTTCGTCGCGCTCGAGCAGCAGGCCAATTCGGAATCGTCGCAATATGTCGTGTCGGGTTCGCTGTCCGGCGATCTCGGCAAGGTCGGCATCCGCAGTCCATGGGCGGAGGATGGCCTCGCCATCGCGATCGGTGCCGAATATCGGCGCGAAAGCGCGTCCTATCGGCCCGACGACAATCTGGCGGTCGGCAACAATGTCGTCTTCGGCGCGATCCCGGCCACGGCGGGGCGGATCAGCACGCACGACCTGTTCGTCGAGGCGAACGCGCCGATCGCGCAGGACGCTCCGTTCATGCATCTGCTGGCGATCAATGGCGGCTATCGCCGTTCGGACTATAATCTGGCGGGCAAGGTCAGCGCGTATAAATATGGCGCGGTCTGGGCGCCGATCGAGGATATCCGTTTCCGCGGCTCGTTCCAGCGTGCGGTGCGTGCGCCCAATATCGGGGAATTGTTCGCGCCGGCCCAGCCATCGGCGGATATCGCGCTCGATCCCTGTTTCGCCAGCGATACCGGGGCCGCGACCGCGTCGTCGGCGCTGTGCCGGGCGACCGGCGTTCCGGCGGCCAATTTCGGCAATATCAATTTCCAGTGCTTCAGCACCCAATGCACCACATTGGTCGGCGGCAATCGCCGGCTGCGGCCGGAGAAATCGGACACGATATCCTTCGGTGTCGTGCTGCAGCCGCGCGTCCTGCGTGGGCTTTCGGCAACGATCGACTATTACGACATCAAGCTCAACGGAGCGATCGCGCCGTTCGGTGCCTCCGCCCAGAATATCTTCGACAATTGCTACGGTACGGGAGCGGGGCAGAATCCGACCCAGGACGCCGCCAACATCTATTGCCAGCAGATCGTGCGCGACGATTCGGGCCGGGCGAGCGGCGGCGGCCGCCTTTCCAAGGCGGACGGCTATATCTCTCTGCTCAACTCCAATATCGGTTTCCTGCGCACCAAGGGCATCGATGCCGAGCTCGCCTATCGCGGCCGGTTCGACGATCTCGGCCTGGGCCTGCCGGGTCGCTTCAGCCTGTCGGTCATGGCCACCCATGTCCGCACCTACGACCAGAAGCTCAATCTCGATTCGCCGGTGCAGCAATGCGCGGGCACCTATGGCTTCGTCTGCGGCCAGCCCAATCCGAAATGGCGGATCAATACGCGGTTCAGCTGGTCGCCGAACGACGATGTGCAGATCACTGCGCGCTGGCGCTATGTCGGCGCGGTCACGCTCGACGTCGACAGCTTCAGCGGGACGGTCAGCGACGCGGTCGCGCATCGCATCGGCAGCGAATCCTATCTGGACCTGACCGCCCAGTTCGATGTCGGCAAGGCGTTCGCGCTGCGGGCGGGCGTGATCAACGTCACCGGCAATGGCCCGCCGATCGTTCCCAACACCGCGGCGGGCGCGAACAATCGGGGACTCTCCAATACCTTCCTGGGCACCTATGATCTCGGCCGGCAGCTGTTCGTCGGGCTGACGACGCGGTTCTGACGACAGGACAGTTGATGGATCGGGAGGTGGCCTTGGTTGATCCGGTCTCGAACGACGGCGTGACGCGGCGGGATTTCGTCAACGGGACGATGGTCGCCGCGGGCGCGCTGCTCGCGGGCGGCCGTTCGGTGGCGGCGCCTCCGCAAAGCGAGGCCGCGGCATGGGACGGTTTCGGGGGCGTCGGCGATTATGCCCGCGCGCACGGCAACAGCCATGCGATGCAGGCGGCCGGCCATCTCGTCCGCGACGGCGCCTATGAGGCTACGCCGAGCACCGTTTCCACCGGCGAGACCTATGATCTGGTGATTGTCGGCGGCGGGCTCAGCGGCATGGCCGCGGCGCTCGAATTCCTCGGCAAGCGCCCGGGCGGATCCTGCCTGATCATCGAGAACCATGCGATCTTCGGCGGGGAGGCCAAGCGCAACGAATTCGATGTCGACGGCATTCGGCTGGCCGGGCCGCAGGGCGCCAATTCCTTTCCGGTGCCGGCCGGCCCTGGCAGCCGTGGTTACGACATATTCACCGCGATCGGCATGCCGCGCAGCTTCGATTATCTGCCGCCCAGCGGCGCGGCGAAGGCGCTGGAATTCAGCAAGGACAATTTCGAGTTCCAATATTGGAAGGACAGGTCGCCGTCCTTCGGCTGGTTCTTCGGCGAACCGGGCGGGGCGGGGCGCTGGGCCCGCGATATCTGGAGCGACGATCTTTCCCGCGCCCCTTATCCCGATGCCGTGAAGGCCGATTTCGTCAAATGGCGCGCATCGGTCGCGCCCAATGGCGGCGCGGATCAAAGCGAAGCGGGTTTCCAGCGCTGGCTCGACAGCATGAGCTACAAAGAGCTGATCGAAAAGGTGATGGGCCTGAGCCCGCAGGTGACGGCCTATGCCGATCCGATCGTCGCATCGGCGATTTCGGGAATGGGCTGCGATGTGACCTCGGCTCGGGCGGCCTATGGATCGGCGATGCCGGGCTTCCGCGCACCACAGGACCTCGCCCGGCTGCTGGAGCCCGAACAGCACAGCTTTCCCGGCGGCAACGACGTGCTGACGCGCCACTTTATCAAGGCGCTGATCCCGGCGGCGCTGCCCGGCGATGCTTCGCTCGACGCGATCATGAACGGCCGCGTCGATTTCACCGCGCTCGATCGCGTCGGCGCGCCGGTTCGTATGCGGCTGGGCGCGACGGCGGTCCGCGTCGCGCATAACGGCCCCGCCGATGCGGCGCGCGGCGTGAAGATCGATTATGCGCAGGGCGGCAAGCTATTCAGCCTCACGGCGCGCGCCGTCGTCATGGCGGGCGGCAGCTGGGTCACGCGGAACATCGTGCACGACCTGCCCGAAGCGCACCGGGCGGCCTATCGGCAATTCCATCGCACGCCTTTGCTCGTCGCCAACGTCGCCGTCCGCAACTGGCGGTTCCTGGCCTCGCTCGGCCTGACGGCATGCCGCTGGTTCGACGGTTTCGGTTATTGCTGCAATATCCGCGCGGCGATGGCGGTGGGCCGCGATCGGCCGCCGCTTGATCCCGACAAGCCGGCGGTGATCACTTTCTACGTCCCCATCTTCTATCCCGGCGAAGGCGGCATCCAGGAACAGGCCGCGCGGGGCCGGTACGAAATGCTCGGCACCAGCTATGCCGATTACGAACGCCGCATCAGGGATCAGATGGGGCGACTGTTCGGCGCCAGCGGCTTCCGCCAGTCCGACATCGCCGGCATCATCCTCAATCGCTGGGGCCATGCCTATCTGTGTCCGCAGCCGGGCTTCTATACCGGCACGGACGGCAATGTGCCGGCGCGCGACACCATCCGGACGGCGCATGGCCGGATCGCCTTCGCCCATTCGGAATTGAACGGACAGCAGAACTGGATCGCCGCGACCGACGAAGGCCGCCGCGCCGCCGAGCAGGCGATGGCGGTTCTCTAGATCCATGCAGCCGCCATCCCGTCATTCCTTTCCAGGCCTGTTTCCGGGGCACCCGCCCGGGCTGACGATCATCGTCCTGACCGGGCTTTGGGAAGTGTTCGCGCTGTTCGGCATGCGGACCATCCTGGTCTTCTATCTGCTCGAACTCGGCTATAGCGCGGGGCAGGCGATCGAGATCTACTCGCTGTCGACTGCCGCCGCCTTTGCGATCACGCTGGTCGGCGCCGTGCTGGCGGACCGCGTGCTGGGCGTGCGTCGCGCCGTCCTGATCGGCGCGACCGGCATGGCCGCGGGGCATTTGCTGCTGGTCTGGCCGGCGATGCTGTTCCCGGCGCTGACCCTGGTCGTGCTCGCCAACGGACTGTTCAAGCCGTCGCTGGTATCGCAGATCGGCACGCTCTACCGCCGCGACGATCCGCGCCGCGACCGCGCCTTCCTGTTGTACAAGGCCGGCTGCAATGCCGGCGCGATCTTCGCGCCGATCGTCTGCGGCCTGATCGGCCAGGCCTATGGCTGGCGTATGGCGATCGCGCTGTGCGGTGTCGGCATGTGCCTTGCGGCGCTGATCTACCTGTTCGGGAACCGGCTGATCCATGCGGTCGAGACCGATGCGCCGGATGGCGCCCCCGCCGCTGCGCCGGACCGGGGGGCCTCGAACCGATGGGCGCTGCTCCTGCTCATTTTCCTGAGCGGCGTGTTGTTCTGGGCGGCGCACGGCCAGCAGGGCGGCACCATCGCGATCTGGGCAAGCCAGTCGGTGGATCGAGGCATCGGTTGGGCGGGCGAGGATTTCACGGTTCCCGCCGCCTGGTTCCAGTCGGTCAATCCCGTCATCATCGTGCTGTTCACGCCGCTATTGGCGTGGATCTGGTCGCGCCGCGACCGGCGCGCCGACGGCCGCCACGAACTGCGCAAGATGGCGTTCGGCGCGATCCTGCTGAGTGGGTCGTTCGCATTGCTCGTCGCGGCGGCGGGCACTGCCGGGCAGGGCCATGTCGCGATGCCATGGCTGATCGCCGCGCTGGTCCTGCTGGCGGTGGGGGAATTATATTTCGACGCGATCGGCCAGGCTCTGCTCGTTCGCCTTGCCCCCGCATCGCTGACCACCGTCTTCATCGGCCTGTGGTTCCTCGTCCAGGCATTGGGCCTGGCCATCGCCGGCTGGCTTGGCGGCACATGGGAAACCATGTCGCCGGCCGCCTATTTCCTGATCGTTGCCGGTCTCGCCTTCGCTGCGGCGATCGTCGCGATATCGGCCGCCACAACATTGCGTGAGCGTATATCATCGTGAACAGCCATGTCCTTTCTCCCGCCGCTTCCCACTATATCGATGGTCAGGCCGCAGCGATCGACGCGCTTTCACCCGACGAGATCGTCGGGCGGATCGAGGCGATGGTCGACATGCAGGAACGCTGGCGCGGATCGAGCCTGAACCTCAACCCGGCGGAAGGGCTGATCTCCCGCCGCGCGCGCGCATTGCTCGACAGCGATCTGGCGACGCGACTGACCGAGGGCATTCCCGGCGACAAACTGTATCCGCACGGGCGGCTCAACGACCATGTCGACGCGATCGAGGCGACGGTGATCGCGCTGGCGCGCCGCCTGTTCGGTGCCACCCATGTCGAATGGCGCCCGGTCAGCAACTCGATGGCCAATATGGCAACCTTCGCCGCATTGCTCGAACCCGGCGATCGGATCCTGGCGCAGGACGAGGATGGCGGCGGCAATTTCAGCTATCACCGCTCGGGCGTAGCCGGCGTGCTGCGGCTCGATCCGATCCCGCTGCCGATCGTCTCCGACTGTTTCGAGATCGACCTCGACGCCGCCGAGCGCCTGGTTGCCATGCATCGGCCGAAGCTGATCGTGATCGGCGGCGGCAAGGTGCTCTTCCCTTATCCGGTGGAGGCATTGCGTGTGCTGGCCGATCGCGTCGGCGCGATCCTCGTCTATGATGCGGCGCATCTCGGCCTTCACATATCGGCGGGCGATTTCCAGCGTCCGCTGGCGGAGGGCGCGCATGTCGTCACGCTCAGCACGCACAAGGTGATGGGTGGCCCGGTCGGCGGCCTGATCCTGACCAACGACGCCGACATCGCACGCCGCGTCGTGCGAACCTGCTTTCCGGGGCTGCTCCAGACCCGCGACCTCAACAAATATGCCGCGCTTGCCGTGTCGCTGTCCGAAACGCTGGCCCATGGCGCGGCACTGTCGCGCGCCATGGTGGTCAATGCGCAGGCGCTCGGCCGCACGCTGATCGCCCATGGCTTCGATGTGATCGGCGCCGATCGCGGCATCAGCCGGACGCACCAGCTGTTCCTGCGCTTCAACGACGGCGACGAAGCCGGGCGCTTCGAGCACGCATGTCATGCGGCGAATATCTTCCTGTCCGACTGCGCCCTGCCGGGCGACATGGCGCTGGGGCGCCGTTCCGGTGCGCGCTTCGCGACGCATGAGGTGACGCGGCTCGGCATGACGCCCGCCGAAATGGAGGAGGTGGGCAGCCTGATCGCGACCGCGGCACGCGATGGCGACACGATGGCGTTGCGGATCGCCGTCGCCGCCTTGCGCACCCGGTTCCCCGCGATCGGCTATAGTTTCGACCCCCAATCCGGGCCGGCGCGATGACACCACGCTTCGATTTCGCTTCGGACAATATCTCGGGCATCGCACCGGAGGCGCTGGCCGCGCTTGCCGACGCCAATTTCGGGATGTCGGCCGGCTATGGCGAGGATGGAACCACCGAACGCGCGGCGCGGCTGGTGCGCGAATTGCTCGACGTCGACGCATCGGTCCATTTCGTGCCCACCGGCACCGCCGCCAATGCATTGGCGCTCGCCACATTGTGCGGTGCGCATCAGGCGGCGGTCGTGCACGAACACGCCCATGTCCGCAAAGGAGAGGCCGGCGCCCCCGGCTTTTTCGGCGGCGGGCTCGGGCTGGTGCCCGTGAGCGGCGATCATGGCCGGATCGACCTGACGCAACTGGAGGCGTTGCTGGCGCGGCCATATTCCTCGTCCGACCAGCCGATCGCCGCGCTCTCCATTTCCAATCCGACCGAATATGGCGCGCTCTATTCGATCGAGGCGCTCGGCGCGCTCGTCGCGGCGGCGCGCGATCGCGGGCTGATGGTTCATCTCGACGGCGCACGCCTCGCCTGTGCCGCGGCGGCCGGCGTTGATCTGCGCGCCATCGCGCGGCTGGATATTTCGATCCTGGTGCTGGGCGGCACCAAGGCGGGCATGCCGGGCAGCGAAGCGATCGTCGTGCTCGACAAGGCCTGCGATCGGCATTTCGTCGCGCGCATCAAGCAATCGGGGCATCTGCTGTCCAAGGGGCGTTTCCTGGCCGCGCCCTGGATCGGTATGCTCGAAAGCGGCGCCTGGGTCGAACGAAGCCGCCATGCCAACCGGATGGCGCGCCGGCTGATCGAACGGTTGCCCTTCGCGCCGGTGCATCCGGTGGAGACCAATGCGGTGTTCGTCGCGATGAGCGCCGAGCATCGGGAACAGCTGCACGCCATGGGCTGGGTTTTCTACAGCCTGGCCGACGGCAATGCCCGTTTCCTGTGTTCCTGGGCCACCACCGAAACCGCCGTCGACCAATTCGCCGCCGCCATCGTCGCGACGCGTCCATGATTCGTTCGGGAGCAGACATGATGTTGAAGATCCGCCTGGCCGCATTGCTGCTGATCATATCGTCGAGCGAAGCGGCCATCGCCGCTCCGTCGTGCCTTGTCGGCGCTTATGGCGCAGGCACGGAGATTGCCGCGCTTACCGAGACCAATCCGCCGAACGCACCCGGCACGCTGCGCTTCACCAGCGTCGACGGCTCGAACGGCGCGCTGACGCCAAGACCGGACGGCAGCTATGCCGGCACGCTATGGACACCGACGGGAAAGGCCGATGCCGTTCTCAGCGCGAAGAGCTGCGAAACCGGGGAAGTCTCCATCACGATCGGAACCGCACCCGCACGGAATTGGACGCGGTTCAAGCTGCGCGAGACGCCGGTCACGTTCTCGAGCGATGGCGCGACATTGCACGGCAGGCTGATCGAACCCGATGCCGCGTCGGGGCCGGCGCTTGCGGTTCTGGTCCACGGATCCGAGAACAGCCGCGCGATCGGCGTCTATTCCTTCCCCTATCTGCTCGCGGCGCAGGGCGTTGCGGCCCTGGTCTATGACAAGCGCG
>JASBTC010000155.1 GCA_030148625.1 Sphingobium sp. | reverse complement strand
GCGGTCCAGCCCGGCATGATCGTCGAGGATGCCAAGGGCCGCGCCATCGGCACCGTGCAATCGGTCCGCTCGACCGCCGACGGCACGATCACGTCGCTGATGATGACGGTGGGCGATCGCAGCGTCGCGCTCCCCGCCGGCAATTTTACGGCATCGGGCGATGCGCTGGTCTCCGGCATGTCGAAAGGCGAAGTGAAATCCGAAGCCAAGCGCCAGGAGGAGGCGGCACCGAGTACGGAGGGTGGCGAAGAGCCCGACACCCAGTCCCGATAGGACATTCCGAAAATTGTTCGGGCCGGGCTTTGCCAAGCTCGGCCCGAGTGACGATCGTTCGGGATATCCTCGCGTCCGCCGCCTGCGCAGCGGTACATCCATTGCGGCCGCGATGTTCCCGCGTTCAGTTCTTCACCGGCTTGAACATGACGACGATATTCGGACCGGGGCGCTCGGCCTTGCTGACGCCGGGCGCCGTCGACGACGTCGCGTCCCAGCGAGCGCTGCCAAGTGTGCCAATATCGCGATAACGACCGAGCGCTACGAAACGATCGATCAGGAAGGGCACCCCTTCCCCCTCCAGCGGTGCGGCCGCGTCGGCGAAGTGGAAATGAAGATGCGGGCCGGTCGAGTCTCCGGTGAAGCCGAGTGCCGCGATGGTCGCGCCTTTCCGCACACGATCCCCCGCTTTCACCTTTATGCTGCCCGGTTTCAGATGCTCGTAGATCGCGTAGCGGCCGCCAGGCAGTGCAAGCGACACGAAATTTCCCGCCGCATCGCCGATCGGATGATCCGGGGTCGCCGAGATGCGATCGCTTTCGGGCATGTCGTCGCGCACCGCGGCCACCACGGCATCGGCCACCGCGATCACATCGGCTCCATAGCCCAATGTCGTGGAGACCGCGTCTGCATCACCCTTTGTCGTGTGGCCATTCTCGTCCACCCTGACCCAGTCTATGGCGAAACGCCCGGGGATGCGGGCCTTGCCGCCGACCGCGTAGATCACGCGCCGATGGCCGCGCGCCCAGTCCGGATGATGGACCGCGACCCAGGGGCCGCCGGCGAGCGGCGGGCCGAGCGTCGGCACCGGGCGCATGTCCACAGCGATATCCGCACCGGAAACGCTGGACGCCTTCGCCGCACCAGGCGCAACACGCATATAATCGATCTGATGGGACAGCCGTCGCAGATCACCGTCGCGCACCCGGTCCAGTTCGATATACAGGATCGCGCGTTCGCCCGACGCAACCACCGCGGCATCTTTCCCGGCAGCAAGATGCGCGATCCGCCCCGCAAGCGTTTCTCCGGCGAACTGCGCCAGCACCTCGCCCGTCTCGGCATTCATCACATGCAATTGCCGGATTGCGAGCGCATCGGCGCTGAAATTGGTCAGGTGAAGCTCATAGACATATTGGCGTTTTCCTTCGATTGCGACCGGCGCGGGGACGACCGGAACCGCCATATCGAAGGACTGACGCGGATCGTCCGCCAGGCCGGGACCGGAGAGAAAAGCCGCGACCAGCGCAAAGCTCGCAACCGATCGACCAATCCTGCGATGACCGGCTTTCATGCGGCCACCTGTCTCACCGCCTCGGCGGTTTCCTCGTCGGCGGGAAAGAAGGTCTCCAGCGTCAGTTCGGCCAGAGTGACGTCTTGCGCGGTGCCGAACAATGTCGTGGTGCTGAGAAAACTCAGCACGCGATCGCCCATCATCAGCTTCATCGGCACCGCGATCCCGCCCAGATCCTGCGGGCGCGCATCGGGCATGGGCGGCACGGGATAGGCCTCCAGCTCCGCCAGCAACGGATCGAGCGCACCATCGGTCGACGCGCGCGCTTGGTGTCGCAGCCGATCGAGCAGGTGATGGCGCCATTCGGCGAAATTGACGATGCGCGGCGCCAACCCCTGCGGATGCAGCGCCAGCCGCATCGCATTGGCGGGCGGACCGAGCAGTTCGGGCGGAATCCCCGCGAGCATCAGCGCAATGCCGCGATTGGCCGCGACAAGATCCCAGCGACGGTCGACCACGAGCGCCGGCCAGGGTTCGTGCGCGGCCAGGATCAGGTCGATCGCGCGGCGGGCGCCCGCCATGTCGGGATCGTCGAGCGAGCGTTCGCCGAAGAGCGGCGCGAAGCCGGCCGCGGCCAGCATCACGTTGCGGTCACGCAACGGCACCTCGAGCTGTTCGGCGAGGCGGAGGACCATATCGCGGCTGGGCCGCGCCCGCCCGGTTTCGAGAAAGCTCAGATGCCGCGTGGATATCTCGGTATCCAGCGCCAGGTCGAGCTGGCTCATCCGCCGCTTCTGCCGCCATTCGCGCAGATGATCCCCAACGCCCCGTGCTGCGACCGTCATCGAAACCCTCCATCTGCGAACAGACCCAGGCAATAAGCGCCGATCCGCTCATTCGACATTACCTGACAGGTAATCGACGCAGCTACCTGAATCGACGAAATCTCCGCTCGTCAACCCGACATGCACTTAACCGCACTGCACAAGGAGTTTCGCCATGACCGACACCGATACCCGCACAATCCGCAAGATCCTGTCCTTCGACGCACTGACCTGTCTGGCCGCAGGCGCCGCGATGGCCTTGGGTGCGGAGCTGCTGTCCGGGCCGACCGGATTGCACCCGATCCTGCTGCTCGTCGCCGGGTGCAGCCTGTTCCCGGTCGCGGGCCTGTTCGCCTGGATGGCGCGAACCCCGCTGCTCAATCGCGCATTGGTGATGATCGCAGTGGTCGGCAATGCCGGCTGGGTCGCGGCCAGCATCGCGGTGCTCGCGCTGACCGCGCCGACCGCATTCGGCATCGCCTTCGTGCTGGCGCAGGCGCTGGTCGTCGCGATACTCGCCTGGGCGGAACTGCGCCATGCGCCGCATGGGCGCGGCGTCGCCACGGCATAAAAAGGGCGAGGCATTCACTGCCCCGAACATCCATCCACAAGAGGGGGGAGCATCCGGCGGATGCTCCCCTTTTCGTTTGTCAGCGCGCGGGTGCGATCGCCTGTCCGCGCACCGGCTCCCCGTCCCGTGACGGACGACCATCGACGATCATGTCGTGAAACGCCGCAGGCAGCCCCTGCCCGCCTTCGGCGAATGTCGGCCCGGTCTGGAGGTGGAAATGGACATGCGGCTCGGACGTGTTGCCGCTGTTCCCGCACAGGCCGACCGGCTGCCCGGCCTTCACCACATCCCCCTTTTTCACCTTGGTCGATCCATTCTGAAGATGGCCGACAAGCGAATATTGGCTCTCGCCGTGGCGGATGATGACGTGGTTTCCGGCCACCTGTTTCGGATTCATCTGGCCCACCGGCATATCGACGACCCCGTCCACCGCTTCGGACACGACACCGTCCGCGGCGGCCAGCACGGGCTGCCCCCAGCAGAAATAGGAGGAGAGCTTGTCCGCCGGCCCCTCGAAGGAGCGTCCGTCGCGCGTCACGAGGAAATCGAAGGCATAGGTCTGCGCGGGCGCGACCATATGATAATTGCGCACCAGATTGCGTCCGCCCCAAAACGTAAGCCAGCTCCCCTTGGCCGGTGCGGAAAAAGGCAGCCGTACCGGCACGCCGGCCCCGGCGGCAAGCGCAGGCGGGGGTGGTGCCGAAGGCTGGATTACCGCGGAGATCACCACGCCCTTTTCATCCCATACGACCATCGTCGATGCCGCTGGAAGGCGCTCATGCGCCGCCAGCCGCTGATAGAAACTATAGCCATTCCCCTTCATGGCGATCTCGTCGAAGACCTTGGTCTGCGCACCCATCTGTCCCTTGATCGCCTCGGCGAACGCCGTCGCACTGCCGGCAGATTCGATCTTGGAGCGCAGATCGGGCGTCGCCGCCTTGGCCAACGCCGCCACGCTCTCCGCCGACGTCCAGTCGGACAGGGCCCGCCCGCGCTGCACGATCGCGTCCTCATCCTCTCCTCCCGCATGCGCCGCGGTGACGGTCGCCGCCGCCATCGTCAGCGCGGCCACGGTCTTGCCGGGAAATCGCATCGTCATTCTCCTCGTTCAGCCGGCGTCACGCCGGGCATTGGCTTGTTTGGATTGCGGATTGCCGGGGGGCTGGCGGATCAGCGCGGCCCGATCTGGGCGTCCAGTTCGGCATCCAGAACGCGCGCGGCCCGGCGATTGATATGGATGACCCAGGCTATGAAGGTGATTTGCACCAGCCCCGTCACCGCGACGAACGGCCAGTTCCTGGCCTCCGTCTTCAGCAGCACGGCGACATACATCGTCACGAGACCGGGTATCGACGGTGCAACATACCAGAGCCATACCGACGCCAGCGCGTCACGCTGGCGTTGCAACCCGATGCAATAGATTTCGACGCTGGGCCGGCCGCCGTCGATCGCCGCCACCGGGCTGGTGCGCCGATGCAACTGCCAGACCACCGTCCCCACGCCGACCATCAGCAATATCGCGCCCAACGTCGCCAAATCGAAGATGCCCTGCGCGATCTGGCGGATCGCGAACACCGCGAACACCATGAACACCAGTCCACCCGCGACATATTCGATGCGATTGCGCGCGCGTATGCGGCCATCCAGCCGATCGATGCGGATGCGGATTTCCTGCGGGGTCAGGATATGCGGCTGCACCGACTGTTGCTTCCACATCGTCGTGGGGGCGTCGGGTTCGTTGCCCGTCATGACAAGTCTCCTTTCGCAAAGTCCTTTGCTAGCAATGCCTTGATGCGATGGATGCGCGTCGCGACCGCGCCGGGGGTGAGCCCGGTGATCTCGGCGGATTCCGATGCATCCACCTCTTCGAGGTGAAGCAGCAGCAATTGCCGGTCGATCGGCCGCAATCGCCAGATCAGCGCATAGAGGCGGTCGAGCGTCACCGCCGCATCGGCCTGTTCCTCCGGATCGGCGCGATCGTCGGCAACATCGACGCCGTCGAGATCGGCCAGTATCTCTATCCGCTTCCCCCGCACGGCCTTGTCGACATGACGAGCACCGACATTGTGCGCGACACGGTGGGTCCAGGTCGCCAGGCTGCATTGCCCCGCGAAGATCGCCAGGCTGCGCCAGAGCTGAAAATGCATTTCCTGCTCCAGATCCTCACGCAAGGCCGGCTCCGCCTCATAGCCGGCGGACAGTCGCGCGATCATGCCCCCATGCGCCCGCGATGCCTCCGCATAGAGCGCATCCCGTTCGTCGCATTGGCCTTGCGGGCCGCTCATCCACACGCTCCTGCCATCTGCTCAGCCATGACAGTTGCATCGAAACGGAGTTTCTTACGGAAAAATCTTCATGACTTTCCGAACTTCCCCGCTCGGCGCCGAACGCAGATGATCGGCGCGCTCACTCCACCGTCACGGATTTGGCCAGATTGCGCGGCTGATCGACATCGGTGCCCTTGGCCACCGCGACATGATAAGCGAGCAGTTGCACCGGTACCGCATAGACGATCGGCGCGATCAGCGGATGGACCTTGGGCATCTCGATCGTGGCGACGGCATCCTCGCCGGCCTGCGCCAGCCCGTCGGCGTCGGAGATCAGCACGACCTGCGCGCCGCGCGCCTGCGCTTCCTGCATGTTGGAGACGGTCTTGTCGAACAGCGGGCCCGAGGGTGCGAGCACGATCAGCGGCACATTATCGTCGATCAGCGCGATCGGCCCGTGCTTCATCTCGCCCGAGGCATAGCCCTCGGCATGGATATAGCTGATTTCCTTGAGTTTGAGCGCCCCTTCCAGCGCGAGCGGATAATCCGGGCCGCGGCCGAGATAGAGCACGTCGCGCGCATTGGCGATCGTGCCCGCCATCGCCTGGATTTCATCGTCATGCGCCAGCGCCGCGTTGATCGCGGCGGGCGCCTCGACCAGATGACGGACGATCTCGCGCTCTTCATCGACGGAGAGCTTGCCCGCCGCGCGCGCCAGATTGACGGAAAGCGCCGCCATCACCGCGAGCTGACAGGTGAATGCCTTGGTCGACGCGACGCCGATCTCGGGCCCGGCATGGGTGGGCAGCAGCAGATCGACCTCTCGCGCCATCGAACTGGTCGGCACGTTGATGATCCCCGCGGTAGTGACGCCGTTCGCCTTCATGTGACGCAAGGCAGCGAGCGTATCGGCGGTCTCGCCCGACTGCGAGACGACGACGCCCAGCGTATTGGGCAGCAACACGGGATCACGGTAGCGGAACTCCGACGCGACATCGACTTCGACGGGAATGCGCGCGAACTGCTCGATCCAGTATTTGCCGATCATGCCGACATAGGATGCGGTGCCACAGGCGACGATGGTGACGCGCTCGACCGATGCCAGATCGAAATCCATGTCGGGCAGCGCGACCATCTGCTCGAGCGGACGGAGATAGCTTTGCAGCGTCTGGGCGACCACGACCGGCTGCTCATAAATCTCCTTCTGCATGAAATGCCGATGATTGCCCTTGTCGATGATCGCGGCGGATGCCCCCGATTCGACGATCGGGCGTTCGACCGGCTGGTTGTCGCGATCGAAGATCTCGACGCCCGAGCGTGTGATCGCGACCCAGTCGCCCTCATCGAGATAGGCGATGCGCTGGGTGAGCGCGGCAAGCGCGTGTGCGTCCGACCCCAGATAATTCTCGCCCTCGCCATAACCCACGGTCAACGGCGCGCCGAGCCGCGCGCCGATCAGCAGGTCGGGCTCGGTCCGGAACATGACGCCCAGCGCGAAAGCGCCGTGGAGCCGGGGCAGCACCGCGGCGACCGCATCGCGCGGTGCGGCGCCGCCTTCGACCTCGCGCGCGATCAGATGCGCGACCACTTCGGTGTCGGTCTG
>JASBTC010000152.1 GCA_030148625.1 Sphingobium sp. | reverse complement strand
CGCGGAACTCGGTAAGCTCTGGGGGGTGTCCGCAGGTCGCTGATCGAAGGCGGGTTCGCCGCCAAGATCATTGGGGGATCGAGATCCAAATTCGGACCGATCAGCGCTGCTTATGATTCGGCACGACCAGATACGCCGCGCCTCGCGACCAGTCGGCCGAGTGCGGTACCGTTCAAAGCCTGAACACTCAGACTTGCATAGCTAAGCCTTTGAAAAACTGGCGCGCCCGGAACGATTCGAACGTCCGACCCTCAGATTCGTAGTCTGATGCTCTATCCAGCTGAGCTACGGGCGCGCATTTGAAAACAAAGGATTTTCCCGCAGGGAGGTTCCCTCATTCCAACGGGCGTTCCGTTGGAATTCCAACGGTCTGCCTGTGGGAGGGGCGTCTAGCGGCGGCGGCGGCGTCCGTCAACCGCCCTTTGATCGTCCCTCTGCCGGCGATGACGGCGCTCCAGCAGCTCGTCGCGTTCGGCGTCGGTGGCGACGGCCCATAGCAGCTGCTCGATCCCATCCGGCGCGGGATCCAGGCGAAAGTCGCGGCCGCGCAGCATGGCAACCATCTGCGTACGCAACGTCTCTTCCGTCCGTTTGCGACGTCGATCGGCGTCCATCCAGATCGTTGCCTGCTCCTCGGTCCAGAGGCGGCGCATGACGCCGCTCTGATAGTGGAAGCGGCTATGACCCCGACAGCCCGGCGTGAAGCGGCAAGCGCCGCGCCGATTGATCAGCGAGAAAGCCGGTCCCTCGGCCGCGATCAGCGCGTCGAGATCCACGTCTCGGCCTTCTCCGCAGCCGTCGCAGGTGACGGTGACGCCGCAATGCGCCGGTCGCGCGTCGCGCGCGACCTTCATCTTGCCGACCGTCGTCGTCCAATCCGGAAACCGCGTCACAGGCGGCGATCAAAGGTCGAGGTCGCGGTGCTCGCATTCGGCGATCAGCGCCTCATAGGCTTCGCTGTCAAACTCGGCCTCGTGGACGGCGGCACGCAGCTCGGCGTCGGTCATGTCGGCCGGGCTCATTGGCGCGTCGACGTCGCCGGCGGGATCGGCGACGCGCCGAGCGCCTCGATCGCGCGGCGACCATGGTTCTCGTAGGTTTCGCGGAAGATCTTCGCATAGCCGAGGATCCGGCCGCCGGCGTCCTCGGCCATCGTCCGCAGGTCGCGATTGGTGACGACGCCGGGGAGGGCCTCGATCATCATGGCCACCAGGGCGTAGCAAGCCTCGCTGGAGAGGCCCGTGTCGAACGCGCTGCCGACACCGCCATGCGCCTCGACGATGCCCTGATAGGCCGCGAGGGCCTCCGACATCACCTCTTCGTACCGATATTCCTGTCGGGGATATTCCCCGGTGCTGAGCTTGATCGTGGCCATGCGAACGAAAGTGGAACATCGCGACCGAGTCGGTCAAGGGACGATGTGGGGGCTTGATCGACCTCCGATCTAATTCTCCGCGAAGATGCCTCCATCCTGTTCGGACCAATCGAGAATATCGACATGCGCTTGCATGCCGGGAACGCCACGGCCGCGGGCGCCGGCGCGTAAGGCTTCGATGTCTGAGACGCACCCATCACAACAGCAATAGCTGCCAGCTGGTTCGCCACATTCGCAGATTGTCGCTTCTTGGGCTTCCCAGGTAGGAAACGATCGAACGCGCAGGCATCCATTGCAGATCGATGCGGGGATTTCCATCACGCGCGCTTCTTCTCGTTTGAGGCGCGCGGCGTGTCGCCGTGGGCCTTGAGGATCGTGATCGACGCCAGGCGCGTCGTACGGGGCAGATAGACGTCCTCCAGCATCTTCTCGATCGACTTGATGCTGTGGCCGGTGATGGTGTGGATCCCGATCACGTCGATGTCGCGTTCGGCCAGGCGCACGACGCGGGTGCGGCGGAGATCGCGGAACTGCTTGCCGGCGAGCGAGGGACAGGCGACGACGCCGGCGGCAATTGCCTCCGCGGTGGGCGCGATCGCGAGCGCGCGCGCCTTGGCGAAGATCTTGGAGAAGGTGAACTTGTTCCAGGGCTTGCCGGTCGCCTCGTTGACCAGCACGGTCAGCGCCGGGGTGGCGCGGGCATTGTCGGCGGCGATCGCCGCGTCGATGCGCCGGCGCAGCTCGCCGACGATCGGGATATTGAGCGGCATGCCGGTCTTGCCCTGCGTGAGCGAAAAGCCCTTCAGATCCGGATCGTCGCCGCGCAGCCGGTCGACAAGGTCGGGATCGTTCAGCGTGATCGGCCGCCACTGGACCTTGCGAAACTTCAGCACGTCCTCGCGGCGCTGGGCCGACCATTCGGCGATCTCATGCGCCAGCGCGACCGACGGGAAGCCGAGGAAGGTGGCGGCGGCCATGAGGGCCTGCGTCTCGGCCTGGCCGCCGTCGACATCCCACACCTGGCTGCGCGCCGGCGGCAGCGACAGCTCGAAATCGGTGGCGGGGTTCATGCCCTTGCCGATGAACTTCTTCCGCTCGGCAAAGCTGAACATGGCGCGCAGGATCCTGAGCGTGCCATGGGCGCGGTTCCACAGCACGTCCTCGATCGGCTTGCCTGTCTCGGGATCCCGGACCGGCTTGCCATCCTTTTCGCGGCGGATGACGGGCTTCATGAGGCCGTCGCGGAAAGCGAGGACGCGATCGGGATTGATCGCCGAGATCAGCACATTGCCGGCGCCGCCGGCCTTTTTCGGATCGGTCGCCCAGATCTCGATGATCTTGAGCTTCGAGAGATATTCGGTGCGCGTGTTGGGCGACATGACCTCGCCGATCGTCGGGTTGCGCGCGGCCTTGGGGAGATGGAACTGCTCGACGCGGAGATCCAGCCATTCGCGATACGCCTCGATCAGCTGGGCCATGCTGTGCTGCTGGGCGAATTTCCTCACCTCGCGGGGCTTGGCGCCGCCGTTGCGCCAGGCGTCGACCTCGGCATTGCGCGCGCGGGCGGCCTCGATCCGGTCGGGATCGTCGGGTCGCATGCTGGAGCCGAGATTGACCTTCTCCCATTTCGCGCGCGTGAGCGCCGGGGATGGCTGCCAATAATAGCCATAGCCGCCGCCAGCGAGCGGCTTAATGGTCAGGTAGGGGATGCGGATATTGGCCAAGGTGGGCGGTCCTCGGTTGGGTGCCGGCAGGCTGCGCCTGGCCGGGCGGTGGTGTCAATCGTTAGAAGGGTACGTCATCATCGTAGGGTGGTTGAGTGGCGAGGCGCGCGAGGCGAGCTCTGTCCTCGTCGACGAGCCTCTGTTGCTCCGCTTGGGCATGCGCCTCAAAATCGAAGCCATCGGTGACCGCGCGCGAAAGAGCCACCTGATGGGCGTACATCTGGTTGGCGATCATGCCGCAGGTCGGCATTGGAATGCGCCCACCCTTGCGCTTGCCGATTGGCAGCCAAGATAAGTTGAGCCCGTCGATGTATTTCGCAGGTAACGTTCGCACGTCGACACAATTGAGGGGGTCGGTTTCCTCACCTTTACTGTCCGCCTCATCCGTAAAAACGTACCAGTATTCCATTGGCCAGTCATATTTGAACATGAACCAAAAGCGCCGGCCAGCGGCGAGCAGGAAGCGGGGGCGTTGAGGACCAGCAGTCATGCGGCGCGTGCCTCGAAGCCTGCCGCGTTGCGGTGGCCGCCGCCTCCAAGAGCGCTCGCGACAGCACTGACGTCGGCGTGCTCGTCATCGCTGCGCAAACTGTAGTGCCGATTGCCACCCGCATGAACGAAGAAGCTCGCAGCAAAGGCGGCGTCGGGATGACGCTGCAGCAGCTGATGCGCGGCGTCACTAGCGAAAGCATAGGGGCAGTTGACGACTGGCACGGAACGCCCGCCGATGGTCTCGAAGTGCGTCTGTTCCAGGATGCGTTCCAGCTGCTCTAGGTAGAAGGCCTCGACTGCTGCGGCCTGAATCATGACCGTGTCGCGCTCTCCATCGTTGGCAAGAGCATTTGCGATGCCCGACCAGACCGTGAAGTCATATTTATGCGATCGGAGGAATAGGCTGAACCCTTTGGTCGCCGGATGTTCGAACGTCCACAGGTCCCGATCCTCGACGAACCGCAACAATTCAGGGAAGGCCCGGCCGGGATGGCAGAATTCCCAGACCAACCGTGCGCCGCACTTATTCATGTCGAAGTAGGCCAGCACCGCCGGTCGGTCGAGCTCGGCTAGGTCGCGCAACATCCCCGGCACGTCGGCGCACGAAAACACTGCGCTGCCACAGGTTTGAACGGTGAATGGCGCCAGATCCTCGCGGGCTGTTTTATGATGATCGAGGATGATGACCGAGGCGGCGCTGTTTGCGAGCTGATCGAGGCCGGCGCGCTTGTAGCTATAGTCACCGATAAGAACGTTCTTACCGGCGACATCGGGCGGCGTCTGGCCATAATGCGCGGGCACATATTCCACTTGATCGCCCCAACGCTGATGAACAGCCCAAGCGGCGCCGAAGCCATCGTCGCAGTTCGCGTGATAGATGAAGATATCCGGTTTCCAGCTCATGATCAGGGCCTCATGTGTTTCAGTTGCAGGCAGACGGCTGCCGTCGAACCAATGTAAATCTCGATCACGCTCATTGCTTGGTGCCGCCGTTGACGATCGGATCGCCGGCGACTGCCAGCGCTTCGCCGATCTGGATCAGGATCTGCTCCATATCGGCCGGCTGAAAGCTTGTGACGAAAGTGGGCTGGCCGAGCTGCTCGCCATCCTGCGGTATCGCGATGACCACGATCTGGCAGGGCTCGCGGGCCTGATGTTCGATCAGGCGCAGGATGGTGTCACAGATGCGTGGGTCGAGATCTATGCGCTTCGCGCTCATCATTTCCTCGTATGTTTGAGGTGGCCGTTGACGTGAAAGCCCAGCTCGTGGGTGAAGAAGTCCGCGTAGATCAGGCGGAAACGGGGGTAGCGCGGATCCACGGCGATAATCTCCCCGAAGCGAGTGCAGCCGACCGGATCCGGATCGCGCGCGGAGGCACAGCGCTTAAGCATCTCGGGATAGGAAACGAACCACACCACGACGCGGCCTGTGCTAGGCAGCTTGGCCGGCGGCATCTTGACCATCGCCGGCGGCGGGCCATCCAGCGCGCGTTCGGCGCTGCGCGAGTCCCCCAGGGCGGGCGCGGAAGCGATGAGGAGCGCGGCCCCGATCGCGCAGAACCTCATGCCGCCTGCACCTCGATCCGGGGCACGGCCGACCAGTCGCCATCATAGACGCCGGCGCAATAGGCCGGGCCGCTCAGATCATAGCCATGGGCGATGCCCCAAGCCTCGCGGCGCTCCAATTCCTTGCGGATATTCCACCCGCAGTCGCCGGCCTGATAGGGCAGCGGCCCGTCGCGGCGGCCTTCCATGAAGTTGAGCCCGTCGTGCCAGTACCATTTATGGGCGGCCTCGATCGCGGAAAGATGCAGCCGGGCGCCTTCGATCGTCATACGGCGCGCGGTGACAGCCTTGGGATAATAGCCGCGGCGGATATTGATCTCGCGGCGCAGGCAGTGGATTTTCTGCTGCCAGCTATAGCTGTTGATCGGGCTATTGCCGTGGCTTCCCATCGCCGCCCAGCTCAGCTCGGCCGCCATCGCACCCATGATGGCGATCTCCGCCTGCGCGTCCATTTCGGAGAGCCTGCCTCTTGCGACCAGGGCGGGATAGCGATCGACGCGCAAGCTGGCTTCGCGGCGCAGCTCGGCGGCGCACTCGGCCAGGCCGATGCTGTGGATGCTGTCGGCGGACCAGAAAGCGAAGCCGGGATCAGGCGCTTCCATCAGTTCATCCTTCGCTTGCGGTTGGGGATCATCTCGGCCAGGCGCTCGCGGGCGCGGCCGCGGATGATGTCACTGTTGATCGTGATCGCCTGTTCGATATCGCCCTCGGTATTCGACGAGGCGGCGATGAATTCGGCCATCACGTAGCTCAGCGAGAAAAGCGGATCGGCCTGAATGTTTTTGACGTTCCCCTGCCGGCGCAGATGCGCCCGGCATTCCTTGAGCAGCCGATTGGCCAGCGTGATGGCGCGCGCGACGGTCACTGGCCGTAGCCCAGGCCGGAAAGCGCCTTGGCGACGAGGTTCCACACATGCTCGCGGAGCCGGGGATGGCGAAGCACCTTGCCCCGCTTGAGCACTTGCCGGCGCGCGAAAGCCTCTGTCGATCGGCCGCGCAGGATCTCGACGCCGTAGTCGCCGAGATTGACGTCGCCCCCCTCGTTGGAGATGTACATGCGCGCCAGCTCCTGCGAGCTGCCATCGATCGCTGAAATCAGCACGACGCTAACGAGCATCATGGCCAAGGCCTCACAAGCCCGAAGCGCAGCAGCTCGCCGGCGACGTCGCGGCCGTCGACGGCGCAGCGCGCGACGGGGCGCCCCCAGCGATCGGGGTCCTGAAAGCCCTTGCGGCGTGGATCCGCATCTACCTGTTCGCACTCGACGGTTTTGCCGTCGAGCTGGCCCAGCAGATAGGTGAGCACGTCGCGGGCGATGTAGGGATCGCCCGGCGCGCAGTCGCGGCCGCGGCGGCAGTGGCCGGGCATCTCGGGCGCGTCGATCGCCGCCAGGCGGACGAGGTGATAGCCCCTCGGCGCGAGCGGATCCGCGCAGCGGAGCGTGTCGCCGTCCACGGCGATCGCCGCGGCGCAGATGAACAGGCCGAGCATCATGGCAGCACGCTTTCCGGCGCGGGCCAATTCCAGATGCCTTGCGCGCCCTTCATAGGAATAGGTTCGGGCCAAGGCTCAATCTCAAGCATCGGCCATCCCCAATTCGCCTGCTCGTCGCGGTCGCTGTCGTTCGCGCGTGGGACGCCGAATTCGGTGGCGATCTCGATGCCGCTGCGCGGTTCGCCGATAATCGCGGTGCCTATTGCCGCCGCGGTGGGCAGCGCCAGCGCACGGGCCAGTTGCAGGACGTGGATCGCCTTCTCCGGAAAAAGGCATGTCTCGGCCGCGCTGATGGGGAAGCGCTCGCGCATGGTCAGGGCCATCAGCAGCTCGTCAACCTCCGCCTTCACGATGCGGCGGCTGCCGGCGTGGATGACGACACGCTGACCGATGATGAACCGCGGCGCGCGCCAGCCTCTGAATTCGTAGGGTTTGGCGCCTGCGATGATCAGCGACGCCCATGGCTGCCATATTGTAAGAGCTTTCATGCGCGATGATCCTCTATCGCTGTTTCCCGCCTCGCCAGGGTGAAAAGCCGCCCGCAAATGCTGTTGACCCTGCGATCAAGACGGAGGGCCATCTCGGCCCGGCTCAGTCCCTGCCGATCGAATGCCAGGAGCAGGCCATCCTCCTCCGGGGTGTACGGCCGGACGGTGTGGGCGCCGCGGCGCATCGGTCGGCGATTTGCGGGATCGAGCTGACGCAGCCCCCTCGGGCTGGTGACGCCGAGCCGCAGGCAATGCCAGTCGATCGTGCTCGCGCCGACCCTGGTGCCGCCGCGGGTGAAATGGTTGGCGATCCACTGGCAGGTCTTTCCCGCCTCGCGGAGCGCAACCATCTCGTCGAGCTGTTCGTCGCTAAGGATGCGCTTGCCGGGCATCAACCTAGCGTTCGCATTTCGCAGCGAAGCGCAGTGCCGGCCGCCGTGGGAATTATCGCACAGCAGCGCTTGTCCTCGGGCAGCTTCACCCGTTGGACCAGGCCGAGCGCCTGCATGGTGTTGGCCGCGCGGGTGATGACCGGCTTTGCCACGTGCAGCGCGCCTGCGAGGTGCCGGACCTCGCGGAGATTGGGTTCGTCGCAGACCAGAGCGAGCATTGCGATCTGGCGGGTGGTTAGCTCCTGGCCGGGTGCGGTACGCGTCCAGGCGAGCGCGGCGGCGGCTAGATCTGCCATGTCAGATCATCCCCAGCGCGGCCATGTAGGTTTCGAGGACCATGTCCTCCTCGGCCTGTTCGCCCTTTTTCTTCTTGCGGATCGCGATGAGCTTGCGGACGATCTTGGTGTCGTATCCGCGGCCCTTCATCTCCGACATGACTTCGCTGATGTCATCGGCGATGCCCTTCTTTTCCTCTTCGAGGCGCTCGACGCGCTCCACGAACAGGCGCAGCTCCTGGGCAGCGATGCTGCCCTTGCCGGTTTCGGTGGATTGCTGGGCGGCGGTTTCGGTCATGTCAGCTCCTACAGGAAGGGACGGGCGCGCCGGTGAGAGACCCCAGACGGCGCCGGCGCGCCCGATCCGGCGCACCGTGCGCCGAATGAGTGAGACAGATCTGCGTCCGATCGACGCATCACAGGTTAATCCCGTTGATCGACAGGATCATGCGCGTGAGCAGCACCGCGAAGAGGATCAGGGCGCCGGCGGAGACGCGCCGCCAGTTGCGCTCGGGATCCTGTTCGGGCGGGAGGGGCTCGATCCTCACCGGCCGAACAGCCGAGCCCAGACGCGGTCGACCAGCGACGGGCGCGCGGTGTCGATCGGCGCCGGCGCCGGCGCCGGCGCGCGCGTCGGTTCCTCGAACGGTTTTGCGGCCACACGGCCGCCCACGGCGGCGATCGCGTCGGCCGCGGCGCCAGCGGCCTGCGCCTCGGTCGCGGCGGCGCGGGCCTCAAGCGCGCGGATCAGCTCGCGGACGCCGTCGACGCTGGGCGTGTACATCATCGCCCGGCCCGTGCTGCCGCAGCCGCATCCACACGCCTTGGTGCCGATCACGATCGCGATGCGCCGGGCGCTATCGCCCACGCCGATCTCGCCAATGTGCATCCAGGTGCCATGCAAGACGGTGGACGGGCCGGTCTCGGGCATCTCGATCACGAAGGGTGTAAGCAACTGCTGTTCGGTGTCGACGAAGCTGTTGGCATCAGCGCTGTCGACGATCTGCGCGCGTGGCAAGGGCTCGCCCATCATCGTTTCCCCGCTTCAGGTTGCTCGGCGATGTCGGCCGAGCGGTTGAGGGAGGCGGCCATCAGGCGCGCCTCGGCGGGCGACAGCGCGGTGTAGAGGCCGGCGTTGATGCCCATCGACAGGCGGGCGAAGGCGACGGTGACGACGGGCACGCCGTCCATCTCGGCCGTGGCGACGCCCATCTTCTCGGCCGCGCGCACCCAGCATTTGGTGCCGTCGATGACGACACAGGCGACGCTCGGCATGGCCAGATCGCTTTCGACGCGATCGGCCTCGATCTCAACGGCGACGGGATTGCCCCCCAGCTGGCTCATGCGACCACCATCGCATCACGCTTCGAACAGCGCGGTATGAAATGGTGGAGCAGCTTGCCCGTACGCCGGTCGATGTGCCGATCGATGCCGCGGATATCATGCCCAAACGTAAAATCGTCGGCAGCATTGAGCTTGGCAAAATCCATCGGATTGCCGTTCGCGTGCGTTGCAACCAAATCCATGCGAAGATGAAGGCGACCATCCTTGGGCAAATCACGCTCAAAGATATTGCGGTACATCTGCGCATAACGCTCGACGATATCGTCAACGATCTCCGCGTCGGCGGCATCGATGTCGAAAGAGACAGCCCGGCTCATGCGCCGCGCGCCTGAATGAGGTCGTTGATGTTGCCGGCGCGATCGTCGAGGGTCTGGCCCTCGATATCGAGGCCGGCGATCGCCGCGCGCGCATCGGGGGGTAGGAGGCCGTTGAACCAGGCATCGACCGCGGGGCGGTTCCAGTTCGAGTTGGGCGTAACGGCGTCGGCGCCGGTCTGCATGTCGCCCGACTTCTGGGTGAAGCGGGGAAGCGGCGCCGGGAAGCGGACCTTCTCGATCATCGTCCGGATATATTCGGTGCGATAGTTGGCGCTGCGCCGGAGCAGGCCCAGCTGATGGCAGATCTCACCGAAGGTGTAGATGTGTGGGTTGACGCGGTTGCCGAGCTTTACGCCGGGGAGCGGCTCCACGGTCGATCGGATATGTTGATGCTGCACGAACGGCCTCCGTTCGGGGGTGAACGGCGCAATTATTACCACTGCTTATATTATGTCAATAGCTTATAATTTAACGGGGTCGGCCGTCCGTGATCAGCGCATAAAATCCCGCGAGCGCGATGGTAAATGAGCCAAAATGAAGCCATCCGCCGCGTGCGGCTCGCCGCAATATTCTAGGAAGGTGCTCAGGTGCGGGAGCGATGGTGATCATCGCGGCGAGCATCAGCAGGCCGGCGCAAAGCATAATGGCACCTGCCTGCTTGCGTTTCACGCGTGCGCCGATCCTTGATTAGGGGTTGGCATCGGGCGAGGCTCGATCTGCCGACCTATCAAGCTGATTTGCGGAGCGGCTCGATCGCGCTGGCATCGAGCGGTTCGGCAACTCGTTTTACCATCGCTCGCTGTGCCTCGCTAGCAGCACGGAACGCTTCAATCAGCGCGGCTTCTTCTTCGGATAGCCGGTGCGGATTGTCGGCATCGTCCAGCAAATCAGCAGGGTTGCACTGAAGTATGCGCGAAAAGGTGCGCATCCAGTCGATCGTCAGCGGGCGCTGATCGTTCTCCACCTGGCTGATGGCCGGCTGTGAGACGCCAGAAAGGCGCGCGAGCTCTGCCTGCGACAGCTTTGCACGCTTGCGCATCAATCTAAGGCGGTTCGCCGGGTTCATGGAAAGAAGATATGCCAACTGCTTATATTTCACACGCGGGGATTGCTTATGTCCATCCCGAAAATATAAGGTATGGCAATAACTCGGTTCGCGCAGAGGGTTTGATGTAGCATGAAATTGGCGATGTGGCGCAAATCGGAGGGTTGGACGCAGGACCAACTCGGCGCGGAAATCGGCTGTAGTCAGCCCTATATCAGCCAAATTGAGCGAGCGATCGACCCGATCGTGCCCAGCGCCGAAGTCATGCGGTCCGTCTATATCGTTAGCAGGGGACAGGTTCAGCCGAACGACTTCTATGATGTACCAGCTTGGGAAGCGGACCGCATCCGTAACGAAGCTGAGGCCGAGATGGCCAGGCGGGCAGCATGACGATCCAGGCATATCTCCCCCGTGGCGGCCGACCCGCAAACCCTGCTCCATGTATGATCCCCCGATCAAAAAGTGGCTCGCCAGCTTTCTCTTCGAAAGCTGCACGGTCAAGTTACGTACTGTTCCGTAACGGCTTTCCCGTTTCGGGACAGTTTTCCGCCATTTCGGACCAACTGCCGTGAGCGGCGAGGGGGCATTGGCGGCGGCACCGGCCGATATCGCCCAGCGCGAGGGCTTCGCGAACTGGATGCGTTATCAGCGCGTCGCGCGGCAGCTGAGCGCCGAGCAGCTGGCGCGGCGCGTCGGCCAGATTAGCCACAGCTATATCGAGGCGATCGAGCTGAGCGGCTATGCAACCGACAAAGTGCCAGCGGATCTGCTGCAGCGCATCGAGCGCGTGCTGGGGCCACTGCCGATCGCGCTGCGCCCGGCGGACTATTCATCGCTTTCCCTGTCCCCTGCGCCGGTCGATGGCCTGGTAGAACCATCGACCGGCGCGGCGCCGGCGGCTTCCCCCGAAGCAATGGCCGCCGGCGCCACCCATGCCGTCACGATCGCCGCGCATCCCGAGGGCTGGAAAGTGCATCTCGGCCTGAAGATCGGCTTCGGCGACGAGATCATTCTGACCATGCCGCCCGCCGATGCCACCGCCCTGGCGAATGATCTTTTGAAGCACGCCGAGCTGGCAAGTCTCTGACGGAGGGCGAAATGGCCTGTGAGATTACCGAATTCGTGAAGCCGCCATCGGCGCAGGGCAATCTGGTGCCGGTGTACCAGTTTCCGCCGCTGCGGCATGGGAAGCCGGCGGCGGGCGACACCCTCACCATCGGCGCCGGCACGTTTCTGGCGCTGGTGCAGCCGGCCGAGGACGTGCGCTACACGTTGACCACGGACGGCACCGCGCCGGGCGCGCCCGACAGCAGCAGTCCGATCTGGAAGGCTGGCCAACGCTACGACATCTTTGTCCAGAATGGCTGGAAGATCAGGCTGGCGGCGGCATGAGGATGCGCGTTCCCAACCGATCCGCCTTCGCGGCGATGTTCGCCAGCTTGATGGTTGCAGCGACGGGCATTCCGGCGGCACCTGCGCACAAGCCCGCGCGCGAACGCAAGCCAGAGCCGCATAAGCATAGCCGCGAGATATCGCGCCGGCTGCGCCAGGCGGCCGCTGCCGAACGCAAGCGCAACGGCTAGCGATGGCAGCCCGGGGGGGCCTCATTTCACCGGAAGAGCTGGCCTCGCTGCTGGCGCAGCGGGTGCGCGAGCTGGCGCCGCTGCTGCTGCCGAACGGACGCCAGCATGGCCAGTTCTGGCGGACGGGATCGCTGGCCGATGATCCGGGCACGTCGCTGGCGATCAATCTGTCGGGTCCGCGGATCGGCAATTTCAACGATTTCGCCGGCGGCCTGGCCGGGCACCGCAAGGGCGGCGACATGCTGCACCTGATCGCCGAGGTGAAGTTCGGCGGCGACCTGAAACAGGCGTTCGCGTGGGGGCGCAGCTATCTGGGCCTCGACAATCTCGACCCGCGCCGCCTGCAGACCGTGCGGATCGAGGCGCAGCGGAGCGCCGACGAGGCCGCGCGCGAGGATGCCAGGCGGCGCGAGAAGAAGCGGCGCCAGGCGGCGGCGATGTGGCTGCAGGCGGTGCCGATCGGCGGGACGCCGGCGGAAGCCTATCTCGCCGGGCGGGGCATCGATATCCGCAGGCTGGGCAAGCAGCCGGGCGCGCTGCGCTATGCCGAGGACGTATGGAATGCCGAGCTGCAGGGCGAATGCCCGGCGATGCTGGCGCGCGTCCAGGACATCGCCGGCAACCATGTGGCGACGCACCGCACATGGATCGAACCGGACGGCGCCGGCGGGTGGAAGAAGGCGCGCCTGGCCGAGCCCAAGATGTGCCTCGGCAGTTTCTGGGGCGCGCATATTCCGATCTGGAAGGGCGAGGCCGGTGATATGCCGCTGGCGCGCGTGCCCGACGGCACCGACATCTGGATCTCCGAAGGGATCGAGGACGGGCTGACGATCGCCTGCGCGGATCCCCGCGCCCGTGTGGTGGCGGCGGTGACGCTGGGCAATATCGGGGCGATGGTGCTGCCCGAACAGATGGGGGCGCTGGTGCTGATCGGCCAGCGCGACACCAAGGCGCAGCCGATCGCCGAGCTGCAGAAGATCATCGGCGAGCGCGCCGAGCAGGGAATTCGCGTCGACTTGGTGCTGCCGCCCGAAGGGGTGAAGGACGCCAACGAGCTGGCGCAGCATGGGGCGCCCGCGCCCGAAGGGAGGCGGGCGTGAATGATTTTAGGAATACCCCAGAGGGGCGTCTGGTACGGCTCGCAAGGCCCCCAGCGCAGCGTCATCGGGCGCTGCCTCGCGGATCTCAGATCGCGCCCCGTTTCAGCGAGGGCCGCGCCGCTCTGCAGGCGGCGCGGCCCGTTCGGGGTGACCGTTGATGGCATCGCGGAAGCCAGCTGATCCCGTGCGGGAGATGATCGCCGGCCGGCAGACGATCGCCGAGCCCAAGCGGCCGCGCCAGCGCGGGCGGAGCGGCGGGCAGGATCCGGAACAGCCCGAACTGCCGATGCTGCCGGCGGATTGCCCGATCGTGCCGCTGGGCGTCCGCCAGCAGCGCTATTTCTTCCTCGACGAGCTGGGCCAGATGATCGAGCTGGCGGCCGACAAGGTCGCGCAGAAGGGCATCCTGGCCATGTTCGGGCGCAAGGCGCATCTGCTGCGCCAGCGCTGGCCGCGGTTCGCGAAGCCGTACAAAGACAAGGTGACCGGGGAAATGGTCACCGATGCGGTCAATGGCTGGGCGGTCGACGTGGTCAGCGAGCTGCTGATGGGTGTCGCCGCGCAGGAGGGCGTTTTCGATCCGGTCGGCCGGGTGCGCGGCCGCGGGGCGCACAAGGGCGCCGATGGCGAGCTGATCCTGCATTGCGGCGACAAGGTCTATGTCGGCGCCAAGCCCGGCGATCCCGCGCCCGAACGGCCATGGATGGATCCCGGCGTGATCGGCAAGAAGGTCTATCCCACCGGGCCGGAAGTGCCGCGGCCGGGGCAGACGGACAGCCCGGAACTGCTCAACGACCTTTTCGCGATGCTCGGTAGCTGGAACTGGGCGCGGCCGATCGACGTGGTGCTGATGCTGGGCTGGATCGCGATCGCGCCGACCGGCGGGGCGCAGGAATGGCGCCCGCATGTGTGGGTGACGGGCGACAGCGCGGCCGGCAAGTCCACCCTGCAGCAGCTGATCGAATTGCTGTTCAACGGCGCGCTGCTGCATTCGACCGACGCGACCGAGGCGGGCCTGCGCCAGATCCTCGGCTATGACACCTTGCCGGTCGCGCTCGACGAGCTGGAGGCGGAAGAGGACAACCGGCGCGCGAATGCGATCATCAAGCTGGCGCGCACAGCCTCCAGCGGCGGCCGCGGCGTGCGCGGCGGGCAGGATCACCAGGGCCACGAATTCACGGCGCGCAGCTGTTTCCTGTTCTCGTCGATCCTGCTGCCGCCGATGCTCGACCAGGACCGCAACCGCCTGGCCATTCTCGAATTGCTCGAGCTGCCAAAGGGCGCGGTGCCGCCGGTGCTGGATCCGCGCACGCTGGCGACGACGGGCGCGGCCGTGCTTCGCAGGATGGTCGACCGCTGGCCGCGGTTCGCGGCGACGCTCAACGTGATGCGCATGGCGCTGGCGAAGGTGGGGCATGGCGGCCGATCGGCCGACCAGTTCGGCACGCTGCTCGCCGGCGCCTATATGCTGCTCTACGAGGACGATTTAGAGCTCGAAGCAACCGCCTTTGATTGGGCGGCACAGCTGGACGCGCGCAGCCTGGCCGAGAAATCGGGCCAGTCGAGCAATTCGCTGCGGTGCGCGGCGCATCTGTCGAGCTCGATCCTGCCGGCGATCGGCGGCGAGATCCCGCAATCTGTGGCGAGCTGGTGTCTCGATCAGCTGGGCAGCGGCGACGACGATCGGTGGAAGCGGGTGAAGACCCGCCTCGGCACGCACGGCATGCGCGTGACGCGCGTCACCAGCGAGCTCGTCGACGGCAAGCCGAAATATTCGATCGAGGATCCTGTCGGCATGAGCACGCCGGCGGCCGAGCTCTATCTTGCGGTCGCGTGCTCCAGTCGCGGCCTGGATCCGCTGTGGCGCGACAGCCAGTGGCAGGGCCGCGCCGGCGCGTCCGGCGGGTGGGGGCAGGCGCTGGGCCGTATCGAGGGCGCGATCAAGGGGCAGAAGGTCCGCGTCGGCGGCGACAAGGTCGCTGTGGTGCTGGTGCCGCTCGGCACGATCGCGGACCTGGAAGGCGCGCACGGGGTGCGCGAATGACCTATGCGCCCGCGCCCGTCTTGAGCCGGAACAGCTCCCAGAAAGCCGGGTGCATCTTGCGATGTGTGGGCGTGCCCGGCTCGGCTTCCCATTGCTGCCACGCGTTCAGGCTGCAGTGGATGAGCTCGGCCGCCGCCGTCTGCGTCAGCCCGGCGAGCTCGCGGGCGGTGCGGATCTCGGCCGGCGCAGGGTTGCGCGCGGCCGAGACGGTGCGTTTCGAGCGGTTCGGATGGTTCGACATCGCCTCAAGCATAGCTGCTGTACCTGTCGACGCCATAGGTTTTGACACCGGCCACCAGCGTCGGCGCCACGAAATAGGCGTGCGCATAGTGGTTGATCTTGATGCGGCCGTCCTGGGCGAGGCAGCGGAACGCCTCGCCGCTATAGGCGCCGGGCAGCGGCGTAGTCTTGCCGTGCAGCCAGCCATCCTCGACGCGGGTCTGCTGGATCTCGCGCACCTCCAGCATTTTTCCTTTTACGGCGATAACCTCGTACCAATTGATATTGGTCTGATCGTAGCCCCAGGAGCGGCGGAACAGATCTCCCACCTTGTAGGGATTGATCCAGGCGCGCTTGGCGGCCGCGCGATCCGCCTTCACCTTCGCGATCGCGGCCCGGCGCTGGAAGACATCGCGCAGGTGCTGCTCGCGCCGATCGGCGGTGCGGTAGCTATGCCAGGCGTAGGGCTTGGCCGCCTTGCCGGCATAGACGATCGCCGCCGGGTTGCCTTTCGGGGTGGTGTAGAGATAGGCGACGGTTTCGCTGTCCTTCGCGGTCACCTTTATCGCGCCTTCGGGGATGAAGCGGGTGCGCTGAATAGCCATCGCTCATGCCCTCCGGATCGAGGGATCGAGGATCTCGGCGCATTCGAGGATGCGGACGAGCTCGGCGGCCCATTGAGCGGCCTCGGCATCCTTGCCGCATGCTTTGAAGGCGATGGCCTTGGCCATGGCGCGGGCGGCCGCGCTCCGGTCGATAATCATAGTGTTTCTCCGCCCCTGTTTAGCCGAGGCGCGCTTGCCAGCCTGGTGCTGGTGAACGATCATATACACTCATTGAGGGTATGGCGCAAGAGGCGATCGCAAACTTTTTCTGCTCATCTGTTCGTGAGCTCGCCAGAGCTGCGCCAGCGGGCAGCGTTGTGCGCCTGGAAGGCGCATGACGCGGTGCGCCCGCTGCTGCCTTTTCATCTCCGCGCCCCGAGGTGCGCGCCATCGCCCGCGCCCATTCGCCCGCGCCCGTTCCCTCCCCTTGCCCTTCGCCCGTGCCCTTCGATTTCAATTAGTTACCGAGCGGGGCCGGGACCGGCGGGACCGATGGGCGCGGGGGCGGTCCCGGCCGATGTCCCGCCTAAGTGGTTGTTATCGTTGCCCTATCGTGCGCGGGACTGGCGGGACCATCGCGCGCGCGCTCGCGTGGTCACAATCTCTCTTACGCGCGCGCGTGACCTTCTTCTTACTCATGTCCCACTGGTCCCATGGATAAAAATCCAATGGATAGAGAGTGTTAGATGGGACATTCGGCGGGACCGCGATGTTTCGCCGATGTCCCATCGGTCCCGCCTGCTCGAAGCTGCCCGGCGGGTGCGCGTCGCGCCGAATAAAATAGGGGGCGGATATGGGCTGCCGGATCTGGGGCGGCCGGATCAGCGGCTAGATAGGCGCGCGGCGCGGCGAAACTTTCGGCCGGGGGGTGGCGGTCGGCCGGTCGGGCTGCGCGCGATCGAGGCCGGCGCGCTGGTCGACCAGGCGCGGTGCGGAAGTGGCGGATTTCCGGGCTTTCTCGCTGGCCGATCGGCGCCCGTTGGAATGGCGGCGTTGGAATGCTTCGAGAATATCGAGCTAGACCAATGGCTTGCGGTCGATGGTCATCAGATTGTCAGGCTGGGCGCGTACGGCCTGGGCGAGCTCGGCCGCCGCGATCGCCGCGCGACCCCCCCGGCCCCCCCCAGCGCCGTGGCCGGCGCCCGGTGCCCGTCACCGCAGCCGATTTTTACGATTTCGGCCGGATGCCCCCCAACTGTTGGGATGCCGTCCTGGCGGACGGGCGCTGAACCCCGAGGACACAAACGGGGCACGGGGCGCGGGAATGGTCTGAAAGCGTCAGGAACAGCGGAAAAGCGCGGTTTCGGCCTTAGGAAGCTGGGCGCGGGGCATGGGCGAGCCTCTATGTCGCGCATGGGCGGCGCGGGAACAGGGACGCTATGGGGAGGGCTCACCAGTGTCAACTGAGAGCGGCGACAAGGCGGCCATGGCCGGGCCGCTCGGCGATAGCAAAGCGCTGATCGAAGCCGGCGCGGCGGCCGTCGAGGAGCAAGAGGATCTCTTCGCGACCTTCAGCGCCGAGGATATGGTCGAGGCGCGCGATGCGCTCGGCGAAAATGCGACCCGTCTGGAGGTTTTGCAGGAAGCCCGTCGTCGAGGCGCCGGCCGCCCACGTGGCGCGCGCAACAAGCGGACCGACGATTTCGCGCGATATATCCTTTCCTTTGGGCAGGATCCCGCCATCACGCTCATGCAGATCGCCTCGACGCAGCCGGAAATGCTGATCGAGGCATCGCGCCAGCAGAAGGTCCACAGCTTCCGGGCGGACGGCAGCCCAAATCTCGTCGTGGAGCGAATGACCTTCGAGCAGGCGCAGTCGCTGCGCGCGCGCTGTGCAGATATCCTTATGCCGTACATCCATGGCAAGAAACCGATCGCGGTTGACTTCTCGTTCGCAGGTATAGCGGACATGTTTATTGAAGGCGTTACTCATAGCCGCGAAGAAATGGCCGATGTTATCGACGCCGAATTCTTGCCGGTCGACGACCAGGACGCGCCGCGATGATACAGGCGCCGCTCAAACCCCGCCGCCTGATTTCGCCTGGCCCCAAGGCCGATGCTTTCATGCGGAGCCGTGCGTTCATCTGCGGCATCATCGGGCCGGTCGGTTCGGGCAAGACGATGGCGGCTCTGCAAAAGGGCCTGCGGGTCGCGGCGCAGCAAAAGGCGGTGCTCGATGAGCGGACGGGCATCGCCTGGCGCAAGGCCCGCATCGGCATTATCCGCGAAAGCTATCCCTCGCTCCAGTCGACGACGCTCAAGAGCTGGTTCAATCTCGTCCCGGAAAGCGAAGGCAATTTCAGCTGGAAAGCGCCGTTCACCCACAGCTTCCGCAAAGTGCTGCGGCGTGAGGGCAACCGGCGCGATGGGCGGCCGATCGAGATCCTCGACGTCGAATTCGAGTTCCGCGCGATCGGCGACGGCACCGTCGAGGAGGCCTGCCGCGGATGGGAAGTCAATGCCGTCATCGTCGACGAGGCGGATCTTCAGCCCGAGGATCTCGTCCCGTTCCTCACCGGGCGCGTGGGCCGCTTCTCCGACCTCGACCCGAGCTCCGTGGTCGATCCCCAGATCATCCTGTCGCTCAACATGCCGG
This sequence comes from Sphingobium sp., assembly GCA_030148625.1. The sequence continues at coordinate 23,115 of JASBTC010000152.1, read as the reverse complement.
ATATCGAAAATCACATCTATCGGCTGTTGATCGACCAAGAAATCGAAGGGCTTTCAGAACAGGATAAGCTCGACCTTGCCGAAGCACTTAACGGCCGGAAATTGATCGAGTGCTTTATTCAGCCGGGCGGTCGCGAGCCGGATGCCGAGAACTTGCATAATCTGCCCGGCGGTCGCGGTTACTATGTTCTTCAGGTTGCGGCAAACAAGCATAAGCCGGGCTATGTCGATCGTATGGTCGATAACAAGCCGGTGCCGCTGCAGCACGGGCAGCCTGTCAACGCCAAGTTCCTGCACGCGGTGCATGTGCGCGCGCAGGAATGGGATCGATCTCGGCTGCTCGTCCTTGGTGTCGACCAGGGCCTGTTCGCCGCGGCCGTCGCGACCCAGCGCACCCGTCATGGCGATTTCCGTGCCCTGGCCGAGGTGGTGAACGTCGCGCAGGGCGGCAAGAAGCTGCTAAAGGTGGGACCAAGCGCGTTCGGCCAGGCGTGCAAGCAGATGCTCGCCGATCGCTTCCCCGGCATCCAGGCGGGCGATATCCGCGTCGTCGCGGATCCCGCCGCCTTTGCCGCCGACGATCGCGAAGACAATGAGCTCGACTGGCTGCTCGCCTTCCAGAAAGCTCTGGGTTTCAAGGTGCATCGCGCGAAATCAAACCGCGCCGGGCTGCGCAATGAGGCGATCTGGCAGGTACAGGACCGCATCGGCGGCTATGAGGTCGATCCTAGCTGCAAGCATCTGATCAAGGCCCATCTTGGCGGATATCGCTATGCCAAGGCCGAGCTCGGCACCGGCGAGACGCGTGGCCATCTCGAAATCGCCAATACGATCTACACCCACGTCGCCGACGCCGAGCAATATGCCGCGCTCGAAGGCGAGAATGTGATCCTCGAAATCCGCGGCCAAAAGCCGCGCGATGCCTCCACCCGCGTCGTGAACGACAGCGAATATTCCATCCTGGGAGACTGACGATGAAGGTGCTTTCCGGACCTTTGCAAGCGCTCGGCCTGGTGCCGAAATATCCGAAGCTGCCGGCGCCGCAGCCGGTCGCCACGCGGGACGATGCCGAGGCGCAGCTGCAGGGCGCGGATGCGCTGGCGCGCCGGCGCGGGGGAGCGGCCGACATCATCACCGGCGCCGGCGGCGCCGAGGCCGGCAAGGGCGGCAAGCCGCTGCTCGGGCAGTGATTTCAACTGAGGGAAGGTAAGGACGATGGCTAAGGCAAATCAAAAGGTCGAAAGCGCGGGAGATATGCTTGCGCGGATCGGCACCGATGGAAAGTTATGGGGCGACGAGTTCGGAAATCAGTTCGTCGGTCGCATAGTAAAAATCGATGCGGCCGATGATGATGACCTTGCGGTCAACGGCGGCGACTTGACGGGGTGGTTTGCCAACGCAATCGAAGCTGGCCGCTCCGCCGGGCTTGCGACGGCCGGGGATGATCCTGCCTATTTCGGCCAGGCGCGCGCGCTGCTCGAAGAGCTCGGCTATGGCGATGGCGGTCCCGAGGACGCCAATTCTGTCGAGAAGGTCTTTTTCGCGCTGCGCGGCGTGCATGCCACGATCGGCGAACTCTCCGATGCCATCGTCGATTTGGGGCTGGTGGCCGAGAATGAAGCATTTTCCCCGGTGGGGTTGGCTATTGAAAAGCTCGGCCAGTTTTCGGCGCAGGTCAATGCATTGACCGCCGAGAATGAGAAGCTCATCAAGGCGCTCGACGGGGCCAAAGGCCAGATCAAGGCTTTCCGGAAGGCGCAGCCGCCGAAAATGCGGAAATGCGGTCTGCTAAAGGACGTGTTCAGCTCCGACGACTTCGCGGCGCTGATCGGCAGCGAGCCGATCGAGATCGTCTTCTCGGACGGCAAGAACGAGATCCGCGGGCTCGATCCCCTTGTCGTCGCCGGCGCCGGCGCATGGGTGAAGCATACCGAGGGGAAATGGCTGCTCAAGCAGAAGTTCACCCTGCAGGGACCGGCGATCGGCGAGGCGCCGAACCGGGTTGTCGGCGTCGGCCTGTTCGTCGGCGGCGACCAGTTCGCCTGGGCTGAATTCTTCGAACCGCTGATCCTGCAGCCCGGCGAGCGCGTCGAGCTCGTCGATCACATCATCGTCTGATCGGGCGGCCCCGGCTTCGCGATCGAGGCCGGGGCCACACCACCATTTCACGAAGGAACGCCGGATGGACCCCTATAGCGCGGCCGAGGATTGGCAGGACACCGAACATTGCGAGGTGCTGCTGCGCGAGCATCAGGAGCTCGTCAACCTGCGCATGCCGTGGGAGAGCATCTGGAAGCAGGTCGAACGGCGGGTCGATCCGGTGATGGCGGGCGGTTTAGACAATCTGTCCCCCGGCGGACAGCGCGGACTGGATCTGTTCGACAGCACGGCTTCGGAGGGTCTGGAGCGTTACGAGGCGGCGATCGGCGGGCTGCTGTTCCCGCGCAACCAGAAATGGGCCGGCCTCGTGACGACGTCCGCCGAGCTGAACAAGCTGCCCGAGGTCCAGCGCTGGTGCGAATATGCCAATGACCGGCTGTTCGCCATTCGAGCGGCACCCGCCGCGGGCTTCTACACCCAGGCGATGGAGGATGTCCGATCGGGCGGCGTCTATGGCGTTTCCCCGCTCTGGGTGGACGAGCTCGTCGGCTATTCGATGTTCTACAAGTCGATCCATCTGAGCGAGATCTACATCGGCGAAAGCTATGCCGGCCGGGTCGACACCGTCCACCGCGCCTATGAAAAGACGGCGCGCCAGATCGCGGGCGAATATCCGAACAGCCTGAGCCCCAAGATGCGGCAGGCGCTGGAGCCGGGCGGCAAGCCTGAAACCAGCTTCCGCCTATTGCGCGCGATCCGTCCCGCCAAGAAATGGCGGCCGGAGCGCATGGATTATCTGGGCTTTCCGATCGAGAGCATCACGATCGCGCCCGACGAGAAATGGATCATGCGCCGGCGCGGCTATCATTCGATGCCGATCATCGTGTCGCGCACGTCGACGAGCCCGCGCGACATCTACGGCCGATCGCCTGCCATGCGGGTGCTTGGCACGATCAAGGGCCTGAACGAGATGGCGAAGACATTGCTGCGCGCCGGCCATCGCGCCGTCGATCCGCCGATCCTGTTCCACGACGACGGGGCGATCACCAAGTTCGCCACCAAGCCGAGCGGCCTCAATCCCGGCATGGTAGATGCGCAGGGGCGCCAGCTGGCGCACGCGCTGCAGATGGGCGGCGCGCTGCCGTTCGGCTTCGAAATGCAGGAACGCGAGCGCGAGGTCGTCAAGACCGCGTTCCTGGACAAATTCTTCACCCTGATGATGGAACGCGGCGATCGCATGACGGCGACCGAGGCGCTGGAGATCGCGCGCCAGTCGGGCATGCTCGTCGCTCCGACGGCGGGGCGCATCGAGACGGAGAAGCTTGGCCCACTGATCACGCGCGAGCTCGATATCGCGCTGCGGGCGGGCCAGATCGTGCCGCCGCCGCCGGTGCTGCGCGAGGCCGCGCGTGCGAAGCAGGCAGGCATCAAGATCATATTCGACAATCCCCTGTCGCGGATGGCGCGCGCGGAAGAGGCGATGGGCTTCTCGCGCTGGACCGAGATGCTGTCCCAGATCGCGCCGTTCGACGAGAGCGTGATCGACCTGGTCGATACCGAGGCCGCCGGGCGTGGCCTGGCCGAGGTGCTGGGTGTACGGCCGAGCTGGGTGTCGACGCCGGAACAAGTCGAGGCCAAACGCGCTGCGCGGGCGGCAAGCAAACAGGACGAAACCCTGCTGGCCGCGGGGCCGGCGGCGAGCGAAACGGTGCTCAATCTCGCCAAGGCGGCCGACCTGCGCGGGGACGAGGCGTGAGCCTGGGGCGTTCCATGGAACAGTTCGTGCGCCGCCTTCGGCTGCGCCAGCGGCGATGCTATCGCGCGGTCTTCGATCTGTCGGGCCCGGCCGCGCTCGAAGTCGAGCGGGTGCTCGCCGACCTCCGCAAATTCTGCCTCGCCGACGCATCGGGTTTCGATCCCGATCCGAGCCTCCACGCCTTCCGCGCCGGCAAGCGCGAGGTGTGGTTGAGGCTGCAATATTTCCTGAACCTTTCTGATCAGGAGGTTCACCGTCTGAGGGAGTTGACAAGCGATGATGACGATGAGTGAGCGGGGCAGGCCGGCGTTCGCGATGACGGCGGCGGAGCGGCAGATGGGGCGTTACATGCGCGCCCCCGATCATGGCGGCGGTGACGGCGGCCAGGGCGGCGGTGGCGATGGCGGGGGCGGCGACGGCGGCGATGCCGTTTCGGCGGCGCTCGGCCTCGGTGGCGGCGACGGTGGCCAGGGTGGCGACGGCGGCGGCGGCGGCGATGGCGGTCAGGGTGGAGACGGCGGCGGCGCTTCGGGCTGGCTCGACGGGATCTCGGCCGACGCGGTCGATGCCGACAATCCTTCGCACCGCGACTGGCTGACATCGAAGGGCTTCAAGTCGCTCAACGATGTGGTGAAAAGCTACCGGGAAACCGAAAGGGCGCTGCGATCGGGCGGCAAGGTCGAGGTGCCGAAGGAAGGCGCATCGCCGGAACAGCTCGCGGCGTTCCGCACGGCGATCGGCGTGCCGGAAACGCCCGAAGGCTATCAGTTCACGATGCCGGAGGGCGTCACCGGCGATCTCGATGCAAGCCTGATGGGCGACTTCGCGGCCCAGGCGCACAAGCTCGGCATCCCCAAGGGCGCCGCCGAGCAGCTTGTCCGCGACTGGTATATTCCGAAGCAGATGGACATGGACGCGCACCTTGTCGCGACGCGCAAGGCGGAAACCGAGGCCGTGCTGAAAGGCTGGGGTCCCGACCAGGCCAAGAACCTGGCCCTGTGCAACCGGGCGGCGGCGCGGCTAGGCCTCGACAAGACGGCGATCGCCGACATGCAACAGGGCTTCGGCGCCAAGCGCACGCTGGACCTGATGCTGAAGCTCGGCCAGGGGATCGCCGAGGATGCGATGCTGGACGGCGGCACCCGCGAGAAGTTCGGGATCACCCCCGCGGATGCGAAGACGCAGAAAGAAACGCTCATGGCTGATCAAGCCTTCACCGACAAAATACGCAGGGGCGACACCGAAGCCAAAGCCAGGCTCGATCGCCTCAACCGGATCATCGCGGCCGACATGGACGCGAAGGAGGGGCGCAGCGCGGCGGCCTGATCTCGTTGCAGCCATCTTGACCGGACCCGGCGATCATGAGAATGTCGCCGGGTCTCTTTTTCGTGCCGGCCTAGCCTGTATGGCCCCGGTCCCCGCGGTGGAAGCCGCCGTCGACGCGGACGTTAAGCGCTAGAGAGGCCCCGCCAGCAGGCGGCCTAGCCCTTCGCAATCGGTCAACAACCTTTTGTCGGAGGGCCCCATGGCCAGCGAAATTCCGAACACCTACAAGCTCACCTACGAGGACAATATGCGCCTGGCGCTGCAGCAGCAGTCCAGCGTGCTGTGGGATGCCTGCCCCGAAACGGCCGGCGAGGGCGAGAAGAAGAAGCTCGACGACATCGTCGGCAATGTGAAGGGTCAGAAGCGCACCACGCGCGGCGCACCAACCCCGATCACCGACGGCAGCCACAGCCGGGTCTGGGTAGCCGCGCCGGATCCGGACGAGAATGCCTTCATCGTCGAGACGATGGATCAGCTGCAGAGCGGGATCCAGCTGGAAAGCGGCTATGTCATGGCGAATGCCGGCATGATCGCCAGGGCGAAGAACGACGCCTTCCTCAAGGGCTTTTATGGCTCGATGATCGTCGGCAAGACGGGCACCAGCACCTCGAGCTTTTCCAATTCGATGGTCGTGCCGGTTGCGACGGGCGCGGCCGCGGCGACCCGCCACAATATCGAGAAGCTGCGCGCGGCACGCAAGCTGCTTGTCAAGAACTTCAACCCGCCGGCGGGCGAGGAATGGTATCATGTGGTGACCGCCGAGCAGGTCGACGACTTCATGGGCCAGCTGCACGCGATCCACGCGGATTTCGCCAAGACGTTCATGCCGAAATGGTCGGAAGACGGAAAGCGGCTGCTCGGCCTGTGCGGCTTCACCTTCCTCGAAGACGAGCTCAGCAACACGCTTTACGACAATGCGGGCCTTACCGTCGACGGCAGCGGCTATCGCAAGAACCCGTTCTGGACGAAATCCGGTATGCGGCGGGTGCCTTGGGAGAATATGTACACCTCCCTCAGCATCCGAAATGACCTCGGCGACGCCAAGCAGATCTATGCGCGGTGCCAGGTGGCGACGACCCGCACCGACAACCTCAAATGTGGCTACATCCTCAATCTCGAAACCTGATCCAGGCGGGGCCCCAACGGGCCCCGCTTACCCCTTTTGGCGGCTGACGGCCGGACGGCTTCGGGCAGCTCGACAGGACAAGGAAACTCAGCATGACGGCTCGTTATGGTTCCACCTTCACCGGCACTTTCGCCGACAGCAGCAACCCGCCGGCGCGCATCGACGGCGAGAAGAACGGCGGCACGATCCGTGTGATCACCGAAGTGTTCGACATGGCGGCGCAGACGATCGTGAGCGGGGATACGCTGTTCCTCGGCCGCCTGCCGACCGGCGCGCTGTTCGACAGCGTCGGGATTACCACGTCGGCGTCACTCGGCAGCTCGACGATCGCGGTTGGCATCAGCGGCTCGACGGCCAAATACAAGGCGGCGGGCGCTTTCACTTCGACGGATACGCCGACCAGCTATGCCAAGGCATCGGCCAAGGCCCAGGCGGTGCTGACCGCGCCCGAGGACGTGATTGCGACGGTCGCCGCGGCCGACATGCCCACCTCGGGCACGCTGGTCTTCGAGCTTCGCTACAAGATCAAGGGCTGATCGGTTCTCACCGGCGCCCGCGCGGGACCGCGGCGCCGGTTCGAGACGGGGGCGGCGTTTGCTGGGCGGCCTGCGCCGCCCCCGATTTACAAGGAGGCTAAGGCATGGCGACCCGGTTCAAATTCACGGTCTATCGCGGCGGCAAGGCGCCCGATGTCACGGTCGGGGCCGGCGACACGGTCGGTACGGACAGCATCGTGGTCAATATCGATGCCACCGCTCTGACCAAGGACGAGGCGATCACGGCGCTTGAAGCGATCCAGCGCAAGATCATCGAAGGCAAATGGTTTCCGCTCTAGGCGGTTGAAAGGGGCCGCCCATGTCCGATCGCGTCACCATATCGAATGTCACGCTGGGCGCGATCGGCTGTTCGGTGCGGATCACGGATCCCAACGACAGCACCAAGGAAGCGGCCGAGCTGCGCGCGGCATGGGATGAAAGCCGGCGCGCGACTTTGCGCAGCGGGCCAAAATGGAACTTCGCGATGCGCCGCGCCGCGATCCCCGCGCTGGGCAGCGACACGGCGCCGGCGGACGAAATCTACCCGTTCGCGCGCGCCTTCGCCCTCCCCGGCGGATCGCTGCGCCTGGTCGACCTGCTGGATGCCAGCGAGAATGACAAATACCGGGTCGAGCGTGGCTGGATCCTCACCGATCTCGCGGCTCCGCTGCGCATCAGCCATATCGTCGACGTCGAGGACTGCACGCTTTGGGATGCCAGCTTCATCGACGCCTTCACCCAATATCTGGGCTTCAAGGTCGCGCTCAATCTGACCGGTGACCGTTCGATCAAGCTCGATTGCTGGAGCGCCTGGCAATCTCTGACCAGTGGCGCCGCCGGCGTCGATGCGGTCGAAAATCCGCCAGAAGAGCATCCGGAGAGCAGCTGGATCACATCGCGGTTCGCCTGCTGATGGGCCAGATGATCACAGACATGCGCTCCAGCTTCAACGGCGGCGAGCTCAGCAACCGGATGGAGGGGCGCACCGATACGGCGATCTACCGCATCGCCGCGTCGACGATCGAGAATATGGTGATCGCGGTCGAGGGGCCGCTGGTGAAGGCGCCCGGCTTCGAGATGATCGCGTCTGCCCTGGTCGATGCCAGCTATATCTCGCGGTTCGTCTTTTCCCGAACGCAAAGCTATATCCTCGAATGGGGCGGGCTGACGCTGCGGTTCTACACCAATGGCGGCCGGATCGAGACGGCGCCAGGGGTCCCTTATGCGCTCGAAACGCCGTACAGCGCGGCCGAGGCGCGCGAGATCAGCCGCCAGCAGAGCTATGACCGGCAGTATCTGGCACATCGCGCGCATCCGCCGGCAGCGCTCAAGCGCACGGCCGCCGAAACGTTCGTGCTGGAGCTGCTTGAGCTCGTCAACGGCCCCTTCGAGGATGTGAATACCAATGAGGCGCTGACGGTTACCTCCAACGCCACGACGGGCAATGTGGTGCTCAGCGCCTCAGGTTCAATCTTCGGCGCCGGCGACGAGGGCAGCCTGTTCCGACTGGAAGCCAAGGACTATTCCGACATCAAGGCCTGGCAGCCGGGGATCAAGGGCCATGCGGTCGGCGACAAGCGGCGATCGGACGGCAAGGTCTATGAGGTCGACCAGGTTTTCGATGTCGAGGGGATCACCGGGACACTGCAGCCCACGCATGAGCAGGGCAGCGAATGGGATGGTGCCGGACCCGGCCAGGACATCAACAACAAGGGTCCCTATGGGGTTCGCTGGAAGTATCTGCATGATCGCTTCGGGATCGTCCGGCTCACCGGGGTCAGCAGCCCCAGCACGGCAACGGGCGTCGTCATAAGGCGACTGCCGAGCAGCGTGACGAGCGTGGCGAGCCGGCGCTGGGCCTTCTCGGCCTTCTCGAAAAGGAGGGGCTGGCCCAATGTCGTCAGCATCTGGAACCAGCGCCTGGTCTTCATGAAGGATTTCGACATCTACGGTTCGGTGGTCGGCGACTATCTCAACTTCCAGCAGTTCACCAGCGCCGGCCTCGTCGCCGCCGATCTCGCATTTCATTACAGGCTCGCCGCGTCCGATCCCATCTTGTGGGCGCAGGCGGCCGACCGCCTCGTCGTCGGCACCGCCTCAGCGATCTACCCGATCGGCGCGCTGAACAACGCCGCGGCGCCCGGCCCGGGCAATATCGGGATCAGTCGGCCGACCTTCTACGGTGTCGAGCCGGTGCCTCCGCTCCAGATCGGTACATTGATCCAGTTCGTCGAACGGGGCGGCCGCAAGCTGCGCGAAGGCCAGTATGATTTCCAGCGCGATGCGATCGTCGCCAACAACGTCAATGTCTGGGCCCGCCACATGAGCAGGGGCGGGTTCAGGCAACTCGCCTATCTTTCGGCCAGTGAGGAGCTGATCGTCGCGGTGCGCGGCGACGGGCAGCTGGCGTACAGATCCTATTCGCCAGAACAGGACGTGAAGGGATGGACCCGGCGCCAGCATGGCGGCGGCGGGCGGTTCGTATCGGCCGAGGCGATCCCGTCCGAAGACGGCTCCGAAGATGAGCTGTGGGCGCTGATCGATACTGACGGCTTCAAGTCGGTCGAGCGCATGACGCGCTTTTGGGACGAGGACGAGGATCAGGCCGCCGATGCCTTCTTCGTCGATAGCGGCGCCACGGTGTACCGCGAAGTCGCGTCGACGCAGGTAACGGGGCTGACCTGGTTGGGCGGCAAGGGCGTCGCGGTCCTGGCCGATGGCGCCGTCGTCGCCGGCGCGACCGTGTCGTTCGAAGGCGTGCTGACACTTCCCTATGCCGCGCACCGCGTGACTGTGGGCTATGGCTATACGGCCCGCCTGGTATCGCTCCGCGTCGAGGCCGATACGCGTTCCGGCACCTTGCAGGGCAAGCTCAAGAAGCTCGTCAACGCCATCATCCGGCTTGTCACGACGGGTGCCGGCCTGCGAGCGGGCACCGCCGGCGGAACGCTCTACGATATCGTCAAGCGCGATCCCTCCGACGCGATGGATGCGCCGGTGCCGCTGTTCACCGGCCAAAGCGACAACGTCCGGATCGGCGACAGCTACGATCGCGACGGCCGGTTCGAGCTTGAGCACAGCGACCCTACCCCTTGGATCCTTACCGCCGTCATGCCGCGCTTCGAGGTCAACGACCAATGAATGTGCGTTTCATGCATTTCGAACCGGAGCACCTGATCGCGCTTGAATTGCAGCCTTCACAGCGGGTCGAGGTCGGCCTGCTGCACGAAGGCTATTCGATCGAGGAGGCGCGCGACATCGCGGCGCGTGGCCCGGCCTGGTCGGCGATCGCCGGCGACGGCCGTGTGCTGACCTGCGGCGGCTTCGCCGAGACATTTCCCGGGGTGCAAGCGGTGGCGTGGGCGCTGCTGGCCGGCGATCTGGGCGGGCATGCAGGCGCGATCAGCCGCTACGCGCGCGCGCGGGTCGTCGAGCAGCGCTACCGGCGTCTGGAGACGATCACGGCCGCGCGGCCGGAATGCATCCGATGGGCGCAGTTCCTGGGCTTCGAAAAGGATCCTTATCCGCTGCGCAATTTCGGCGCCGCGAGCGAGCTCTGCTTCCTGTTCGAAAGGATCTATCATGGGCCCAGATAGCGGCGGTGGCGGCAGCGCCCAGGCGAAGGGCGCGAGCACCGGATCCTATGTGAAGGCGGGCGGCGCGCTGATCAAGGCGATCGGCGGATATCAGGCGGCGCGGTTCAACAAGAAGGTCGCGCGTTTCAACCAGGCCAATGCCGCGGCGGACGCGATCGGCGAGCAGGAAGCGCTGCGCGAGATGTCGCGCAAGCAGATGGGCGAGCAGATCGCGGCCCAGGGCGCGTCGGGCGTGCAGCTCGGCGTTGGATCGGCTTTCGACGCGCTCCATGAAAGCGCGGTCAATCAGCAGCTCGACATCATGGCGTTGCGGCGCAAGGCGGCGATCCGGTCGACCGGCTATGACATCGAGGCGGCGAATGCGAAGGCCGAGGGCAATGCCGCGCTGTGGGGCGGCGTGTTCGATGCCGCCAGCGCGATCGCCGGCGACTACGCCGCAGCGGGATCGGCCGGCTGATGGCGGGCGAAGGCTATGAGCGGCGGGTGCAGCCCGGCGGCGCGGTCGATATCGGCGGGGTGTCGATCGGCGCGGCCGGGGCGGTCGGCGCCGATGTCGAGCAGCTGGGCGGGGTGCTGCAGGAGCGAGAGCGGCGTGAGAAGGCGCAGCGGCACGCCGACGAAGCCAGCGATTTCGGGGTCCGCTATGCGGGCACCAAATTGCGGATGGACGATCTGGAAACGGATCTGCAGGCCAATCTGCCGGCGGGCGGTGAAGGCTATTCCGACAATATCCGATCGGCGCTCGATGCCGAGGAAAAGCAGATCTTCGCCGGCATCACGGATCCGCGCCTGCTGCCACGCGCCAAGGAGAGCTGGAAGGATTATCGCGCGTCGGTAGAGGCGCGCGCACATGCCTATCAGGTCGGCGCCCAGACGCGGAAGCGCAACGCCGACAACAAGGATGCGGTCAGCCTTGCCGCCAACCGGGTCGGCCGGCTCGACCGCGAGGACGATGTGCTCGGCGAGCTGTCCGATATCGCCGACATGATCGAGGCGCAGCCGGGCGCAGAGGACCTCAAAGAGGCCGCTACGCAGGAAGCCGCCGGCGCGATCGTCGGCAGTTTCCTGATGGGGCAGGCCGAACGCAATCCGGGTCGCGCGAAACAGATCCTCGACAGTGGACGTTACGACAAGATCCTGCAGCCGGCGCAGATCGACGCGCTCCGCTCGCATGCCGATGTCGTTGAGCGGCGCGGCGAGGCCGAGGCGCGCGCTGCCGCGGCGCAGGCCAAGGCCGCCAAGAGAGAGGAACTCGATACCCAATATGCCCAATGGAAAGCCGGAACCGGCGATCCACAGCGCGGCCTTCAGATCGCCGCAGGCTACGAGCAGATTGGTGACACCTCCAAAGGAGTGGAAGTGCGAACCGATGCGGGGGATCGGTCCGCCGCTATCGGCTATCGAGGCGCTACACCAGCCCAGCTCGATATCGAGATCGCAAAGTTGAATGGTGTCGAAGCTGCAGATGGTGGTCTGACGGCACAGCAGGCTAGTCTGCGGCGAGGCCTTCTGGACGTCCGCAAGACGGTAACGGGCTTGATCGCTCAATCGCCTCTACTGGCTAACAGCTTCTCGACCGGCGCGCTCGCACCAGCGCCGATAGACTGGAACGATCCTGCAACGATCGATGCGCGTCTGACATCCGCCCGGGCCGCTGCGAAGCGCTACGGCCAGGTCGATGTCAAGCCGCTGCTGCCGGATGAGATCACGCAGATGCAGGATGTGTACCGCAAAGAGGGTGGCAAGGCTGCGGTGCTCGATCATCTGCGCCTGTTCGGCGACGATGCCGGCAGCGCCGCCCGCCAGATTGCGCCCACAGATCCGGCGTTCATTCATGGTGCGGATCTCGCGGCGTCCGGATCGGCGGGGCGGGCAGCGATGGCCGATGTTCTGGCGGGCGAGAAGGCGATCAAGGCGGCGCCGGGTGTCTGGACCACGGCGGTGAAGGCCGATGCGCAAGTGGCCTGGCAGAAGGTGCTGCCCATGTTCGCGACGTCGCCGGCGCTCGGTAGCGCGATCTACAGCAATGCCCGCGCGATCTACGCGGCCGAGAGCCTGCGCGACGGCGAAACCGATCAGACGGAGATCAACGACGAGCGCTGGACGCGCGCGATCGATCGCGCCGCCGGCGGCGACGGCACCGGCCATGGCGGCGTTGCCCAGATCAACGGTGCGCCGGTGATCGTGCCGCCCGGCATGGCCAAGGATCAGTTCGCCAAGATCCTGGGCAAAGCACCGCCGGTCGCCTGGCTGAAGGCCGCCGGCGGCCGAACGCCGATCATCGGTGGGCGGCCGGCCACGCTGGGCGAGCTCCGCGGCGCAGTGCCGGTGGCGATCGGCGATGGCCTGTACGGCCTGCGGATCGGCAACGGCAGGATCATGACGCGAGACGGTCGGACCTGGTCGATCGATATCAGCAAGCTGGACGACTGATGGGGCTGCTCAAGGGCTTCGAGCTCGAAAATCAGACCGGCTTTGAGCAGCTGCCCGCGGCCGAGCCGGTGCTGCCGGCGCCGGGCATCTTCGAGACGGGCGCCGCGGTGTTCCGTCGCAACCGCGCCGGCGTCGATTGGGGCTTGAACCAGAGCCGTTACGAGAATGATGCGCAGGCGGAGATCATGGGCGAGCTGCGCCAGCGCGGCTATGAAGTGCCCAATTATTCGATCACCGCAGCGCGCCTCAATCGCCAGCGCATGGCGCGGGGCGATCAGCCCAATGCGCTGGCGATGCAGAGCGTCAATGCCGACGACGCGCTCTGGGCTGCCGTCGCGGCCGAACGGCGGCGGGATCCGAAGTTCCTGTCGGGCTATGGCGATGTCCGCGATCTGACCTCGCTGACCGCCAGCATGATCCGCCGGCGGCAGCGCGACGTGGCAGCCGAGGAACCGACGATCGCGCGCGCCGGTACCGGCACGCGGATCGCTGCCGAGCTGGGCGGCGGCATCGTCGCCGGGATGCTCGATCCGACCAGCTATATCCCGGTGGGCGGTGGCGCGAAGGCTGGCCTGTCCGCAGGCCGCCAGATCCTCGACGTCGGCTTGAAGGAAGCATTTGCGAACGTCGCGGTGACCGCGGCAACGGAACCCCTGGTGCGCGACGATGCCGTACGGCTCGGCCAGGAGCGGGATATCGGCGACACGCTAACCGATCTCGCCGTCGCGGGCGGCACCGGGTTCGTGATCGGCGGCGGTTTCAAGGCCCTCGACGTAGCGCTGCCGGAAGTCCGCGAGCGCGCGATTGCCAAACTCTTCGATCGTCTGCCCGAAGCGGTACAGCGCCGGATGATCGAGGCCGGCACGCTGGACCAGCGGGTGGAGGCGGAAGCCTTCCACGCCGCGGTGCCGCCCGATTACCGAACGGTCGACGAGCGCGCAGCGGTGTCGACGGTCAATGCCGATGCCGACGTCCGCGAAAGCAACCCGTTCGTGGCGTCGCCGGCGGGCGACATGGCGCACGGGCAGAGGCTGTCAGCCGCGGTCGACGCGCTGTTGTCGGGCGAGCCCATTCCGGGTTTCGTCCCGCCCAAGCGGCCATCGCTGCGATCGAGCACGGCGCTGTCAAGCGACAATCGCGACATCGCCGGGCGGATCATCATGGCGGAGAGCGGTGGCAATCCCAAGGCGCGCAATCCGGTGCCTGGGCAGACGGCCAGCGGCCTGGGCCAGTTCACCGATGAGAGCTGGCTGTCGGGGGTCAAGCGCTGGTTTCCAAGCCGCGCCCGGGGCCGCACCGATGCCGAGTTGCTGGCGCTGAAAACCGATCCCGTGTTCGGCCGCCGGATGACCGAACGGGCGGTCGAGAGCTATGCCCAGATCCTGAACAACGCCGGCTACGAAGCGAACGCGACGAACAGCTACCTCATGCATTTTCTTGGTCCGCGCCGCGCGATCGACATGCTGCGCGCGGCGCCGTCGCTGCCGATCGAGCGCTTCCTGCCCGAGGCGGTGATCAAGGCGAACGAGAAGGTGCTGCGGGGCAAGACGGTCGGCGATGTCCGCGCCTGGGCGGCCGAGCGGATCGGTGCCGAGGATGGTGGCGCGCCGGAGATCCGCGACGTCGATAGCGAGGATGGGCTGCAGCTGCGGCCGGACCAGTTCGACAGCGCTGCCGATCGGCGCGCGGCCGAGACAGCGCTATACGGCAGCGAGCGGGGGCCTTTCGGCCCGATCTACCGCGATGTCGCAGGCGACTGGAACGCGACGGTCGACCGGCTGATGAGCGCCAAGAATGGCGAGGTGCCGGCGGCGCTCCATCATCCCGAGATCGGCGACATCGATGTCGTTTGGGGCAATGCCGACATGGGCCTTCGGCATATCATCGAGAAGCATGGCCACGAACTCGCCGGCGAGCTCGTCCAGCGGCTGCCCGAGCTGATCGATCGGATGAAGATCGCTCGGCAGACCGACCAGCGGATCAGCCTGCAGGGAGATGAGGCGCGGGTCGGCGTGCGGCTCGATTGGGATGGGCGCGAGAAGCGCTGGCTTGTCACGGCGTTTGAAAATGACCCGTCGCCGACGGACGTCACGCGTACCGGCGATGGCGGTCGGGACGGCTCCCCCGGCCTCGGGTCGGGCGGCACTATAGGCGGCAAGGGCCGCGCCCGCAAGCGATCGCGCCCGAACCGGCCGGTCGACCTGCTGACACAGATCGCGCGCTGGGGCGGACTGCGCGACGACGAGAAGAATGATTTCGCCGGCACGGCCGGGCTGGGCGGACGGATGACGAGCAGCGGCAAGGTGCTTCGCCAGGGCGGCCTGTCGGTCGATCGGCTTGGCGAGAGGCTATGGGAGGCGGGCTGGTTCGGCCCGCCCAACGTGGCGGACCGGCCGACACTCGACGAAGTGATCGACCTGGTCGAGGAAGCCGCGCGCGGCGACAAGGTCTATCATCCCGAGGAGCGGGCGGCGATCGCCGAGCAGCTGCGCGCGCTCGATGACGGCAGCGACGAGATCGAGCAGATGATCGCCGCGGCGGCCGACGATCTCGGGGTGCAGGTCGATCCGGCCGTCGCGGCCGAGGCAGAAGCGCGGATCCGGCGCGGGGAAGAACCGGACGACGCGCTGATCGGCGCGATCAACGATCGCATGTTCGACGAAGCCGCGGCCGACGCGACGGCTGCCGGCGGCGAAATGACGGACATCACGCCGGCGATGAGCGATGCCGACTGGCAGAAGCTCGATGAGGCGCGCGGGAGCCTCGATCGGTTCGACGATCCGGAAGGCCAGGCGGCGATCGAGCAGGCGATGTCGATCGAGCACGACCTGCGCATGGCGATGGCGGCCGAGCCCGACGAACGTTTCGTGCTCGACGACAGCGGCGAAAGGCGCAGCATCGCCGAGATCCTCGAAGAGGCCGATCGCGAGGCGGCCGCGGCCGAGGCGATGCGCGCCTGCATGATCCCGCCGAAGGGAGCCAGTGAATGAGCCTCGACAAGTGCATTCCCGGCCTGGTCGAAAGCGGCCAGTTGACCAAGGAACAGGGCGATCATGCGCTCGCGGTCTATGGCCGGATCGCGCGGCAACATAGCCGCAGCATGGGGGCCGCGGCGGCCGAGGCGTTGGCGAGCGAGGAAACGATCGCGGCGATCGCGCGGAAGGCCGCCCAGGACAAGCGCCAGAAGCTGCTGCAGATCGACGCCCAGAAGCGCGCGCTGGTATCGATGGCGGGCTTCGACAATGGTTCGGGCAAGGCGCCAGGCGCCGCGGCCATGGCCTTGCTCGATGCCGATCGCCGCGCCCCTTATTCCAATGTCGAGGCCCGCCGGCGCGCGATCGTCGGCCGGGCGCATGCGACGATCAGCGATGTGCTCGAGCAGTTCAAGCGGAGCTCGACCGGGGCCAGGCGCAATGTCGAGGATCTGAACGATGTCGTGCGCGAGCTGTTCGGCACGCCGACTGGCAATAGTCCCGCGGCCGAGCTGGCGGCAGCCTGGTCGCAGGCGGCCGAGGATCTGCGCCGGCGCTTCAACGCCGCCGGCGGCGCGATCGGCAAGCTCGAAAAATGGGGCCTGCCACAGAGCCACGACAGTTTGCGGGTGCGGAAAGCCGGATATCAGGCCTGGCGCGCGAGGATCCTGCCGCTTCTCGATCGCGAACGGATGATCGACGAGGCGACCGGGCTGCCATTCGACGACGCCAGCCTCGACGTCGCGTTGAAGAATGTGTTCGACACGATCCGCACCGAGGGCTGGATCAAGCGCAACCCCGCCGGGCGGCTCGGCAAGGGGAAGCTGGCCAATCAGGGCCAGGAACACCGCTTCCTGCATTTCAAGGATGCCGAAGGATGGCTCGAATATAACGACGCGTTCGGCAGCGGCGACGCATTCGAAGCGATGATGGGCCATATCGAGGGCATGTCGCGCGACATCGCACATATGGAGATCCTCGGCCCCAACCCCGAGGCCACGATGCACTGGCTGCAGGACGGCCTGCAGAAGGCGGCGGCGCTGGAAGGCGAAGACGGGTTGATCGACAGCGCGCGCTGGGCCAGCTTCCGCCTTCGCCAGCTTTACGACGTCACATCGGGCGCGCATTCGGTGCCGGTGCATGGCCGGGTGGCGCGGGCGCTCGGCACGGTACGGAGCCTGTTGACCTCGGCCCTGCTCGGCTCGGCCGCGTTGTCGGCCATCACCGATGTCGGCTTCCAGGCGGTGACGCGCGGCTTCAACGGGCTTCCCGTCACCGGCGCGCTGACGGGCTATCTCAAGCAGCTCAAGGGAGCGAACCGCCGCAACGCCGTCCGCCAGGGCTTGATCGCCGAAGAGGCGAGCAAGATCATGGCGGCGCAGAACCGGTTCGGCGAAGGTGCGCAGCTGCACCGCTGGGCCGGATGGCTCACGGACAATGTGCTGCGATGGTCCGGCCTCAGTCCGTGGACGCAGGGTGGCCGCTGGGCCTTCGGACAGGAATTTCTGGGCGTGCTCGCCGACCATTTCGACCATGGTTTCGAAGCGCTCGATCCGACGATCAGCAAGACGCTCAGCCGATACGGGATCGATGCGGACAGCTGGGACCGGCTGCGCGCCACCAAGCTGCACGAGGAGGAGGGAACCACGTTCCTGCGACCGCAGGATATCGAGGATGAGCGGCTCGGCGATCGCGTGCTCGAAATGGTGCTGACCGAAACCGACTATGCGGTGCCGACCGCGACCGCGCGGGCGCGATCGTTCACGTCGGTCGCGCCGGCGGGCACCTTCTGGGGCGAGGTGCAGCGCAATGCGCTGCTGTTCAAGAATTTCGGGATCTCGATGCTGATGACGCACGGGATGCGGGCGGTGTCGGAAGGCCCATGGAACGGGGCGAAATATGCGGCCGCCGCTGTCATCACGACGACGCTGCTCGGGGCTTTGGCCCTGCAGACGAAGGAGGTGGCGAAGGGCAAGGATCCTCGGCCGATGGACAATCCCGATTTCTGGGGCGCATCGATGCTGCAGGGCGGCGGCTTCGGCATCTTCGGCGATTTTCTGACGTCGGCTGAAGGGCGGAGTGGTTCGAGCCTGGCCGAAACCGCCGCCGGGCCCGTCTATGGTCTGGGCAGCGATATCGTCGATGTCACGCTCGGCAATGCGTTTCGGGAATGGCACCATCTCACCGGCCGCAATGCCGATGGCACTCGGCCGAAGGGCCCTAACCCTGGCCGCCAGCTTTCAAGATCGGTTGGGCGGTACTTTCCCGGCAGCTCGTTATGGTATGGCCGGCTCGCTTTCCAGCGGATCATCCAGGACACGCTTCAGGAATGGACCGATCCCGACTATCGCGACGCTTTTCGACGCATGGAGCGCAAGGCACAGGAGACCGATCAATCCTATTGGTGGCGGCCCGGCCGTGCGCTGCCCGATCGCGCGCCCGAAATGGGCAACAGTACCGGCTCCCAATAGAGCCGATTTAAGCCCCGCAGAGCGCACCTCCGACAAAGCGGTGGTTGGCGGCCTCGGCCGCCCAGATCGCGCCCTGCGGCTGCCACGTCGCCGCGCACGGGCATATTGACCGACACTCTTCGCTGTGAGATTGTCGCGGTGACCGGCCTAGCGACCTAGCGCGCCCCGGTTCCTGCGGCAGGAAGCCGCCGCCGACGCGGGCGTTACCGCCAGAGAGGCCCCGCCGGCAGGCGGCCTAGCCCATCGATCCAGCCATCATCTGGACGAGGGGCGGCCCCTGTGACCATCAGCACGCTGTTGCCACCTGTAAGTTACGCCGAGGACGGCGTAACGACGCAGTTTTCGGTACCCTTTCGCTTCTTCCATGCGACGGACCTGAAGGTCACCCGCGTGCTCGCCGACGGCACGCGCGTTGCCCTGGCCTATGGCTCGGACTGGACGGTCTCCGGCGCCGACAGCCCGGGCGGCGGCACGCTGACGCGCACGGCCGCGACGAACGGCGCTACCGTGATCATCGACCGCGATACCGCGATCGACCAGCAGACCCATTATTCGAACGGCGATGCGTTTCCCGCATCAAGCCATGAGCGCGCGCTGGATAAGCTGACGGCGATCGCGCAGGAAGTGCGCGCGCTGCTCGACCGCACGATGCGGTTCCCGGCCGGAGAGGGCAGTTTCGAGCTCGCCTATGCCGCCGCGCGCGCGGGCATGTATCTGGCGTTCGATGGCGACGGGCTGCCGATCGCATCCAGCGGTACCGGCGCCGACGCAGGGCTACGCGCGGATCTGGCAGCCTATGGCGGATCGCAGCTGATCGGTACCCGCCGAACGGGATCGACGGTCACCCGATCGCTGCACAGCAAGCTCGAAAATTACATCGACGTCACGGATTTCGGGGCGACCGGCGATGGCAGCACCGACGACAGCAACGCGATCATGGCGGCGATATCCCATGCCGCCTCGCTTTCGATCCTGATCGACGGCTTCCGATCGGTCATGCCGGTGCTGTACTTTCCGGCCGGCCGATACAAGATCACCGTCGTCAACGCCCTGGCCGCTGCCTTCACGGCAGCCCGCTATTCGGGGATCACCTTCCGCGGCGACGGCCGCGAGCAGACATTCCTGATCTACAGCGCGGCTTCGAACGCATCCGACAATTATCTCGCGAATTTCGAGAATTGCCGCTGCGTCACGCTCGAAGACATGACCGTCCGGTCGACGCGCTACCAGCTGCGCGGAATTCTGTGGGGGCCGAATGGCGGCGGCGAGGGCCAGGGCACATCCTGGACATGCGATACAGCCATCTTCGACGGCCAGTGGACCGAAGTCTTTGCGGTTCAGGGCACGGCGCTGGGGTCGGAAACCAACTGGATCGACGTCGGCGGCGGTGCCGGACACGCCTCGGGCGCGTTCTTCACCATCAAGTCGACCAATGTTCAGAGCGTCAATCACACCTTCAATGGGTGTACGATTGGTGGGCTCGGAACAGTATTCAAGATCCGCGCCGGCGGCCTCATCCGCTGGATTGCCGGCTTCTCCTCGCTTTTCGAAGGCGCGACATTCCTCGATATTGACGGACCGGGCGAAAAGATCGGTCCCAATTCACAGTTCATCTTCCTGGGCGGCGGCGTGGAAACGGCCTTCGGCGTGGCCAGCGCAAAGCTGCTGATCAACAACAGCCCCGCCAATATCCACTTCAAGAACTATGCGATGGGATCGCTCAACCCCACCGGCAGCGACCCGATCGTTGTCATGGGGCATGCCGACTATCAGCGTGGCGGCTATCTGACATTCGACCATTGCAGCTACGCCAACAAAAAAGCGGTGTTCAGCGGCGGTGTCCAGGTCCGCTATATAGGCTGCAATGGAATGAGCGATTGGCAGTCGTTCATGACGCTGAACCCGGCGACCAACAGCGCCTATCTGACGCCGTGGGTTGAGATCACGGGATCGCCCGTCGAAGGGCCGGCCGCGCCGCTGGCGCCGGTGGACTGCTGTCCCGGCCTTTTCCTCAACGACTACGCCGCGAAGAACATTCCTGGTGTCCAATATCGCGGCGTCCAACCGAAATATTGGCCGGCAAGAGCGTCAACGGGTGGTTTGGACGCCGGCCTGATAACGGGCTTCAACGACGCGTTTCAAGGCTTCTCGGTGAAGCTTCCGCTTGGGACGATATTGCGACGTGTTCGTTTCTATTGGTGCGGCATTGGAAATCCATCGGTCATTGCTGACCGTGAGTTCTATTCGGACAACTATGACGGCAGCGTGCTATTCTTCAGCAATCTGACGATCCCCTCCGCCGCATCCAGCTCCGTCAAATGCTATGAGAGCGATTGGATCGGCTATCCCGTCGAAACCGAGGCCCAGCGCGTGGTCCGTTTTTATGGACGCACGGCCTATGGCTCAGCGGCCCCGTCGACCACCGACTTCGGTTGGTGGGAACTGGAGTATATCTGATGGATCAGCTGATCGCCCAACTGGTGACGGCCGGCCCTGTCGGGGTATTCGCGGCCTATCTCGTCTGGGAACGGCGGGCCGATCGCGCGGAGCGCATCGTCGTCGATCGCGAGCGGATCGACGCCGACAAGGCTCTAGCGGCTTCGCTGGCCACGCTGGCCGCGACAATCCAGCAAATCAGCCGCTGATGTGCGAGCGTCATGATAGCGCACGCGTCGTACGCCTGGCCGCCGAGGCGCTGCATCAGTCGTGCCTCTGCAGGGCGGAGCAACTCGGCCTCAACCTGCAGCTCGCATTCGGATGCTCGACCGATCTGCCCGACGAAATGCGCCAGTCGCTCGCGTTGCTCGGCTTCGTGGATACAAAGGGAGAAAAGCAATGACCGAGATGTTGAGCCCGCATTTCAGCCGGGCCGAGTTTGAACACAGCCAGACCGCGATCGCGCACGGGATCCCCAACATCATGGGTCCGGTCGAGATATCGGCAGCGCGCGCGCTTCTCGTGAATGTATGGGAGCCGGTCCGCACACATTTCAACCGCCCCGTCAGAACCAACAGCGGTTATCGCTGCCCCAAGGTCAATCTGCTTGTCGGATCAAAGCCGGGTGGACAGCATGAGCGCGGCGAAGCGCTCGACGGCGAGATCGAGGGCATCTCGAACGCCGAGCTCGCCCTTTGGATCCTGCATAGCACGATCGATTACGATCAGCTGATTTTGGAAAGCTACAGGCCCGATGTCGCCGGTTCGGGTTGGGTGCATTGCAGCCGCTCGAACCGCGGGCGCCAGCGTCGCCAGGCGCTCACCATGACAATGGGCTCGCACGGGCCGGTCTATACGCAGGGGATTGATCCATGAGCTTCGATCCAATCAGCGCTCTGCTCGGTGTAGGCGGAAAGCTCATCGATCGCGTGCTGCCCGATCCGGCCGCGAAGGCTGCAGCTAATCTGGAGCTGCTCAAGCTCGCCCAGACGGGCGAGCTGGCGCAGCTGACGGCGGACACGGATCTTGCCAAGGGCCAGCTGGCGGTAAACCAGGCCGAGGCGGCGAGCGGATCGGTGTTCGTCGGCGGGTGGCGGCCGTTCATCGGATGGATCTGCGGCACCGGCCTCGGTCTGCAGTTCATCGGCGGCCCACTGCTGACGTGGGCAACCGCGCTCTATGGCAATCCGGTGCCGGTTCCCGAGCTCGACACCAACACGCTCATGACGTTGCTGCTCGGTATGCTCGGCCTGGGCGGGATGCGCACGGCCGAGAAGATCAAGGGTGTGGCGCGTTGACAGATCAGGATCCTTGCCCTCGCCTTGTCGCGAAGCTGCGCCCGCCCGAGCTGCGCGGTATGACAATGGGTATAGGTGTTTCGTATCAAGGCAGCTTCGACCCGTCGAGCGTGGTCGTCCCTGCAGCGCAGGGATTTTGGTACGATCCGAGCGATCTGTCGACATTGTTCAAGGACAGCGCCGGGACGACGCCCGCCGTTGTCGACGATGTCGTCGGCCTCATGCGGGACAAAAGCGGCCACAGTAATCACGTCAGCCAGTCGACGACGGCGAGCAAGCCAATACTTCGCTTTTCGAGCGGCCGATATTATCTGGAGGCCGATGGCGTCGACGATTACATGATCAGCAGCAACATCGCGTGGGGTAGCGACGCGGTGACATTGGTCGCCGGCATCCGGAAGCTCCGCGACAGCGGCGCGCTGGAAATGATCATGGAATTTTCAGCGACGACGGGCAGCAATAATGGCTCGTTCGGGATATTTCATGCTGCGGCGTCGCAGAACCTGGCTTTCGCCGCTCGCGGAACCACCTTGCGACAACCAGGCGATGATCCGGGCGCCGCCGCCGTCAGCGCCGTTGTCGGTGGCGAAGCCGATGTGAGTTCTCAAATCTGCAACCTGTTCCTCAACAGCCTCGTCAAGGCTGCCTCTTCGGGCGATCTGGGCACTGGTACCATGGGAACCTATCCGCTGTACCTGTTCAGGCGGGGCGGATCATCTGCGCCATTCCAGGGCCAGTTTTATGGAGCCATTGGTTATGCTGCGACTTCAGAGGTAGCCATCACGCGCCGCCTGAAATCATGGATGGCCGCCAAGTCGGGCCTAAGCCTGTGAGGCGAACGGCATTCCAACGGGGCGCTCAATCTTAGCCCACGTTGGAATAAAAGGATCGACTAAGTCATTGATTTCTGGATCAACTGCGCAGCTTCGTAGTCTGATGCTCTATCCAGCTGAGCTACGGGCGCGCTGTGAGGGGGGCATCTAATGAGGGTGTGCGTCCGGCGCAACCCCGTTGCGCAGATTTTATCGGCGGGTCGATTCCGGATCGCTCGGCCTGGTACATCGGA
>JASBTC010000150.1 GCA_030148625.1 Sphingobium sp. | reverse complement strand
GAGCGCGGCCGCTGCCGGCCTGGGTGAGGCGACCGATATCGTCTGGGGCAGCCTGCACGGCATGTGCTCGCTACACCTTGCCCGCAAGCTCGTTTTCGGACGTTCGTTGAAGCAGCTTGCGCGCCCCGCCATCTCCGCCATCGTCGCAGGGGTCAGCGCCCGCGTCGCCTGAGGATCGAAAACGACGTCCGCATCGACAATGCCAGCGCCATCGATCTCCGCGACCGGCATTCGGCAAAGGATTTATCGATCATGTTCAATTTCCGAACCAGCTCGATACATAGTCCGGTAGATCCTTTTGAGACAGGTTTCTCGCCTCATCCGCACTCAAGCCCAGCATTATCAACAGACATTCGATGGTTTCATTGACCGCCGAAGGCTGGACTTCCTTTTCAAGGATTGCGCGCATCATCGCTTGCAACGCCGCCAGTACGATACGCATCGCCGTTTCTTCGTTCGATACGGAAAATCGTCCCTGCTCCACGCCCCGGCGAATGTCGCGCTTGCCGTGCATCATGAAAACATGAGCCATTTCAGGCAAGCTGTGCGTGGCGTGGACAATGAACCAAGCCCATACCGGGTCGAACACCGCCTTGGTCAGGAAGACACGCTGGACATAGGCAACGACCGTCGCAGCATCGTCTTCGCGCTCGGCGATCATGTCGCCGATTGCAGCCACCTCCTCGGCCCGCGCCTCGAAGACGCAGATCGCGATCTCGGTTTTCGAGGAAAAATGGTTGTAAAAGGATCCGAAACCGACATCCGCCTCTTCGGTAATGTCGTTTATGGTCGTGTTTTCAATTCCCTTGGCAGCGAAAACGGTCAATGCCGCCGCAACAAGCTTGCCCCGCGTGGCTTCGCGCGATCGGCTCCGGCGCGTCGAGCCGGCCTTCGCTCCGTCTGTCGCAGCCCCTTGCCGCACGGTCGATTGCTCGCTTTCCGGCAACCGATCCTTCGCAACAGACGCTGGCCGCCCAGGCATTTTTCTCATCTATGCTGCGCTCCAAAACCAATCGACCTCCCCTACAATGAACCGCCGAAACCGTCGAGCAACGGGATCATTGCCCCCTCGGCCTTTCCATCCCGCCGGTGCTCGTCCGATGACGCGACGATCGGGCGATGCGGGTTGTCAGGGGTCCATCTCAGTCGCCCCTCCGCTCCCGATTCAAACGGCGTCGCCGGCAACGAACAGCCGTCGGTAGAAATCCGGTCGTCGGCTCGTCACCTCCCACCAATTGCCATCACCATCCTGGATCGTCACGGCCAGTTCGTCGCCATCGAGAACGACCCCACCCACCGATTGCAGGCCAAGGCGTCCCTGGTTCGCCCTGGCGCGCGCCGCGACAGCGTCGACCTGCCCGGAATCGTCGAACGATATTATCCAGCGATTCTGGATTTGCTGCGGCCTGACCCGGGGCAGGCCTATCGCGAACACGCCGAACACGCCGCGGCCCGCCAGCATCTGGGCGGGCTCAAGATGATGCACGCAACGCAAGCCAAGGATAGTCTCGAGGAAATCCCGCGCCCGGCCAAGATCAAGCTGCTCACAGGTGCCGTGGGTCAGACGCGCATTCGCCACGAGAGCGCCTGGTTGCGGCGACATGCCCGTATCGACCAGGCCCGCGCGTTCCTTCGGCGCGATCCATTTCGCGCGTCGCTCGGAGCCGATGTCGCCGCGCGCGAAGAACGCCTCGTTATCCAGGCCATCCAGGCGATATTCAATTTCCCACCAGTTGGAATCGCGGTCGGCGAAGTAGAAGCTGTGCGCCCCATGCATCCCGGAGATCGGCATGAGCTTGGTGATGCCAAACTCGTCCCTTCGGGCCTTGGCTTCGGCGTGAATGCGATCGACATCCTCCGCCGTCGCGACATCCAGCCCCCAATGGTGCAGCATTCGCTGCGGATTGGCCACTTCGTCGACCTCGACGACATCGAGCACGAAAAAATCGTCGCCGCCGGCCTCAATCACCCTCTTCGCATAACGGTCGCGAAGCAAGAGGCGATCGGGTGCATATTGGACAGCTTCGAGGCCGAGGAAGCCCTCGTAGAATCGCCGCGCCTCGGCGATGCTGGTCGTGACCATCGCGCCGGCGATAAGCCGGGGCACCCTGATCATGTCGGAATTCGCGGTTGGGTCCGCGTCCGATGCCGTCGTCCGCATTTTCCAGCTCCTCTCTTCGCCGAACGGTTCAGCTCGCACGTCTGATGCGGAAGAGCTTCTCTGCGGTCCGGTGCGCGATGTTGGCGCGGTCGCTCTCACTGATCGGCGCGGTTTCGAGAAACGCCACCGACTGTTCGGACGATTCATAGGGGTAATCGATCGCGAACATGATGCGGTCCGACCCGAGCAGCTTGATTCCGAATTCGAGATTGTCGTGCGAGTTCATGCCGCTCGTCGTCAGGAATATGTTGGTCTTGAAATATTGGCTTGGGCGCTGCCGCAGCGGCTTGATGCCGATCGCCGCGGCGGCCCCGAGATCGTTATATTTGTGATACATGTTGTCGATGCGCCAGAACCAGTAGGGGATGCCCTCGCCCATATGTCCGAGGACAACCTTGAGATTGGGATGTCGGTCGAACACCCCGCTCATGATGAGCCGCATCGCGTGCAATCCGGTGTCGGCTGCAAACCCCCATAGGGCGCCGATCAGGCCATGGGACGAATAAGGCTTCACCATCGAGGGCGAAGGCGTTCGTGGGTGAATATAGAGCGGTGCATCAAGCCGCGCGGCCGCTGCGAGAATTGGGTCGTATTTGGGCAGATCGAGATATTCGTCGTTGGTGTAGGAATTGATCAGCAATCCGTTCAGGCCAAGCTTGGTGACGGCTCGCTCAAGCTCCTCCGCCGCCGCTTCCGGTTGCTGCGGGGCAACCGTCGCCAGCCCTGCGAAGCGACGGGGATGTTCGGCGATGATGCCCGCGAGGCGATCGTTTACGATCCGCGCGATTTCAGTCGCGCGATCCGGTGAAAAGGATTGTACCCCCGGTGTCGTGAGGCTGAGAAGATGCATGTCGACACCACAGGCGTCCATGATCTTGAGGCGATGATCGAAATCGACCAGCCCGATCCGCCATTGATCCACGGATTGTACGAACCTGAGAAAGCGAACCTCATTGGCTTCCGGCCCTTCCATCGGCACGTCCTTCATCGCCTCCTGCCATTCGGGAATGGCGAAGGCCTCTTCGGTCGCAATCTTGAACATTCTCGGTTTTCCCTTCTCTGCCTTGGCCAGCGCGGCGACTGGAACGGCGGCGGCCATGGCAGTCAAAACTGATCGCCGGCTGGTCAACATAGCTGATCTCCCATTGTCAGGGCCGTTGCCGGGCGGCGCCGACCGCACCGTCCCCTTGCGGCGCTAGAATTTGACGCCAAGCGTCACGCCATAGCTGCGGCCAGCCCCGATCGCGACGCCATCAGATTGCGGCTGGGCGTTCATCTGGACGGCATAGGCCTCGTTGCCCAGATTCTTGCCCCAGATCTTGAGGCTGTACTTCTCATCCGCGTCGATGAACCAGGTAGCCGAGGCATTGAACAGGTCATACGCGCCCTGGCCGGTGCGGTTGTCGGGCTCGGCGCGCCAGCCGTCGCTATGGAAATAGCTCAGATTGACAGCGAGGCTGCCGGTCGGCAGCAGCACGATATAGTCGGCGCCGAGATTGAGCGTCCAATCGGGCGTGAGGGGCAGCCGGTTGCCCTTCGCGTTTCCGGTGCCGATCGCATTGCCGCCGAGAATGGTCGTGCCGTTGGGCGTCCGCGGCGTGCTGAGCACCGCCCCTGGAAAGTCCCCGAAGCGCGCGTGCAGCAGGGACAGGCCGGCAGTGAGGGTAAGATTGCGCGCCGGAGCGGCCGTCAGGTCAAAGTCCAGGCCGTAGATCTTGGCCGACGCAGCATTGTAGATAGTCGATATACCGCCCTGAAATGCGTTGATCTGGATGTTCTGATAATCGTAGTAAAAACCGGCGCCATTGAAGCGAAGCCTGCGGTCGAGCAAGTCGGCCTTGAGGCCGAGTTCGAAAGCGTCGAGCACTTCGGGGGCGAAGGGCTGCAGCGGTTGCGTGAATGTCTGCGGATTGAAGCCGCCGCTTTTGAAGCCACGATTATACGACAGGTAAGCAAGTACATCATCGTTGAAATGATGGTCCAACGCGACCCGCCAGGTGAGCTTGTTCGCCTTTACCTTGTCGCTGACGACGGGATTGTTGATCACGACGCCATTGGCGAGAACGACGCGGCCCGAGGCCGAATAATCCTTCGTTTCGGTCGTGTAGCGCAGTCCCAGGGTCAACGATGTGTTATCGGCGACATCATAGGTCGCCTGGCCGAAAGCCGCGTAGGACTCGGCTTTCTGAACGGATGAAATGAAGATGTCGTTGGGGACATTATCGATCAGCAATGGGTCATAGGCCGAACGGGACTTGAAGAAATAGGCCCCCAGAACCCAGTTGAACGGCCCGTTATCAGCCGACAACAGCTGAAGCTCCTGGCTGAACTGCCGATCAGGCTGGGTGAGGTCGGAGCGTGCGATATGCGCCGACAGCTTGTCGATATCGAAGAGCGTGCGGAACCGCGATTCACGATAGGCGGTGATGCTGAGCAGGCTCACTTCACCAAAATCGTGAGCGATGCTGAGGCTGCCGCCGCCCTGCTTGCTCACCAGGCTGGGATCGACATCGCTTGCGATGTCGAATTTTCCGCCAGTGAACGGCACGCCCGTGATGGGAAGTGAGCCATAGAGCGCACGAAATGCCGGTGCGGCGGCCCGGCTATGCGCATAGTCCAGCGCAAGCTTGACCGTCGTCGCCGGGCCGATCTCGAGCTTCCATTTTGAACGGATGGCGAAGTCGCGCGCCTTGCCGACTTCCGAACCGGTCACGAGGTTGCGACCGAAGCCATCCTGCTGGTTGCTGTAATGGACGGCAAGATCGGCCGCGAGCGCTTCGCCCAGGCCGCCCGTGAGATAGAGATTGCCGCCGATCGTATCGAGATTGCCATAGGTGACATTCGCCTGGCCGCTGAAGCCATTCTCCGGATCGCGCGTCGTGATCTGGATGAGGCCGCCGGTGGCATTTCGCCCGAACAGCGTCCCCTGCGGACCTTTCAGCACCGCGATCTGCTCGATGTTGTTGAACGACAGCACCGATGCCGTGGCCGAGGCGATATAGACGCCGTCGACATAGGTCGCGACCGGGTTTTCGTTGCCGCCGAGTGAAATGGCGGTGCCGACGCCGCGAATGCGAGGAAGCGCGCTTCCCACGACGGTCGTGTATGTGAGGCCCGGTGTCACCGCGGTCAGATCGGTGGTGCTGGCGATGCCCTTGGCGTCGAGCGCAGTCGCGGCGAGCGCGGTCACCGCGACGGGAACATCCTGGAGATTCTCCGAACGGCGCTGTGCCGTGACGACAATATCTTCCAATCCCGACGGCACCTCTTCCGAAGCGCCGGTTTCCGCAGCCCCGGACGCGCTGTCCTGCCCATATGCAGGCGCCGAA
The DNA here is from genome assembly GCA_030148625.1 of Sphingobium sp. The sequence continues at coordinate 7,392 of JASBTC010000150.1, read as the reverse complement.
ACAGTCACGACCACAAACGCCGCCGACGACAGGAATCGATTCCTCATAACGCTACCCCCCTCCAAAACTGCGACATTTTCCGGGCCGCACAAAACTGATGAGATCATCATTATTGACTTGATAATCGTATCCGATCATATCGTCAACAACTGGGCAGCCAATCGGCACCGATATCCGGGATGCGATGCGGCGCAGGCGACGGAAGGGCGGTCACGGCGATCGGCGATGCCGCGGCGCCAAGAAGAGGATGCGATTGCGACGATGAACACCGAGCGTATCTATGATGTCGTCCAGATCGGTTACGGACCGGTCGGCCAGACGAATGCCGCCCTGCTCGGCCAACAGGGCCACGACATAGCCGTGTTCGAGCGCCATACCGGGCTCTACGCCCTGCCGCGCGCAGGCCATATCGATCACGAGATCGTCAGGATATTCCAGTCCATCGGAGCGGCCCGGGCCATACTCGACGATGCGTTCCGCTGCGCAACCTATGGCTGGCGCAACCAGCATGGTGAAACCTTGCTCGACATCGACTGGAGCAAGGAAGGCGTCTCGGGATGGGCTTCCGACTATCTGATGTATCAGCCCCATGTCGAAAATGCGCTCGACACCGCCGTCCGTCGCAATGCGTCGGTCGAGATCAACCACGGCTGGGAAGCCGTCGACCTTGAAATACGGACGGACCATGTCGCGGTCACATTTGCCGAGGGCCATCTCGATGCGGCCGGCAGCTATGTCTACAGCGGCGAACGCCGTACCGTGCGGGGCCGTTATGTTATCGGCGCCGACGGTGCGAACAGCTTCGCTCGCGAACGCGGCGGCATGTCTCTCGAAGATCTCGGATTTCGCGAACAATGGCTGGTCGCCGATTTCCGGCAGAAGGCGCCATTGTCGTTCGAGTTCGACAATGGGCAAATCTGCGATCCGGCACGTCCCCTGTGCCTGTTCCAGCTAGGGAAGACGCACCGCCGGTTCGAATTCATGGTCCTTCCCGGCGAAGATCCCGTCGCACTGGCCAAGCCCGACAATATCTGGCCGCTCGTCGCCCGATGGGTGAAGCCCGACGATGTCGAGTTGATCCGATCGACCGTCTATACCTTCCGTTCGGCGAATGCCGACAATTGGCGCGCCGGACGTATCATGATCATCGGCGATGCGGCCCATCTGATGCCGCCCTTTCTTGGGCAGGGCATGTGCTCCGGCATTCGGGACGCCGCGAATCTTTCCTGGAAACTCGATCTTGTCCTGCGCGGCCTCGCCGACGAAGGGCTTCTCGACAGCTACATGCCCGAACGCAAGCCGCATGTCGGAAACATCATCGAGCAGGCGGTCGCACTCGGCAAGATATCCTGTACGATCGATCCCGACGAGGCGAAGGCGCGCGATGCCGCGCTTCTGTCTGGCAACCTTCCGCCGCCACCGCCATTTCCGTGGATCTTCCAGGGCATCCTGAGCAGCCGGTCGCCGGATCTTGCCGGACGGCTTGGCCCGCAGGCGCATATCGAACATGGCGGACGGACCGGCCTCGCCGACGATGTCGTCGGTGCCGGCTGGCAGCTGATCGGTCGTTCGGTGGCGATCGCAGGGCTCGACGGGCAGGCCATCGAGACGCTCGATGCGCTCGGTTGCCGGATTCTCGACCTGGATGATCCGGCTGGCGCACGCGATATCGACGGCGCCTATGGCACATTCCTGTCCGACGCCGGTGTCGAGGCCATTCTCGTCCGTCCCGATTTCTACATTTTCGGCGCCGTCACCGCCGAATGGCGGGTGAACGATCTTGTCCGGGAGCTGGGCGAGAAGATCGGCCTGAACCTCCGGCAGCCAGCCATGGCGTCACCACGATCATGAGCTTTCCCGCCTCCATCCCCGGCGATCCGTTCCCGCCGCCCCCACCGCAGCAATGGCGAGGTGAAGACAAGGCGGGCTTCATCGCCGAACAGGACAGCCTGCGCCGGGCGATGCCGACGCAGCGGCTTATCGGCAGCGGCATGAGTTTCAATGACGCCACGGTCTTGCACCAGGCGTCCGACGCAGGCGTAAGTTGGGACATATGCGGCGAGTGGCTGGGTGAGCGCAACATCCGGCTGGCGAAAGCGGCGGATACCCCGGTCTCGGAACGCCGTTGGTATCGCTTCGGCTCGGCATGTTTTCGTGCGGCCCAGAGTGCCATCCCGGCCGACACCGACCGCAAGCGCCACCTGTTCACCCGCATGATGGAGAGCTTCGCCTCAGCCGGGCGCCTGGACGAACCGACGATGGAAAAGCATGAGATCGCCTGGCGTGGAGCGTCGCTGTGCGGCTGGCTCATGCGCCCGCCGGGCGACCGGCAGGTTCCTGTCGTCATCGTCATGGGCGGTTTCGATGGCTGGCGCGAAGAATATTATCCGGGGGCCAAAGCGCTGGTCGATCGCGGCCTTGCCGCCTTCCTTGTGGATGGCCCAGGCCAAGGCGAGACACGTCTTTTCCACCGCCTGTATCTCGACACGTCCTTTCCGGACGCCTTCGCCATCGTGGCGGAATATCTCCGAACCCGATGTGCCGTCGGCCCCCGGCTGGGCATCTGGGGAAACAGCCTGGGAGGATTCCTGGCTGCGAAAACGGCGGCCGTCCATCCGGGACGGTTCGATGCGCTGTGCGTGAACGGGGGAACCATTCGCCCCCTTGAATTGCCTGAAAGATTCCCTCGCTTTTTTGAGAAGGTGGAAGCGCTGCTCGGCACGACGGACCGCAACGCTGTCATGAACGTGATGAAACATCTGGATCTGCGAGCCGATGCATCAGCGATCGACTGCCCGCTCCTTCAGCTTCACAGCACGCCGGACCAGGTCTTTCGGCTCGACAATGCGCGCCTCGTTCATGACCTCGCATCCAGTGCCGACAAGCAACTGCTCGTCTGGGAAGACGGCGATCACTGCATGTACAATCACGCCGAGGAAAGGGACGCGATCGTCGCGGATTGGTTCGTGACCCGGCTCACATCGTCAACGTGAAATTTGAGCCCGCGCCGCGCGCGTTCGCATCGAGAAAGGACTGGAAGATGAAACTCGTACGTTTCGACGCGGGGAACGGGCCCCGGCTCGGCATCGTCAGGGATGACGCGATCGTGGACCTGCAGCGCGCCGGGCTTGGCGCGGACTCGATGTTGGACATCATTCGGGGTGGGGCGGTGATGCTCGCCCGAATCGCTCGCATTTCAGCCGATGAGGCGCCCGCCCATTCCGTCGCAGAGGTGCGGCTGCTCGCTCCGATCGAACGGCCGGGGAAGTTTCTCGGCATCGGAATGAACTATCAGAAACACCTCGAAGAGGCCGAGCGCATCGGGGTCGCGGCACCGACGCGGCAATTCTGGTTCAACAAGCAGACAAGCTGCATTTCCGGTCCGTTCGACGATATCGAGCCGGGCGTGAGCGAGGAAGTCGATTACGAAGTCGAACTGGGCGTGGTCATCGGTAAGCCGGCCAAGGCCGTGAAGGCGGACAGCGCGCACGACCATATTTTCGGTTATCTGGTGGTCAACGACGTCTCGGCCCGTGACTGGCAGCGACATTCGCCGACCTTCACGATGGGCAAATCCTTCGACACGCACGGTCCGATCGGGCCGTGGATCGTCACCGCAGACGAAGTCGCCGACCCGCAGGATCTCGTCCTTCGCTGCCTCGTGAACGGCGACGAACGCCAATCGTCGAACACCGGGCTCATGATCCATCCTGTCGCCCGGCAGATCGAATATCTCTCATCGGCCTTCACGCTTGAGCCCGGAGATCTGATCGCCACGGGCACGCCGGAAGGCGTCGGCGTGGGCATGCAGCCGCAAGTCTTTCTCAAGCCCGGCGATGTCGTGCGGTGCGAGATCGACGGGATCGGCGCGATCGAGAACCGGATCGCCGGCTGAGGTCCGAAGAGGGACAGTTAGGGGAAGCGACATGGCAGTGCTTGGACTTCTTTCGATAGCGCTCGAGGTCCCCAGCCTCGACGAAGGCTTGAAATTCTATTCCGATGCGGGGCTTCACGGCAGGATCGAATCCGGGTTCGCGCGCTTCCGTTGCCCAGGCCAGGAGCGCGACTGCCTGACGCTGCTGGCACGTCCCGGCAAGACCAAGCGCCTTCATCATGTCCGCCTGCGCGCCGACGAGCTCGACGCGGTGGCGGCCAGGGTCGAAGCGCATGGCGGCACGCTGGTCGAGGCGCCATCGTCCTTTGCCGATGAAGGTATCTGGATACGCGATCCGCATGGGATGCTGATCAATCTGGTCGAGCATCCCGAAGATCCGCCTCTGGAAGCGGGCGTGCGTTTCGCCGTCAACGGCCCCGGAGACCTCGTCCGGATCGGGCGCTCCGCCGCGCTGCCAACCGCAAGCTACGGCCCCGCCGCCCCGCTCCGCCTCGGCCATGTTCTGCTCTTCAGCCCGGACGTACCGCGCAGCGTCACCTTTCTCGTCGACGCGCTCGGCATGGGCCTCGCCGACCGGGCGCAGGATATCATCGCCTTTTGCTGCGCGACCAGAAGCAGCGATCATCACGTCATTGCCCTCGCCAAGTCACCGGACATCGGCTTCCACCACGCAAGCTTCCAAGTCGCCGATCCCGACGCCGTCGGTCGCGCCGGCCGAGCGCTCGCGGAGAAGTCCGGCCGCGGCGACTGGGGTTTCGGACGCCACACGATCGGATCCAATTTCTTCCACTATATCCAGGATCCCTGGGGCTCTTGGTTCGAATATTATTCGGACATGGACTTTATCGACGACTACGAACTCTGGACGCCGACCAATTACGAGATGGAGGACAGCCTCGCGAATTGGGGGCCAGCGGTGCCGGCCGATTTCGTTCATAATTACGAAACAGAATTGCCCATGTAGCAGCCGCTGCGTCAAGTAAGGCGAGGCCGATATCAATGTCGCCGACCAGAAGATGGGTCACGACATATTCCCAGCGAGGTTTGTTCAGTTGCTCGATTACCGCATCCCGTTCGGCTTGGGCCCAGCATCAATACGCCGGAGCGGACGGGCGAGTGATATGGGCAAGAGGAAATCTCCGGGCCGGCTGTCGCGCAACAATCTAGTGCATCGAACACGTCTGTTCGATCTGGACTCGATCCGCGAATTCCACGCCGCCCGCCGCCGAAGTGATGAATATCATCTCGATAAAATCAAAGTCACTATGAACGATCTGCGTCGCCAATTCGTGACGGTACTTCTACTGATCACCTAGTTTGTAGTTCTTCTCATATTCAGAACAGTCTTGTCCAGCCGTGCAGCGATCCCGGCATTGCGGCCAGCGAGTGTCGTGATCGAATATTTGACACTCGTGCCCAGGACTTGCGCCACTTGAGACAGAGTTAGTCGGTGGTCGCGGCCCAGCCACTGGATAAGGCCGTCGGTGGCCACTCTCACCGCCTCATCAAGTGATCCTGCTTGCCCCACCGCCATATACTGCGTGGCAGATTCGACGAGCGGCATATCGATCGCGCCGCCTTTCACCAGTTCGACTTTGAGTTCAACATCCAGTGAGGTCTCCAGCGCCCATTGTGACGTTTCCCCATCACCCTGGACGGCATGACCGTCTCCGAAATAGAGTAATCCGCCGGGCTGCTGCACGGGCAAATAAACAGTCGCGCCTTCCACGATCTCGTTGAAATCCATATTCCCGCCGAACCGTCCGGTATCCCCCGTCGACGCGGCAGCAACGCCTGGCCCTGGCGCGACAGCCAGGCCACCCAACATGGGACGCAAGCTGACTTTCAGATCGGCGAGCGCTCCGGTCGCACCTTCCGGCCGCCCGGTATTTGCTTCAAGGTCGAGATGCCATTTACGGATCCGGTTGATGCTGGCGGCTTCCGCCGCAAGGGCAGGAGGCAATGCGCGCGACACGATCTGGTCGCGACTATCTGCCCAGGGCCGGTTGAGGCGGAGACGCTTGAGTGTCACACGCAACGTGTCGCCCGGCTCCGCGCCTGCGATGAAGATCGGCCCCACCTGCGGGTTACCGTAGAGTGCACGCGCCGCACCGGTCTCATCGAGCCCCCCGGAGTCCAGCGTCTTGGTTCGAACCGTATCACCGGGGTAAAGCGTGAGCACAGGCTCACGATCGGCGGTGAATAGATTGGACCAACTCGTCGGCACAAAATCGACCACCCTGGGACCGGCCGCTGCGCGTGCGGGAACGCGCCACGCGGCGAAGCTCCGCTCGATCAGTTTCGTGTCGTCATTTTCGTCCGGCAGGCGCACTTTGCCGGTCATGCGATCACCGTCGACCTCGGCCTTGTAGCGGCGCTCTCCGGCGGTGATTTCCATGCCCGAGCGTGTCGCGGTTCCGGCAACGGGTAGAGGGCCGATCTTGCCACTCAGCTGCGCGCCATCGCGATCGAGCGTCATCGTCTCGTAGCGTTTATTGCCCCAATAGTCGGTTGCGATCACCCAATCTTCGGCGAATGCAGGATGCGCGGCCGAAGCCATCAGGATTACGAACGAAAATCTGTGGAATCCGGTCATTCGATCTTCCTTGCCTGGATTGGCAGCATCAGCGCCGTCTTGTCGTCAAACTCTATCACGAGCGGATCGCCGGCATCTTTTATGGTTTCGCTGCTGACCGGTTTGCCGCTGCCATAGTTGATTTCGCGCTCCGGCCCTTTGGGAATGGAAAGCAGCACGACAATGCGGCTGCCCGGCGCAATATGGCGACCGACGACGCGACCGCTCATTATGGAGATCCGTTCGGGCCTGCCAGGGGTGAGCAGGTGTCGTGACTGTCGGTCGCGTGCGTAGCTGATGCGCTGGGTCAGCGAAGAAAGCGGGCGCAGCCCTCCGTCGATCGACCGCTCGAACAGGTCCAGCCCGATGTCGAAATCCCGCTTGTTCACGGTAAATGACAGATCGGCGCCAAACGCGCCCACAAGCTCAGCCCCTTGTGCATAGGCATCGGTTTCGAGAACGAGACCATTGCCTCGGGTGAGGAGCCGTACATCCGGGGCATCCGATCGGCTGTCTCGATCGGCATCGGTGCGATCGGCAAGATCGATCTTCAGGATGACAGGTGCCGCCCCGTCCATATTCGTGCCAAGCATATGGCGACCGCCGCTCCCGGGACTCATGCGAAAGGCGGTCGCTGGCCTGCCCATCGCCTCGACGGACGGCATATGGCGCCACTCGTCCGCGCCCATCACTTCAAAATTGACTTGCGCCTTCAGGATCGCAGGCTTGGGCCCACCTTTGAATATATGATCGAACCAGGCGAAGCGCAGCGCCCCCATATCGATCAGGGCACCGGGATCGAGCGGCCAACCCTGCACCTGCGTTCGATGATCGCCGAGCAGGTCGATCGTACCGCGATTGCCGCTTCCATGATCATAGGGGCCGAAAACCAGATAGTGCCTGGCATCCGGGCGGGCGCGGA
>JASBTC010000144.1 GCA_030148625.1 Sphingobium sp. | reverse complement strand
GGCCGCCATGCCTAGATTGGGGCATGGCCCAGCATCATCACCATCATGAGCATGAAGGCGTCGCGCTCTCCGATGCCGCCAAGGCTGCGCTCGAGAAATCGGGCGAGCAATGGACCGACATGCGCGCCGTGATCTTCGACGTGCTTGCCGGCTTCGAAAAGCCCGCATCCGCCTATGATATCGCCGAAGCCGTCTCGAAGGCGCGCGGCCGCCGCGTCGCCGCCAACAGCGTCTATCGCATCCTCGATCTGTTCGTCGGCGCCAATCTGGCGCGCCGGGTGGAGAGCGTGAACGCCTATGTCGCCAACGCGCATCCCGATTGCCTGCACGACTGCATCTTCCTGGTCTGCGACAATTGCGGACAGGCGACGCATCTCGACGACGACAGCCTGTCGACCGGTGTCCGCGCCGCGGCGCGCAAGGCGGGCTTCTCGCCCGAGCGGCCGGTTATAGAGGTCCATGGCCGCTGCTCCGACTGCGACTAGGGAAATTCGGGTGAGGGCGGACTGCGAACGGCACTGCCCTGCGCTTCCGGTGCTCACGTACTGATGTACGCTCCGCTCCGGTTCTCGATCAGCACCATTCTCGCTCCGCCCTGACCCGAATTTCAACCAATGCTGATGCACTTTTAACGGTCTGCACCGATTCTGCACCGCATTGCCATGACGGTTCCGTTCGACAGTTTGTCGTTGCGGGGCTAAGACTTGAGCCCGCAAAGAGGGAAAGCATGTCCGATTCACCCGCGACGCCGCTGCTGGATGCCGTCGCTTCTCCGGCCGACCTGAGAAAGCTCGCGCCAGACCAGCTTCGCCAGCTCGCCGACGAACTCCGTGCCGAGATGGTCTCGGCCGTATCCGTCACCGGCGGGCATCTGGGCGCCGGCCTTGGCGTGGTCGAGCTGACCACGGCGATCCATTATGTCTTCAAGACCCCCGACGATCGCCTGATCTGGGACGTCGGTCATCAGGCCTATCCCCACAAGATCCTGACCGGGCGGCGCGACCGCATCCGGACGCTGCGCCAGGCCGGCGGACTCTCCGGCTTCACCAAGCGGAGCGAAAGCGAATATGATCCGTTCGGGGCGGCGCACAGCTCTACCTCGATCTCGGCGGCGCTCGGCTTCGCGGTCGCCAACAAGCTGGCGGGCAGGCCGGGCAAGGCGATCGCGGTCATCGGCGATGGCGCGATGAGCGCCGGCATGGCCTATGAGGCGATGAACAATGCCGAACAGGCGGGCAACCGGCTGGTTGTCATCCTCAACGACAACGACATGTCGATCGCGCCGCCCGTCGGTGGGCTGTCGGCCTATCTGTCGCGGATCGTGTCCTCGCGCAGTTTCCTGGGCCTGCGCGATCTCGCGCGGCGTTTCGCGCGGCGGCTGCCGCGCCCGCTCCACGACGCCGCGCGCAAGACCGACGAGTTCGCGCGCGGCATGACGATGGGCGGCACGCTGTTCGAGGAACTTGGCTTTTATTATGTCGGCCCGATCGACGGCCATAATCTCGACCATCTGATCCCCGTGCTCGAGAATGTCCGCGACGCCGAGGAAGGGCCGATCCTGATCCATGTCGTCACCAAGAAGGGCAAGGGCTATGCCCCGGCCGAGGCGGCGGCGGACAAATATCACGGCGTCCAGAAATTCGACGTGGTTTCGGGTGAGCAGGCGAAGTCGCCGCCGGGCCCGCCCAGCTATACCGCGGTGTTCGCAAAGGCGTTGATGGCTGAGGCCGCGCGCGACCAGACCGTCGTCGCGATCACCGCGGCGATGCCGTCGGGCACCGGGCTCGACAAGTTCCAGCAGGCCTATCCCGACCGCAGCTTCGATGTCGGCATCGCCGAGCAGCATGCGGTGACCTTCGCCGCGGGGCTCGCGGCGCAGGGCATGCGGCCATTCTGCGCGATCTACTCCACATTCCTTCAGCGCGCTTATGATCAGGTCGTCCACGACGTCGCGATCCAGAACCTGCCGGTGCGTTTCGCGATCGACCGCGCCGGGCTGGTCGGCGCCGATGGCGCCACTCATGCCGGCAGTTTCGACGTCACCTATCTGGCGGCCCTGCCCAATTTCGTCGTGATGGCCGCCGCCGACGAGGCCGAACTGGTCCATATGGTCCACACCTGCGCCATGCACGACAGCGGGCCGATCGCGGTCCGCTATCCGCGCGGCAACGGCACCGGCGTCGCGCTGCCCGAAATTCCCGAGCGGCTGGAGATCGGCAAGGGCCGCATCGTCCGTCAGGGCAAGAAAGTCGCGATCCTGTCGCTGGGCACCCGGCTGGAAGAGGCGTTGAAGGCCGCCGACCAACTCGACGCACGGGGGCTGAGCACCACCGTCGCCGATCTGCGTTTCGCCAAGCCGCTCGACGAGGCGCTGATCCGCAAATTGCTCACGACCCATGAGGTCGCCGTGACGGTGGAGGAGAATAGCGTCGGCGGGTTGGGCGCGCATGTGCTGACGCTCGCCAGCGACGAGGGGCTCATCGATGCCGGGCTGAAACTGCGCACCATGCGGTTGCCCGATATCTTCCAGGATCAGGAAAAGCCCGAGAAGCAATATGACGAGGCGGGGCTCAACGCGCCGCATATCGTCGATACCGTGCTCAAGGCGCTGCGCCACAATAGCAGCGGCGTGATCGAGGGCGCTCGCGCCTGATCGCGACGTGTGAAGCCGACCGACTCGTCGGCTTTGTCGGACAGCGCAAGGGTACCAGATTCCAGGTCGCGCAAGCGATCGAAGTCGCGAATTGGTCCGAATCGGTCTGAAATCGGCCGGGCTTTCGTCGGCGCAAAGATGCGTCGGCGCTTGTCGGGCGGCCCTGCGTGCCGTAAATTTCGTTACGCACTCAGTCCATTTCGGCATTGTTCTTCGAAGAATTGCAGATCGAGGCCTTTGGGCGTATAGATGAGCCCAGTTGCATTGCGTGGGATGGGTGGTTCGGTTTTCTGTATTTTGGACACCTGTCTTGCCTAGCGTGCTCCATGCACGGTATATCTTTTGACAGACCGGGGATGACGACATTATATCGTCAGGGTGCGTAGCTTTTTTTCAAATATTGTTAGGAAATTACTACCATATTGGATGAATATTATTTCCGATATGGGTGGATATTTGGCATGATTGCGTGTAAGAACCACGAATAGCCGCCGAGATACGGGGATTATCTTTGGGGGGATGTGGGGCCATGGAACAGGATCGTACATTTTCACCGCTTCAGCGCGCGCTGCGGATTTATCAGGCGCGCCGTAGCCGGAGGGCGCTGTTCGCGCCCGATTCAGACATATTCGGCGAACCGGCCTGGGATATTCTCCTGGATCTGTTCATCGCGCATGAGCGACGTCAGCCCATCTGTCTGTCGGATGCCAGCCTTGGCGCCGGCGTGCCGCTTTCGACCGCGCAGCGCTGGGTGAAGCAATTGCTCGATCGCGGTCTGCTCGTCCGCCACAGCGACGGGCGCGATCATCGCCGCGTGCTGGTCTCGCTCAGCGAGCATGCCGTCAAGCTGATGCGCAGCTATCTGGAAAAGCACGACGGCGGCTGAACCGCTGGATGCCGGGGAGTGTTATTCCTTGGCGCGGCCAAAGCTTTCCGCCATTGCGGGGGCGCAGCTTAATCGCAGGCCCCACGATCATGACTCCCTTCTATGTCTAAATCCCGTGCCGATCAGCTGCTCGTCGATCGCGGGCTCGTCGAGAGCCGGACGCGCGCGCAGGCGCTGATCCTGGCCGGCCTCGTCTTTTCGGGCGAGCGCAAAATCGACAAGGCGGGGCAGACGCTGGCGCAGGATGCGCCGATCGAGGTGCGTGGCCGCGACCATCCCTGGGTGTCACGCGGCGGGATCAAGCTGGCCCATGCGATCGCGCATTTCGGCTGGGACGTAACGGATGCGGTGGCGATCGACGTCGGCTCGTCGACGGGCGGTTTCACCGACGTGCTGCTGGCCAACGGCGCGGCACGCGTCTACGCCGTCGACAGCGGCACCAACCAGCTCGCCTGGAAACTCCGCCAGGATCCGCGCGTCGTCGTCCATGAAAAGACCAGTGCCCGTATCCTGACGGCGGCGCATATCCCCGAGCCCATCGATCTGATCGTCTGCGACGCCAGTTTCATCTCGCTGGTCAAGGTGCTCGACGTGCCGCTGTCCTTCGCCGCGCCCGATGCGCGGCTGGTCGCGCTGATCAAGCCGCAGTTCGAGGCGGGCCGCGAAGAGGTCGGCAAGGGTGGGGTGGTGCGCGATCCAGCCGTCCATGCGCGCGTCTGCGCCGAGGTGGTGGCATGGCTCGAGGGGCGCAGCTGGACGGTCGCGGGTGTCGTCGAAAGTCCGATCACCGGCCCGGAGGGCAATGTCGAGTTCCTGGTTGCCGCGCGTCGTTGAAATGTCGGTGAGTGCTCCACGCGCCTTGCGCGAAGGCTATGGCTACAGAAATGTTTCATCGATCGATAATTTTTTCCCTTTGCGACAATTTGCGACAGACTAAGGAATTGCCAAGCGCGTGCCCGCGCGATACCCGGCTCTGCTACCGTTCGAGCTGGGTCGATCGGGGGCAAGACCCATCATTCCGGAACATCGATCGACGCGCATGCGCATATCCGCCGTTATCCCAGTGATGCTCCTCCTGTCCGCCTGTGGCGGCGGCAAGGAAGCCCGGCATGGCGGCGAGCCGCTGGTGCGTGCCGACGCGACCGTGGCCAAGCGCTTCATCGACCGGATCGATGCGGTCGGCACGGCGTTCGCCAATGAGCAAGTGGTGCTTTCCGCCCCGGTGACCGAGCGCATCACGCGCCTCAATTTCGGCGATGGCGGCTATGTCGCGCAGGGGCAGGTCGTCGCCGTGCTCGCCCAGGGCCAGGAAACCGCACAGCTTCAGGAGGCCGGCGCGCGCGCGACCGAGGCCCGCCAGCAGCTCGATCGGCTCGCCGCGTTGAAGGCACGCGGTTTCGCGACACGCGCTGCGGTGGACTCGCAGACCGCGCTGGCCGCGTCGGCGACCGCGCAGGCGGCGGAGGCCCGCGCCTCGATCGGCGATCGCGTGATCCGCGCGCCGTTCAGCGGCTGGGTGTCGTTGCGCAATATTTCGACGGGCGCGGTGGTCAGTGCGGGGACCGAGATCGCGACGATCAGCGATGTTTCGCGCATCAAGCTCGATTTCACCGTGCCGGAGACATTGCTGTCGACGCTCGCCGTGGGGCAGGGGATCGACGCGGTCGCCGCGGCTTATCCCGGCCGGCCGTTCCACGGCACCATCGCCAGTATCGATCCGGTCGTAAGCGCGGAAACGCGCGCGGTGACGGTACGGGCGCTGCTGCCCAATCCCGATCGCGCGATCAAGCCCGGCATGCTGATGACGGTGACCGTCGAATCGGCCGCGCGCACGTCGCTTTCGGTTCCCGAACTCGCCGTGGTCGGTGAGGGCGACAAAAGCTACGTCTTCATTGTCGGCGCGGACAGCAAGGTCAAACGGGTCCCGGTCAGGATCGGCGCGCGCCAGGACGGCGCCGTCGAAATCCTCCAGGGGCTCAAGCCCGGCCAGCGCATCGTCACCGAAGGCGTGGTCAAGCTCACCGACGGGATGAAGGTTGCGCTCGCGGGCGCACGCGGCGAGCGCCCGGCAGCCTCCGGCGACTAAGGGCGCGGGCGAATGCAGCTTTCCGATCTGTCGGTCCGCAGGCCGGTCTTCGCCACCGTCATCGCGATATTGCTGTGCGTCGTCGGCGCAGTCGCGTTCATGAGCCTGTCGGTGCGCGAATATCCCGACACCGATCCGCCGGTGGTCTCGGTCCAGACCGTTTATACCGGTGCCGCCGCCACCGTCGTCGAATCGCGCATCACCCAGGTGCTCGAAGCGCAGCTTGCCGGCATCGAGGGGATCCTGGCGATCAGCTCGCGGTCGCGCGACGGCCAGTCCGAGATCACCATCGAATTCAATCCCGGTCGCGATATCGATTCCGCGGCCAATGACGTGCGCGATCGTGTGTCGAGCTCGGTTCAGGATCTGCCCGAGGAAGCGCTGGCGCCGCAGGTCCGCAAGGCGGATTCGGATTCGCAGCCGATCCTGTTCCTTGTCGTTTCCAAGCCGGGCTGGAGCCGGCTCCAGCTCAGCGACTATGCCGACCGCAATCTTGTCGACCGCTTCTCCGCGATCGACGGCGTGGCGCGCGTCTTCCTGGCGGGCGAGGCCCGGCCGTCGATGCGCATCTGGATGAAGCCCGAGCGGCTCGCCGCTTTCCAGCTCACGCCCGCCGATGTCGAAAATGCGCTGCGCCGCCAGAATGTCGAGCTGCCTGCGGGCCGCCTGGAATCGAAGGACCAGAACGTCACGCTACGCGTCGAGCGTCCGTTCACCACGGCTGCGGAATTCTCGCAGCTCGTCGTCGGCCGCGGCGCCAATGGCTATCTCGTTCGCCTCGGCGATGTCGCGCGCGTCGAGGAGGGGGCCGAGAATCCCTATTCCCAGTTCCGCCGGAACGGCGGTCAGGCGGTCGGCCTCGGCATCGTGCGTCAGTCGGGCGCCAACACGCTCGAGGTCGCCGATCGCGCCAAGTCGGAAGCCGATATGATCCGACCAAGCCTGCCCGACGGCATGACGATCATGGTCGGTTCCGACGATTCGCAATTCATCAGCCGCGCGATCGCACGGGTCTGGGAAACGCTGATCGAGGCGGCGGTGCTCGTCGTTCTCGTCATCTTCCTGTTCCTGGGCAGCGTGCGCGCCACGCTGATCCCGGCGGTCACGGTGCCGATCTGTCTGCTCAGCGCCTTCACCGTGCTGTGGATGGCGGGATTCTCGATCAACCTGCTGACCTTGCTCGCGATGGTGCTCGCCATCGGTCTGGTGGTCGACGACGCGATCGTCGTGCTCGAAAATGTCTATCACCGCATCGAGGAGGGTGAAACGCCACTGGTCGCCGCGTTCAAGGGCACGCGCCAGGTCGGCTTCGCGGTGATCTCGACGACTTTGGTCGTCTGTGCGGTGTTCGTGCCGGTGATGTTCCTGGCCGGACAGACCGGGCTGTTGTTCCGCGAGCTTGCGGTCGCGATGATCGCGGCGATCGCCTTTTCGGGTTTCCTCGCGCTCAGCCTGGCGCCGATGCTCTGCTCGAAACTGCTCAAGCATCAGGCGCGCGGGCGTTTCACCCAATGGATCGACGATCGCTTCCAGCGGCTCGAAACCGCCTATGCCCGCCGGCTCGACCGGATCATCGCCAAGCCTGCAATCACGATTGGCGGCGTGCTGTTGTTCCTCGCTGCGGCGGGCGGCCTGTTCACGCTGATGAAATCCGAACTGATCCCGGCCGAGGATATGGGCGTCGCCCAGGTCCAGATGAACGCGCCGGAAGGCACCGGATTCGACACGATGGATCATTACGTCATGGATGTGCAGAACAAGCTGCTGCCGATGGTGAAGGAAGGCACCGTTGCCAACATCATCGCGCGGACCCCCGGCGGCTTCAGCGCGACCGACGATTTCAACAATGGCGCTTTCACCATCTTCCTGAAGCCGTGGGAAGAACGCGAGCAGACGACGCAGGACGTGGTCGACAAGATCAATGCCATTCTGCGCGATACGCCGACGGTGCGCGGCAACGCATCGGTGCGTGCGCCGATCGGCGGACGCGGCGGCGGTTCCGCCAATAATCCGATCAATTTCGTGATCGCCGGCACTACCTATGAGGGGCTGGTGCTCGCGCGCGATCGCATCCTGGCGGCGGCCGCCTCCAATCCCGGCATCATCAACCTCGATTCGGATTATAAGGAAACCAAGCCGCAGCTCCGCATCGACGTGAACACCGCGCGCGCCGGCGATCTCGGCGTGTCGGTCGACGATATCAGCCAGGCATTGCAGTCACTGCTCGGCTCGCGGCGCGTCTCGACCTATCTCGATCGCGGCGAGGAATATCGCGTCATCGTCCAGGCCGATGCGAAGGACCGGTCGAACCTCCAGAATCTGTCGCAAATCTATGTGCGCAGCCGGACGGGGGCGCTGGTGCCGCTGTCGAACCTGGTGACCACGCGCGAAACCGCCGGCCCCCGCGACCTCGGCCGCTTCCAGAAGATGCGCGCGATCACGCTCAGCGGCTCGCTGGCTCCCGGCTATTCGCTGGGCGAGGCGCTGACCTTCCTCGAGCAACAGGCGGCGGCTTCGCCCGAGGTGACGGCCGTGGGCTATCGCGGCCAGAGTCAGGCGTTCAAGGAAACCGGCAGCTCGATCTGGATCGTCTTCGGCCTGACCATCCTCATCATCTTCCTGGTGCTTGCCGCGCAGTTCGAAAGCTTCATCCACCCGATCGTCATCATCACCACCGTGCCGCTCGCGGTGGCGGGCGGGGTGATCGGGCTGGCGCTGACCGGCCAGACCATCAATCTCTACAGTCAGATCGGCATCGTCATGCTGGTCGGCCTGGCTGCCAAGAACGGCATTCTGATCGTCGAATTCGCCAACCAGATCCGCGACGAAGGCGTCGGGATCGCCGAGGCGATCCGCCGCGCGGCGGCGCGGCGCCTGCGCCCGATCATGATGACCTCGATCGCGACGGTGATGGGCGCGGTGCCGCTGGTGACGACGGGCGGGGCGGGCGCCGCATCGCGCATCGCGATCGGCATCGTGATCGTGTTCGGGGTCTCGATCGCCACCTTCATCACATTGTTCCTCATTCCGATTCTCTACAGCCGCCTGGCGCGCTATACGGGGTCGCCGGAGGCAGTCGGGCGCGCGCTCGACAGTGAGCTTGGCGGTCCGGCGCCAGTGCCCGCGCCGGCGGAATAGGGAGCATCGCATGAGCGAAATCGCGTCAAAGGGTCAACTTCGCTGGTCCTTTGCGCGATGGGCGCTCATTGCGGTCCCGCTCATCGTCCTGCTCGGCGTCGCGTCGGGACGGATCGCCAATTCGGGCTATGGCAATCCGTGGTTCGATGCGCTGGCAAAACCCGATATCATGCCGCCGGGCTGGGCATTCGGCGCTGCCTGGACCCTGCTCTACATCATGATGGGGCTTGCCCTCGCGGTCATTCTCAACGCGCGCCGCGCGGCCGGGCGGGGCATCGCCATCGCGCTGTTCGTCGGCCAATTCCTGCTCAACCTTTCCTGGTCGCCGATCTTCTTCGCCGCACACCAGATCGGCACCGCTTTCTGGGTCATCATCGCCATGCTTGTGCTGGCGGTTGCGACCACGGTTGCTTTCTGGCGCGTCCGGCCCGGCGCTGCGCTGCTGATGCTGCCCTATCTCGCCTGGCTCTGCTTCGCCGCGACGCTCAATTACCAGATCGATCGCCTCAATCCCGATGCCGCGACCCTTGCGCCCGCGACCCCCAAGGCCCAGATAGACCTGTAGCAAGGGCCAATCTCCGATCTGGAGGATAATATGCAGTCGCAGAATCGTGTTTTCGACGATTTCGTGAAGTTCGTGAACGGCGCGGCGGGAACGCTGGCCGGGGTTGGCCGCGAGGCCGAGGCTTCGGCGCGTGAGCGTGC
>JASBTC010000110.1 GCA_030148625.1 Sphingobium sp. | reverse complement strand
GGCGGATGCCGCCGCGGTTGTTCGGGTCGCCGGCGAAGAAGTTCGCGATGGTGGACCGCACGCCGGCGATCAGTTGCTCCCCGCTGAAGCCGGAGACGCGGGGACCGCCGCCGGGGCCGCCGCCCGCGATCACGTCGCCGAACCCGTCGCCGTTGATGTCGCCGACTGCGACGAAGACGCCGTTGGTCAGGGTCGGTTCAAAGGCGAAGAAGTCCTGGAACAGCTTGGTCGGCGTGGATCCGAAAACGGACGGCCCGAAGTAGCCGGCGATGCGCGGTCCGCTCGTTATGCGCGGCGACCGAGATGTCGACCTTGTCGATGACGGCCTCGACCTCGGTCCGCGCTTCCCAGAGCGGCTTGCCCGTTTCGCGTGCGATACGATCGGCGAAATCGCTGGTTCGGGCGCGCACGACATTGCCGAAACGACGCATCGTCTCGATCCGCACGGTCAGCGGGCGCGATGCCCATTCGGCCCATGCGCCCCGCGCGATATCGACTTCGGCATCGACGTCGCCGACCGGTCCGCGCCACAGGATGGCGCCGGTGGCGGGTTCGAACGAAACGATTTCCTGCGGGTTCATTGGATTGCTCTGGCCGGTCGATCCCTTCTCCAGCACCATTAGGCGGGGTAGGTCAAGGCGTCGCCCGAAGCGGGTGGCGGCCCCATGGCGGCGCCCATGCGGCGGACGGCGGCAACCTTGTCGTGCAGCCCCGACCAATCGTCGGCCTCGGCGATGCGCGACCAGATCGCTTCGACCTCGCCGATATGCATCGAACAGGGTGCCTCATCGGCCCAATAGGGATGGTCGAGCGTCCGTGCCGGCGCATAGGCGGCGACCGCCGAGCGGAAATCGTCGAAGACCGGATCGGCATAGTCGGGATCGGCCGGGGAGGGCGCGCGGCGGTCGCCGCCCGCCCAGTCGAAGAATAAGCGGTCGATCTCGACCGTTTGCGCCATCAGCGCCTGTTCCATCGCGCCGATCAGCGCCTTGTCCTCGACCTCTCCGCGCGGCGTCACGCCGAGCCGCCACAGCAGGTGGCGGATCAGCGCGGCTTCGTAGCAAGCGGCATAGGGTTCGATCGCAGCCACCAAGGCCTCGGCATCGGCGACCAGGCGGAGCGCCACGGCGAGCTGGATCACGTCCCAATGGATCGCCTCGGCCTGGCGGCCAAAGGCGTAAAGCCCCTGCTGGTCGAAATAGGCCGCGGTGAAAGCGGGATCGTAAAAGGGGGTGAAACGCCACGGGCCGTAATCGAAACTCTCGCCGGTGACGTTGATATTGTCGGTGTTGAGCACGCCATGGACAAATCCGGCGGCGAGATAGCTGGGCGCGAGCGGCGCCACGCGGCGCACGACATGCGCCAGCAGGCGCACGGCGCCGTCCTCTCCGGGCACGTCGCCGAAATAGGTGCCGAGCGTATAGTCGATCAATCGGCGCATGCTGTCCGCATCGCCGAGATGCGCGAGCCGCTGGAAGCTGCCGATGCGGATATGGCCATGGCTGAGCCGCACCATCACGGCGGACCGGGTGGGGGAGGGCTCGTCGCCGCGCTGGAGCGCTTCGCCGGTCTCGATCAGCGAGAAGGTCTTCGACGTGTCGACGCCCAGCGCCTCGAGCATCTCGGTGGCCAGGATCTCGCGCACGCCGCCCTTCAATGTCAGGCGCCCGTCACCGAAGCGGCTCCACGGTGTCCGGCCCGAACCCTTGGTGCCCAGATCCATCAATCGACCGTCGGCGCCACGCATCTGCGCGAACAGGAAACCGCGCCCGTCGCCGAGATCGGGATTGTACATGCGGAATTGATGCCCGTGATAGCGCAGCGCCAGAGGCTCGGGCAGATTGCCCGGCAAAGGCACGAAGCGCCCGAAATGCGCGATCCACGCATCGTCGTCGAGATGATCGAGCCCGATGCCGGCCGCGGCACGGTCGTTGCGGAACCGCAGGATGGTCCTGGGAAAGTCCGCCGCGGCGACGGGATCGCCCAGCATATCGGCGAGCGCGAGGATCGCGGGCTCGGGTGTGTAAGGAGTTGCTTGCCGGGAACTGTTCATATCGCGATATGGGGGCGAAGACAGCAAGGGCGCAACCATGGCCGCGTATAGTGACGGATATTGGTGGTCGAACGACAATCTGCGCCTGCATTATCGCGACTATGCGGGGTCGGACGAGCGGCCGCCGATCCTGTGTATTCCCGGGCTCACGCGCAACGCGCGCGATTTCGAGGGCGTGGCCGGGCGGCTGGCGGGACGGCACAGGGTCATCTGCGTCGAACTGCGCGGGCGTGGCGAGAGCGCCTATGCCAAGGACCCGATGAGCTATGTGCCGCTCACCTATGCCCAGGATCTCGACCGTCTGATCGGCGAACTGAGTCTCGATCGCCTGATCCTGTTCGGCACGTCGCTTGGCGGGATCGTCTCGATGCTGATCGCCGCGACCGGCCGCGAGCGGCTGGCCGGGGTATTGCTCAACGATGTCGGCCCCGTGATCGAACAGGCCGGGCTGGACCGGATCCGCACCTATGTCGGGCGCAGCGCCGCCTGGCCGACCTGGGTCCATGCTGCGCGCGCGGTCGCCGAGCTCAACCGCGAAGTCTATCCCGACTATACGCTGGAACAATGGTTGCGCATGGCCAAGCAGGTCTACCGTCTCAATGCGCAGGGCCGGATCGTTCCCGATTATGACGCGAAGATCGCGGAGCCGTTCCGTGCGCCAGGGGGTGAGGCGGGCGTCGATCTCTGGCCAGCGCTCGACGCGATGAGCGACGTGCCCGTCCTGATCGTACGCGGCGAGCGGTCCGACGTGCTCGGCGTCGGCACGCTGGCGCAGATGAAGAAAAGACTGGGCAACGCCAAGAGCGTCGTCGTGCCCGGTGTCGGACACACGCCGACGCTGGAGGAGCCCGTGGCGGCGCGCGCGATCGACCGTTTCCTTGCCGGGATTTCCGGGTGAGGGCGGTCGCGCTCAACATTCTCCATCTCCATTCGAGTTTCGACCTGGGTGGGAAGGAAGCGCGCGCGGTGCGCCTGATGAATGCGTTCGGCGCGCGGGCGCGGCACACGATCCTGAGCGGCGTACCGAATGCGCTGGGCGCCCGCGCCGCGATCGACCCGGGCATCCGCGTCGATTTTCCGCAGGATGCGCCATCGCTGACCGGGCGTCCCTCGGTGGCGCGTTATCAGGCGCTGGCGCGCTATATGCGCCGCTTCGATCTCGTTCTGAGTTATAATTGGGGCGCGATGGACGGGGTGATGGCGCGCCGGCTGTTCGGACAGGGATTGCCGCCGCTGATCCATCATGAGGACGGCTTCAACGAGGATGAAGCGGTGCGGCTGAAGACCGAGCGGACGATCTTCCGCCGGATCGCGCTGCCCGCGGCGCAGGCGCTGGTGGTGCCTTCGGCGACGCTCGAGCGGATCGCGTTGAAGACGTGGAAGCAGCCCGAATGGCGCGTCGTGCGCATCGCCAACGGCATCGACGTGCGGCGCTATGCCGGACAGCGCGACGCGCGCGCCATTCCGGGTTTCGTCCGTCGCCGCGGCGAGGTCGTGATCGGATCGGTGGCGGGCCTGCGCGCGGTCAAGGATCTGCCGCGCCTGGTCAAGGCGGTCGCCGCGCTGCCGGAAAATGCGCGCCTGGTGATCGCGGGCGAGGGGCCGGAGCGCGCGGCCATCCTGTCGGCTGCCCAGGCGGCGGGCATCGCGGGGCGTGTCCATCTGCCGGGCTTTCTCGATCGGCCTTGGCGCTATGTCGGCTTGTTCGATATCTTCGCGCTGTCGTCGAAGAGCGAGCAATTCCCGATTTCCGTCGTCGAGGCGATGGCGGCGGGGTTACCGGTGGCATCCCCCGATGTCGGCGACGTGTTCGCGATGGTTGCCGACGAGAACCGGAATATGCTTGCCGGGGCGCCGTTCGAAGCGGCGCTGCGCAGTTTGGTGCTGGACGAAAGCCTCAGGAAATGCGTAGGGGCCGCCAATCGCGCGCGCGCGGTGGGGGAATTTGACGAGGAACGCATGATCGCGCGCTATGCATCGCTTTACGGCGGCGCAGTCGGTCGGTCCGGCGCATTGACCGGTTAATCCGTTTTTTACCGCGCATTTTGCGCCTGTTTCGCCTATATCTGGGACAAATCAAGGGAGTGACGTGTTGTTCAAGGGTCTGAAGCCCATCAGCTACCGCGGGCGCGAGGTCTGGCCGATCATCGAGGGCGGAAAGGGCATTTCGGCGAGCAACCATATGAGCTCCGGCGCCTGGGCCGCGGCCGGCGGTATCGGCACCATCTCGGCGGTCAACGCGGACAGCTATGATCCGACGGGCAAGATCGTGCCGCAGGTCTATCGCAGCCGCACGCGGCGCGAGCGCCATGAGGAATTGATCGAATATGCGATCGAGGGCGCCGTCGAACAGGTGAAGCGCGCCTTCGAACTGTCGTCGGGCAAGGGCGCGATCAACATCAACGTGCTGTGGGAAATGGGCGGCGCCCAGCGCATCCTGCACGGCGTGCTCGAACGGACGCGCGGCATGGTGTCCGGCGTCACCTGTGGTGCCGGCATGCCCTACAAGCTGTCCGAGATCGCCGCGTCCTATGAGACCAGCTATCTGCCGATCGTGAGTTCGGGCCGCGCCTTCCGCGCCCTGTGGAAGCGTGCCTATCATAAGGCGGCGGAATGGCTTTCGGCGGTGGTCTATGAAGATCCCTGGCTGGCCGGCGGGCATAACGGCCTGTCCAATGCCGAGGATCCGCTGAAGCCCGAGGATCCCTATCCGCGCGTCAAGGCGCTGCGCGACACGATGCGCGAAGGCGGCATCTCCGACGATGTGCCGATCGTGATGGCCGGCGGCGTCTGGCACCTGCGCGACTGGAACGATTGGATCGACAATCCCGAACTCGGCTCGATCGCCTTCCAGTTCGGCACGCGGCCGTTGCTCACGCGCGAGAGCCCGATTCCCGAAGCGTGGAAATCCAAGCTGATCACGCTGGATCCGGGCGATGTGCTGCTTCACCGTTTCTCGCCGACCGGTTTCTATTCGTCGGCGGTGATGACGCCCTTCCTCAAGAACCTCGTGATGCGTTCCGAGCGCCAGATCGCCTTTTCCACCGAAGCGGCGGGCGATCATCAGTTCCAGCTCGATGTCGGCGTCAAGGGCAAGCATATGTGGGTCACGCGCAATGACCTGCTGCGTGCCCGC
>JASBTC010000095.1 GCA_030148625.1 Sphingobium sp. | reverse complement strand
GTCAAGGACGGTTTCGCACGCAATTTCCTCCTCCCTCGCAAGAAGGCACTGCGCGCCAACGAAGCGAACCGCAAGGTCTTCGAGGCCAATCGCGAACGCATCGAGGCCGACAACGCCACGCGGCGGACCGAAGCCCAGACGTCTTCGAAGGATATCGACGGCAAGAGCGTCACGCTCATCCGTCAGGCATCGAACACCGGCCAGCTTTACGGTTCGGTTTCGGTCCGCGACATCATCGAGGCTCTTGGAGCCGACGGTGCCAAGCTGACCAAGGCGATGGTCGTCCTCGACAAGCCGATCAAGGCGATCGGCGTCGAGACCGTGAAGATTGCGCTCCACCCCGAAGTGGCCGTGACCATCAAGGTCAATGTCGCCCGCTCGCCTGAAGAGGCCGAGCTTCAGGCTCAGGGCGTCGACGTCATGACCGCGATGTTCGAAAAGGACGAATCGGGTTTCACCGAAGAGTTCGATCCGAACGCCGAGCCGGGCGAGATCGCATCGGCTCCGGCCGACGAGGAGCAGGCCGAGGCCTGATCCATCGGTTTCGACCAATAGAAAGCCGCCCGGTTTCGCGACCGGGCGGCTTTTCTATTTCAGGGCCATTCTATTTCAGAGCCATGAGCGCTTCGGCTCAGTAGACCTGCGCGAAGCTCTGGACGGCGCCATCCCGCCGAATCGCGCGCGATGCCGGCCTCAGCGAAGCCCAGGCGCGGGTCAGCCGTTCGATCCCGGATTCGAGCATATCCTCCGGCAAGGCAAAGGGCAGGCGGACGAAGCGTTCGAACGATCCGTCGACGCCGAAACGCGGCCCCGCACCGATCCGCACGCCGTAAATCTCAGACGTCGCGGCAAGCGCAGTGCTTCCGGGTACCGGCAGTTCGGCCCAGAGCGACAACCCGCCGGGCGGCGCCTTGACTGTCCAATCGGGCAGATAGTCCCCGACCAACGATATCAGCCGCGCCCTCTGCTCTCGCACCCTGGCCCGCCGCGCATCGAGATCGCCGCCATCATCGGCAAGCAGCACGGCGGCGGCAAGCTGTTCGAGCACCGGCGTGCCCAGATCCTGAGCGGCGCGCACCCGCGCCAACCCTTCGATCATCCGTGGCTCGGCACGCACCCAGCCAATCCTGAGGCCGCCCCAGAAGCTTTTGCCAGTCGATCCAAGCGTCACCACGCACCCGGCCCGGTCATGCGCCGCCATCGGTGCCGGCGGCGGCCCGTCGAGCCACAGATCGACCATCGTCTCATCGACAACCAGCACCGTCTGGGTCCGGGCCGCCATATCGGCAATCCTGGCGCGCGTTTCCGCATCCATGCAGCGCCCGGTCGGATTGTGGAAATCGGCGAGCAGATAGGCAAGACGCGGGCCGGTCTGGCGAAACGCCGCCTCGATCGCATCAGCGTCCCAGCCACGTTCGGGCAGACCGACGGGGACCGCGCGACACGATGCCTGCTGGATCGCATCAATGGCATGGGGATAGGTCGGATGATCGACGACGATGCGATCGCCAGGCCCCGCAAGCAGCCGGAGCAGCAGCCCGAAGCCATGGAGCGCACCGTGCGTCACCAGGATCTGGTCGGGCGATGTCGGGCAGCCGCGGCGCGTGTAGCGATCGGCGATCACCACGCGCAATTCCTTCAGCCCGACCCGCTCATAGCCATGGCCGGGCAGATGACGCGGCAGCCTCTCCAGCGCGATGCGATAGGCGTGATGGACGGTATCGGTCGCCGGCAATGCCGCGACCGCGAGATCGACGATCCCGGCCTCGACATCTCCCGCTTCGGCCTCGGGCCGGATCGCGCGACGATCGGGAAGGCTGGTATGGCTGCCCGATCCCTGCCGGCTGTCGAGATATCCCTCGTCGCGCAACTGCCCGAAAGCGGCGGTCACCGTCGTGCGGCTGACATCGAGCGCGGCGGCGAGATCGCGCTCACCCGGTATCCTGACCCCGACCGGCAATCGCCCGTCAAGGATGAGCAGCCGCACACCGTCGGCCAGCTGGCGATAGGCTGCGCCCCCGCCCTGTCCGCGCCAGAGCCCGAGCTGGCGGACCAAGGATGCCGTACCGATGCTGCGTATCATCAGGCCATTATGCGGAAAGTGGATATTCAAAACAAGGCCAATCGAGCGCAGACGCAATGGCATGATGACTCGACGCCTGATCCAGCTTTATGTCGGCCTGATGCTTTACGGCCTGGCATCCGCGCTGATGCTGCGGTCCAATCTCGGCCTCGATCCGTGGAGCGTCCTCCATCAGGGCGTGGCGAAGCACACCGGCCTGAGCTTCGGCACCGTCGTCCTGATCGTCGGGGCGATCGTCATGCTGCTCTGGCTGCCGATGCGGCAGCGACCAGGCCTGGGCACGATCAGCAACATGCTGCTGATCGGCATCGCCAGCGATGCGGCGCTCGCGCTGATCGTTTCGCCCGCCGCGCTGCCGGCGCGCATCGCGATGCTGGCGGCCGGCATCGTCCTGTGCGGCCTTGCCAGCGCCGCCTATATCGGCGCGGGCTTCGGCCCCGGACCGCGCGACGGGCTGATGACCGGCCTGGTCGCGCGCACCGGCCTGTCCATCCGGCTCGTCCGCACCACGATCGAGCTGCTCGTCCTTGCCGGCGGCTGGCTGTTCGGCGGCACCGTCGGGCTGGGCACCGTACTCTTCACGCTCAGCATCGGTTCGCTGGTGCAGTTCTTCCTCACGATGATGGACCATCGCCCCGCACCGACCCTGCGGCCGCGCCTGACCTGAGCACAGACACAGACAAGGAACACATGATCATGACCAGATCCTTCCAGCTCGTCGACGTGTTCGGCGCAGAGCGCTTCAAGGGCAATCCGGTGGCGGTGATCGCGTCCGGAGACGGGCTTTCGACCGAAGAGATGCAACAGATCACGCGCTGGCTGAACCTGTCGGAAACGACGTTCCTGTTGCCGCCGTCATCGCCGGACGCGGACTATCGCGTGCGGATCTTCACGCTCGACCGCGAGCTGGCATTTGCCGGGCACCCGACGCTCGGGACCTGCCATGCCTGGCTTCAGGCCGGCGGCACTGCCAGGGGCGACATGATCGTCCAGCAATGCGAGGCGGGATTGATCCCGATCCGTCGCACCGAACACGGGCTGGCATTCGCCGCGCCGCCACTGATCCGGTCCGGCCCGGCAAGCGAAGCCGATATCGAACGCGCCGCCGCGATATTGGGGATCGACCGTGCGGCCGTGATCGATGCCCAATGGGTGGACAATGGCCCCGGCTGGCTCGGCATCATGCTCGGATCCGCCGATGAAGTGCTGGCGCTGCGCCCGCAGCGCGCCTGGCCCGAGCGCGCCGATATCGGCGTGGTCGGCCCCTACCCCGCCGGCAGTGCGCTCGGCTGGGAAGTCCGCGCGATCTTCAGCGATCAGCATGGCGGGCTTGTCGAGGATCCGATCACCGGCAGCCTGAACGCGTCGCTCGCGCAATGGCTGATCGGCTCGGGCCGCGCTGGCGCACGCTATCGTGCGGCACAAGGCACGGCGATCGGCCGCAGCGGACGGATCTTCGTCGAGCGGGACGATGCCGATGCGATCTGGATCGCGGGCAATACCGAGACGCTGTTCACCGGCACGGCCGGCTTTTAGAGGCGCTCTGCGCCCCCGCTGGAATGACAATGATCTTTCACCGACGGCAGCGGAACACGGTCACACCCTAATAGCCCATCAGGCTGAGCACTTCCTTGCGGCTGCGTTCATCGTCGCGGAAGCAGCCCATCACGCGGCTGGTCGTCATCCCAACCCCTGGCGTACGGACGCCGCGCGCGGTCATGCAGGCATGGCTGGCTTCAATCACCACCGCGACCCCCTGTGGATGGAGATGCTCCCAGATGCAGTCGGCCACTTCGGCGGTCAGCCGTTCCTGCACCTGAAGCCGCCGGGCGAAACCGTGAAGCACGCGCGCCAGCTTCGAGATGCCGACCACACGATCATTGGGAAGATAGGCGATCGAGGCCTTACCGATGATCGGCGCCATATGATGTTCGCAATGCGACTGGAACGGGATGTCCTTCAGCAGCACCACTTCGTCATAGCCGCCGACCTCTTCGAAGGTGCGTGACAGATGATGTGACGGATCCTCGCCATAGCCCTGGCAATATTCCCGCCAGGCGCGCGCGACGCGCTGCGGCGTGTCGATCAACCCTTCGCGCTCCGGATCGTCGCCCGCCCAGCGAATCAGCGTGCGGACGGCATCCTGGATATGCTCGGGCACCGGTATCTTGGGCGGCGAAGAAACGATGTCGCCATCCTCAGGTGAGGCCGAGTCCGTCACATGCAGCTCCTCTTTTTCCGCGTATCGCGTGCCAGCGCGGGATTAGAGATTCCACCGCCGCGTGCAAGTGCTTCACCGCTGTGGCTGCCTTGCCGTTACGGCAAGCCGGCAAGATACAATATTCACACGACGAATGAAGGTGTCGCAAGGTCGCAGGATTCGACACTAAATCACTGGTTGACGCGAAAATAAGTTGCGCGCACCATTTCCCTCAGATCCCGGAACATAGCGGGGCAGGCCTTAAACGGGTCATCGGAAGAGGGGATATCAACATGAAGAAGCTCGATCTGCTTGCTGCATCGGCCATCGCACTGGTGTTCGCTACGCCCGCTACAGCCCAAGTCACCGCACCGCCGGCCGACGAAACCATCGAAGAGGGCATTCCCGATATCGTCGTGACGGCACAGCGCCAGAGCGAACGGTTGCAGGATGTGCCGATCGCCGTCTCCGCCTTCACGGGGGAGGCGCTCGAGAAACAGCAGATCGACAATGCGTCTGACCTTCAGCTCACCCTGCCCAACGTCACCTTCACCATGACCAATTGCACCGCATCGAGCTTCACCATCCGCGGCATCGGCGATCTCTGCGTCGGCGCGAGCTGCGATTCGGCGACCGGCATCCATGTCAACGACATGCCGCTCCTTTCGACGCGCCTGTTCGAGACCGAATATTTCGATCTCGAACGCGTCGAAGTGCTGCGTGGACCGCAAGGCACGCTGTTCGGCCGCAATGCGACCTCGGGCGTGGTCAATTTTATCACTGCCAAGCCCGATCTGACTGCCTTCGGCGCGTCGGGCAGCTTCGAATACGGCAATTACGAGAGCTACAAGGTCAACGGCATGGTCAATGTGCCGATCAGCGAGACGCTCGGCGTGCGCCTGGCCGGTTATTACGTCAACCGGGACGGCTATACGAAGAATATCGCCACCGGGAACAACATCGACGGACGCGACCTCTACGCGCTGCGCGGAACGATCCGATGGGAACCCTCGTCGAACACGACGCTCGACCTGATCGGTTATTATTTCCACGAAAAGGACAATCGCTCGCGTATCCAGAAGCAGCTCTGCCACCGCGATCCCACAGGCGTTCTGGGCTGCCTGCCCGACAAGCTGGCCAATGAGACCGCCAACGGCAATGCGACGCTCTCCGCGCTGCTGAGCTCGAACGAGTTTCTCGGCGTGGCATCGGCCGCTTCGGGCGGCGCGCTCGCCCGCTTCGGGCTTGGCAGCATCTATGGCACCGACCCTTTCTCGAACGCCGTCAACCTGCCCGACCGGCGCACGGTCAACATCGACTATGAGCCGACCTATTTCGCCGAAGAATATCACATCATGGGGCGGCTTCAGCAGGCGCTGGGCGAGCAATTGAGCCTGACGATGACCGGCGGATACACCCACAACCGGGTGGATTCGACCAGCGACTACAACCTCGCGATCGAGAATTCGCTGACCACCAATCCCGGCCTTGCCCAGCTCAATGCCCTGGGACGCACCGGCATCGGATCGCCATTCGCGTTCCTCGACCCCGTCCGTCGCGCGCTCATTCCCAACGGCCCGGCGGGCGGCGTGTGCCAGTCCGCAGCCGATCCGAACGGCGTCAGCGTCTATGGCGGCAATTCGGCCGGCTGCCATCCGACCAGCCTCGACTTCGATCGTTCGATCCTCACCAATCGGCAATTCTCGGTCGAAGCGCATATCGACAGCAAGTTCGACGGCATGTTCAACTTCCTGCTCGGCGGCATCTATGTCGACAGCAAGACCACCGATAACGGTTATTATGTGACCGCGTTCGGCCTCGACTATGCCGCGGGCATTCTCGGCGCGGCGAACACCGGCGGGGCCGCCTATTTCGGCACGCCATTCTATCGCAGCGACACCGCAGAAACCCGTCTCAAATCATATGGCATCTTCGCAGAGGGTTATTTCGATTTCACCGACAAGCTCAAGCTGACGGTCGGCGTTCGCTATAATCACGACCAGAAATATGCCCGCGCGCGCACCACCTTCCTGCAGGACTCGAACGCGCAGTTCGCCGCCGTGCCCTTTGGTTCGGACAATCTGACCGACGCGCTCAACTATGCCGCGCTCGACTATGACGCGAATACGCCGGGCATTCAGAGCTTCGCCCAGGACAGCGTCACATTCGGCCGGCTGACCGGGCGGGCGGTGCTCGACTACAAGATCACCGACGACAATCTCATCTATTTCTCCTATTCGCGCGGTTATAAATCGGGCGGC
>JASBTC010000064.1 GCA_030148625.1 Sphingobium sp. | reverse complement strand
CGCGCCACGCCATCGCGATGCCGTCGCCGGTCGCGCCGCGCGGGGCGGTGGAATAAAGATAGGTCCGCCCCGCCCCGCCGCTCGCCAGAACGGTCGCGCGCGCGGTGAACAACTCGACATGGCCGGTCCGCCGGTTGACCGCGTAGAGCCCCCAGACATGGCCGTCGCCCGAATAGCGTTCGCCATGCCGGCCGGTGACAAGGTCGATCGCCGCCATGTCGGGAATGAGCGTGATGTTGGGATTGGCCTCGGCCGCTTTTTCAAGCGCCTGCTGGACCGCTAGGCCGGTGGCATCGTCGACATGGACGATGCGGCGATGGCTGTGCCCGCCCTCGCGCGTCAGATGGAGCGCGCCCGCCTCGGTGTTGAAGGGAACACCGATCGCCGCCAGCCGCTCGATCGCGGCCGGCGCATTCTCGACGACGAATTCGACGGTGGCGCGGTTGTTGAGCCCCGCCCCCGCGACCATCGTGTCCTCGATATGGCTTTCGAACGTATCGCCGGGTTCGAGCACCGCGGCGATGCCGCCCTGTGCCCAGGCGGTCGATCCGTCGGACAATGCGCCCTTGGCGATCACTGCGACCTTGAAGCGCTGCGCCAGGTTAAGCGCCGCGGTCAGCCCCGCAGCGCCCGAACCGATCACGAGAACGTCGTAATTATGCATCTTAAAGCCCCTCCCCTTCAGGGGAGGGGTTGGGGTGGGGCAGTCGCCATGAAGTGCGCGGTGGCAAGGTCTGCGCTTTCGACAAAATGGCTTCCAGAACACCCTCCATATTGTTCAAGACATCGGCATTGGTGAAACGCAGGGCGCATAATCCGTACGGCTCGACTGCCAGATCCTTCTCCAAATCTCGTTCTCGATTGTGCGTATCGCCATCAACCTCGATCGCCAAACCAATAGCCGGGCAAAAGAAATCAACGATGCGGCCACCGAGCAGGGTCTGCCGCCGAAACTTCCAGCCGCCAAGTTGAGAGTTGGACAAGTGACGCCACAGGCGCTTCTCGAACTCCGTTGGTTCGCGCCGCATTCTTCGCGCATATTCCGCAAGCTTCGGGTTCAATCTCGGCATCGTGCCCCACCCCAACCCCTCCCCTGAAGGGGAGGGGCTTATCTATGCATTGCTTGCCCGCGTAAGGTTCAGAAACACATCTTCGAGGTCCGCCTCACGCGTCACCACGTCGATGATGCCGTATCCGTCCTTCTGCACCGCCGCGAGCACTTCGCCCGCATTCACCTTGTCCTTGCTATAGGTGATCGCGAGCACGCGTTCGCCCTTCAGCTCGATCTTCTGGAAACAGGCATTGTCCGGCGCCGCCATGATATCGCGGTCGACAGTCACCTCGACCAGCTTCTCCTGCGCCATGCCGACCAAAGTCCGCGTCGGTTCGTTGGCGATCAGCCGGCCATGGTTGATGATCGCGATCCGGTCGCAAAGCTCCTCGGCTTCTTCGAGATAGTGGGTGGTCAGCACCACCGTCACGCCCTGAGCATTCAATTCGCGGACATAGGCCCAGAGCTGCTGGCGCAGCTCGATATCGACGCCGGCGGTCGGTTCGTCGAGCACCAGCACGGGCGGGGCGTGGACCAGCGCCTTGGCCACCATCAGCCGGCGCTTCATGCCCCCCGAAAGCGTGCGCGCATAGGCTTCCGCCTTGTCGTCCAGGCGGACGGCGCGCAGCAATTCCATCGTCCGCCGCTCGGCCTTGGGCACGCCATAGAGCCCGGCCTGGATCTCCAGCGCCTCGCGCGGCGTGAAGAAGGGATCGAACAATATCTCCTGGTTGACGATGCCGATCGAGAATTTCGCGTTGCGCGGATTCCGGTCGATGTCGAACCCCCAGATCGAGGCACGCCCGGCGGTCTTGTTGACCAGACCTGCCAGGATGTTGATCAGCGTGGACTTGCCCGCGCCATTGGGACCGAGCAGACCGAAGATCTGCCCACGCGGTACGTCGAAGCTGACCCCGTCCAGCGCGCGCTTGCCGCCCGCATAGACTTTTTCCAGCCCTTCGATCTCGATCGCTGCCTGAACCATGCGTCATGCGCATACGCCAAGCAGCGCGGCACGCAAGCCTTCCTTAACCCGCATACGCGATGATGCGCCCATGACGATGCGGAAGCCCCATTGGATCGAGGACCTGGCCGGTCTGGCGTTGCGATCGGCGATGCTCCTCGCGCTCGTCGGCGCCCCGGCACTCTTCTAATACCAAATCGGACTGGCAAGCCCGCGCGCGCCTTGCTAAGCGCGCATGCATGAGCTCCGCACCCGAAACCCTCCGCGTGAAGACCAGCCGCGTCGCCTGTGACGGCGCCAGTGACATCCCCGGCGGCGCCGCGCTCGGCCATCCGCGCGTCTGGCTGGAGATCGACGAGACCGGTTTCGTCGAGTGCGGCTATTGCGACCGGCGTTTCGTGCTTATCGGCGGTCCGGCCGACAAGGACGGCGAAGAGGCGTCGCAGGCGGCCTGATACATCTCGACTGCGCCCGGGACATGCCTATATCGGTGGCATGACCATCGATCCTCGCTCCTATCTCTACCGGCCCGACGGGCTCGATCCCGATTCGGCCAAGCGCCTGACCGCCGACGCATTGTCGCGTTGCGACGATGGCGAGCTCTTCCTGCAATATAGCGCGACCGAAGCCTTCGGCTTCGATGACGGGCGTTTGAAGACCGCCGATTATTCGACCGAATCGGGCTTCGGCCTGCGCGGCGTCAGCGGTGAGACCACTGCGTTCGCCCATGCCAATGAGTTGAGCGAAGCGGCGATCCGGCGCGCGGCCGAGACGATGACATTGCTCGATCCGGCAAAGGGCGCACCCGCCCCACCCCCGCGCGGCAACAATCGCCATCTCTATACATCCGACAATCCGCTGGGCCTGGTGTCGTTCGCCGACAAGGTCGCCCTGTGCGAATCGGTCGACGCGATGGCCCGCGCGCGCGATCCGCGCGTCGCCCAGGTTTCGGTGTCGCTTTCGGGTTCCTGGTCGGTGGTCGATATCGTCCGCCCCGACGGCTTCACCGCGATGGACGTCCGGCCGCTGGTGCGACTGAACGTCAGCATCGTCGCGGAATTGAACGGCCGCCGCGAAACCGGCAGCTTCGGCGTTGGCGGCCGCTATCTCTACGATCGGCTGCTCGATCCCGCACTGATCGATCGCGCGATCGACGAAGCGCTCAAACAGGCGCTGGTCAATCTCGACTCCGTGCCGGCGCCGGCGGGCGAGATGCAGGTGCTGCTCGGCCCCGGCTGGCCCGGCGTGCTGCTCCACGAAGCGATCGGCCACGGCCTCGAAGGTGATTTCAACCGCAAGGGCACCAGTGCCTTTTCCGGGCGGATCGGCGAACGCGTCGGTGCGCCGGGTGTGACGGTGATCGACGACGGCTCGATCGGCGAGCGCCGCGGTTCACTGTCGATCGATGACGAAGGCACACCGACGCAGGAGAATGTGCTGATCGAGGACGGCATCCTCAAAGGCTATATCCACGATCGGCTCAATGCCCGGCTGATGGGCGTCGCGCCGACCGGCAATGGCCGCC
>JASBTC010000052.1 GCA_030148625.1 Sphingobium sp. | reverse complement strand
TGAACCATGCGCGCGACGCGGTGAATGTGGAGCGCGTCGAGATCCTGAAGGGCCCGGCATCGGTGCTTTACGGCCAGTTGCAGCCCGGCGCCGTGGTCAACGTCGTTACCAAGGAGCCGCTGCGCGACTTCGCGCTGCAGGCGACCGGCGAAGTGGGTCGTTTCAACTTCTATCGCGGTACGGCGGATCTTTCGGTGCCGCTGACCGACGATGGTTCGCTCGCCGCACGCCTGATCGGTGCGTACGAGAACGCCGATTCCTTCATCGATTTCTGGAACAAGGATCACCGCTTCTTCGCGCCGTCGATCGCCTTCCGGCCCGATGACGACACCAAGATCATCATCGACGGGCTGTATTCGCGCGACAAGTGGAGCGCATTCTTCAACGGCGTGCCGGCGGAAGGCACCGTGCTGCCCAATCCGAACGGTCCGCTGCCGCGCAACCGCCATATCGCCGATCCAAGCTTTGACGGCACGATGCGCCGCAGCAGGGAGATCAACGCCCGTCTGGAACGCAATCTGACTGCCGACATCGCTTTGCGCCTGGGCGCATCCTGGTCGGATCGCGCCGAGGATTATCAGGAGATATTCGGCGTGCTCGGCTGGGAGAATGACGCGGTCGATTCCGTGCTGACCCGCGCCTTGCTCGATACCGAATCCTCGGCGGAAACCTATGATTTTCATGGCGATCTGAGCTTCAATTTCGATACCGGATCGATCAAGCATCAACTGACGATCGGCGCCGAATATGGCTTCGACAAGTCGTCGAGCGTCGACAAGGTCGGCCTGGTGTCGAGCCTCGATCTCTACAATCCCGTCTATAGCTATGATGTCGCACCGGCCGTGCAGGTGCCGCTCTACACCAACGTGACGAGCAGGGATGTCGATCGTCTCGGGCTGTTCTTGCAGGAAAGGGTCGGGATCACCGATTCGCTGCATATCATCGGCGGCCTGCGCTATTCCAAGGTCGATCAGCGTCAGCGTTTTGCGCGCAATGGCGGGGTGGCGACGGTCACCGACGTGAAGACCGATTCCTGGACCAGCCAGATCGGCATACTGTACAATCCCGTGCCCAATCTTTCGCTGTTCGCCAGCCGATCGACATCGTTCGTCCCGGTCTTCCTGAACAATGTCGACGGCACGCCGCTCGCGCCCGAAACCGGCACGCAATATGAAGCG
Source organism: Sphingobium sp. (assembly GCA_030148625.1). The sequence goes on along the minus strand of JASBTC010000052.1, from coordinate 8,277 downwards.
GGCGTCAAGGCGAGCCTGATGGACGGGCGACTGACCGCAACCGCCGCGGCCTTCCACCTGACGCGCGGCAATGTCGCGGTTTCCGATCGCGACAATCCGGCTTTCTTCCTCACCATCGGCGAGCAGGTCGCCAAGGGTGTCGAGCTGTCGATCGAGGGCAAGTTGCTGCCCAACTGGTCGATCTATGCCGGCTATGCCTATACCGACGCGAAGACCACGAACGATACGAAGGCGCCCGGCGAAGTCGACCGCACCGGTTTCCGCCTGCGCGGTGTCGCCAAGAACACGTTCGTGCTCAACAGCAGCTATGACGTGACCGATGGTGCGCTGGCCGGCTTCCGGATCGGCGGCACCGTCAATTTCGTCGGCAAGCGGCAGGGCGATATCGACGAGACCTTCACCCTGCCCAGCTATTGGCGGGTCGATGCGATGCTGGGATACAAGATCAACGATGCGATCGCGCTGCGCGTCAACATCGACAATCTGCTGAACGAGAAGATCTATTCGGTCGCGTACAGCCTCTATGAGGTCTGGCCGGCAAGCCCGCGCATCTACCGCGCGAGCGTCGCATTCTCGCTGTGAAATCGCTTCCGCCGGGGCCTATGCTCCGGCGGACCATAGGATCGATCAAGGGGTAGCGAAATGGCGTCGAATTTGCGGTGCCTGGCGGCCGTCGCTGCGCTGCTGTGCGGCGAAACGGCGCTGGCTGCCCCTCGGGACGTGGAGATCGTTCGAACGTCGCACGGCATCGCGCATGTCACGGCCGGCAATTATCGCGATCTCGGCTTCGGTCTTGCCTATGCCTATGCGTCGGACAATGTCTGCGCGCTGGCCGAGCAGATCGTCACCGTCAATGGTGAGCGTTCGCGATATTTCGGAGCGGAGGGCAAGGCGCTTGTCGGCGTCGAGACGGTCGCCAATCTGACGAGCGACATCTTCCACCGCATCGCCATGGACGATGCCGCGCTCGCGCGTGCGCACCGCGCGCTTTCGCCGCGCGCCGCCGACCTGCTGCGCGGTTTCATGGGCGGTTATAATCATTATCTGGCGACGACAGCGCCGTCGGCGCGCGGCGGCGCCTGCGCGAACGCTGCCTGGGTCCGCCCGATGACGATGCGCGACATGCGCCGCATGATCGAGGCCACCGCGCTGCTGGCGAGCGGCGCGGCGCTCGCCGAAAGCTTCGCCGAGGGCACCAAGGGGCCCACCCCTCCCACAACCGCCGGGTCGGCCGCGCCGGCGCCGTTCGGGCTCGGCAGCAACGGCTGGGCATTCGGGCGCGAGGCCACGGCCGATGGCGGCGGCATGGTCGTCGCCAATCCGCACTTCCCATGGAACGGCATCAATCGTTTCTACCAGGCGCATCTGACGATCCCCGGCAAGATCGACGTCATGGGCGTCATGCTGCCGCCGCTTCCCGTCGTCTCGATCGGTTTCAACCGCGACGTCGCCTGGACGCACACCGTCTCGACCGCGGCGCGCTTCACTTTGTCCGAACTGACGCTGGAGCCCGGTGAACCGCTGGCCTATCGCGTCGACGGCAAGCGATATGCGCTGAAGGCGCAGAGGATCGAGGTGCCCGTGCGCGGGGCTGATGACAGCGTCGCCGTGCGCGAATTCACCGCCTATCGATCGATACTCGGCCCCGTCGTGGCGTCGGCCAAGATCGGGCTCGGCTGGTCGGGCCAGCATGCCTATGCCGTGCACGACGCCAATCGCGGCAATGTCGATTTCATCGAGACCTGGCTGCGGCTGGCGACCAGCCAGTCCGTCCGGGACGTGAACACTGCCCTGGCGGAAAAGCGCGGCATTCCCTGGGTCAACACGATCGCGTCCGATCGTGGCGGTGACGCGCTTTATGCCGATATCGGCCGCGTTCCCAATGTCGATGCGCAGATGAGCGCGCGCTGCCGACCATCGGACGGCGCGGCCGCGCTCGCGCCGACCATTCATGTCCTGCGCGGCGACAGGCTGTCGTGCGACTGGACCGGATTCCTGCCGGCCGACCAGATGCGCGCCAGCGTCCGCCCGGATTATGTTCTCAACAGCAATGACAGCTATTGGCTGGTGAATGCGCACGACGAGCGCCGCGCATTGGCGCCGATCCTGGGGCCGACGGCGGTGCCGCAGCGCTTTCGCACGCGCCACGCTCTGCTGGCGGTCGACGCCGCGCTCGCGACGGGCACACGCTTCACGCGATCGACCGGGCTCGACCTGATGCTGTCGAACCGCAATTATTCCGGTGAGTTGCTTGCCGATGACGTCATGACGCTCTGCAAGCGCGCGGATACTCCCTCGGATCTCGTCGCGGCCTGCCGCGCGGTCGCGCGATGGGATCGGCACAGCGATCTCGACAGCGGCGGATCGTTGCTGTTTCGCGAGTTCTGGAACCGCGCCCGGTTGATTCCCGACGTCTTCGCCATACCCTTCGACGCGCAGGATCCGCTGCGCACGCCGCGCACGCTCGATATCGCCAATGCCACGGTTCGCACCGCATTGCTGACGGCGCTGCGCGATGCCGTTGCGGCACTGGCCGCGCGTGGCTTTGCACCCGACGTGACAATCCGGGACGCGCAACGAATCTCGATCAACGGCCGGCTGGTGCCCATCGCCGGCAGGGACTGGTATGACGGCGTCCTCAATCTCAACCTGACCAGACCGGTCGACCGCGTGGGATATGAGCCGTTCGACGGCGCCAGCTATATCGCCGCCTTCGGTTTCGATTCCGCCGGCCCGGTGGCGGAGGGCATGCTGGTCTATGGCCAGTCGAGCGATCCCGCCTCACCCTATTATTTCGATCAGCTCGATATCTACGCGGCGAAGAACCCCTATCGCCTTCCTTTCCATCGTGCCGAGATCCTGGCGGATCCGGCCTATCGCCCGCAGCCCGTTCCTGCGCGGTGATCGGAGCATGACATGACCCCGTCCGACAATCATCCGGGACCGGTGCCCGCGTTGCGCATGATCTCGGGCCGGGTCGTCCGCGCACTGCTGGACGATGCGAACTGCATAGCCCTAGTCGAGCGTGCGATGATCGCGACGTGGGGGGGCGATACCGTGCAACCCGCCCGCTGGATGATGGCATTGCCGACCATGCCGCACGCGGTGCTGGGCCTGATGCCGGGCCTGCTGCCCGATGCGGCCTGTTTCGGCGCCAAGGTGACGGCGGTCTATCCCGAAAATCACGTGCTTGGCTTGCCCTCGCACCAGTCGCTCATTCTTCTCTACGAAAAGCGGCATGGTGCGCCGGTTGCGGTGATCGACGGGGCGGAAGTGACGGCCGCGCGCACGGCGGCGGCCAGCGCGGTCGCGACGCGCGCGCTCGCCCGGCCGGATGCCGGCGACCTCGCCATTCTCGGCTATGGCACGCAGGCCGAGCGGCATATCGCCGCGATCCGCCAGGTGCGGCCCGTGCACCGGATCCGGGTATGGGGCAGATCGCCCGAGCGGACCGCGGCCTTTGCCAGCGCCCAGGCCGCAAAGACCGGCCTGCCGGTCGAAGCGATATCGACCGTCGAGGCCGCGGTCGACGGCGCCGAGATCATCTGCACCGTCAGCGCGGCGCGCAGCCCGATCCTCGAGGCCGACTGGATCGCGCCGGGTGGCCATGTGAACATCGTCGGATCGAGCTCACGCGATGCCGTGGAGGTTGCGCCGGCGGTGATTGCCCGATCGCGCGTCTTCGTCGATTATCTTCCCGCCACGATGGCGCTTGGCGGTGACGTCAACGAAGCGATCGCGCTGGGCTTGATCCGGGAGAGCGACATCGCCGGAGAGATCGGATCGGTGCTGGCCGGAGCACTGGACGGGCGGCAAAGCATGGACCAGATCACCGCGTACAAGTCGGTCGGCATACCGGCGCAGGATCTGGTTTGCGCCAATTTCCTGCTGGAAGAGGCGGGCCGGCGGGCTCTTGGCGAAAGTGTGGCTTGGTGATGCAGGATTCTCGATCGGTTGGTGATGTTCACGCCGCGCGCGCATTTCTCGACGGCTATCTCCACCGCACGCCTTTGTGGAAATCGGCGACCCTGTCGAAGATGCTCGGCCGCTCGGTCTCGCTGAAGCTCGAACTGCTGCAAAAGACGGGGTCGTACAAACCGCGCGGCATGTTGTGGGCCGTCCGCAATCTTTCCGAAGAGCAACGCGCGCGCGGCGTCATCACTTTCTCGGCGGGAAATGCGGCGCAGGGGCTGGCATGGGCCGGCGCGCAGCTTGGCGTGAAAACCTATGTCGTGATGGCGGCGGCGGCAAATCCGACCAAGGTGGAGGCAACGCGCGGTTATGGCGCCGAAGTGCTGCTGCACGGCACGCCGCCCGAGGCAGCCGCCTTTTGCGCGCAGATTGCGGATGAGAGGGGGCTGACATTCATCTCGTCCTATGACGACGACGCGCTGATGACCGGCCATGCATCGCTGGGCCTGGAGATACTCGACGATCGGCCTGGGACCACCGACATCTTTGTCGGCATCGGCGGCGGCGGGATGTCGGGCGGCCTCGTCAAGGCGGTCGAAGCGACCGGATCGGCCGCGCGCCTGTTCGGCGTGGAGCCGGAGGGGGCATCCGCGATGTCGCAAAGTCTTTCCATCGGGCACGCCGTGAAGCTCGAACGGGTTTCCACCATTGCCGATGGCCTTGCGGCCCCCAGCGCCGGTGCGCACTGCCTGGACCTGATCAAGCGCCGGTTCGAGGACATCATCGTCCTGCCCGACGATGCGATCCTGTCGGCGATGCGGTTCCTGATGCAGCGATCGAAAGTGATGGCCGAGCCCGCGGGCGCCGCGGCGCTTGCCGGTTTGCTGGCACATGCCGAGCACGGAGCGTTGGGAGACGAGGTCGTCTGCATCGTTTCGGGCGGCAATGTCGATCTGTCGTTGCTGAAACAGTGGCTCTGACCCGAGTTCCGTCATCCGGTCATTCTTCCGAATTCGGGTGAGGCAGGGCTCGACACGGTCGGCCGAGCGACGCAAATGCGGCGCTTCGGCACGACATGTTCGCCGACCGCTTTCGAGGAGATCGCAATGCCTTTGCCCGTGAATTTCGACGATATCGCATTGGCGGTCGGTCGTGTCGCACCCCATGTCCATCGCACGCCCGTCATGCGGTCGCACCGGCTGAACGCGTTGCTGGGCGCCGACATTGTCCTCAAATGCGAGAATTTCCAGCGCATCGGCGCGTTCAAGGCGCGCGGGGCGCACAATGCCGTGCTGGCCCTGTCGGACAGTGCCGCGGCCTTGGGCGTCGTCACCCATTCGTCGGGCAATCATGCCGCCGCGCTTTCGCTTGCCGCTGCGACGCGCGGCATCCGCGCCGACATCGTGATGCCGAGCAACGCGCCCACGGCGAAGGTCGAATCGGTTCGCCGCCTGGGTGGGCAGATCGTGATGTGCGAGCCGACCATTGCCGCGCGCGAGGCTGCGGCCGCAAAGATCGTGGCCGAGACCGGCGCCACCCTGGTCCATCCCTATGACGATCCGCTCGTGATCGCCGGGCAGGGGACCGCGGTGGTGGAACTGCTCGAACAGGCCCCGGATCTCGATGCCGTGATGGCACCGGTCGGCGGTGGCGGCCTGATGTCCGGCACCGCCGTTGCCGCGCGTCATCTCAGCCCCGGCATCCGCATCGTCGCCACCGAGCCCGCCCAGGCGGACGATGCCTGGCGCTCGTGGAGCAGCGGGACATGGACTGCCGGCGATCCGCCGAACACGATTGCCGACGGGCTGCGCACGACGATCGGCCACAACGGCTTGCCGATCCTGCGCGCGTTGCTCGACGATTTCGTCACGGTGAGCGAGGCTTCGATCGTCGAAGCGATGCGGCTGGTCTGGGAAGTCGCGAAGATCGTGATCGAACCGAGCTCGGCCGTGCCGGTCGCTGCGCTGCTCGAAGGCAAGGGCGGAGTTCGTGGCAAGCGGGTGGGGATCATTCTGACCGGCGGCAATGTCGATCTCGATCGATTGCCCTGGCAATGAGCCGGATTTAGGAACGCGTGGCCTGCTTCAGCCGTCCACCGCGTTTCTTCCACCAGATGAGGATGCCGGTCACCGTGAGGGCGGCGATCGCAAGGCCCAGCAGCGAAGCGAGAATGCGGCCCGGCAATTGGCCGATACGTCCGGTGTGCGTCGGCAATTGCGCTTGCAGGAAGACGTCGCCCGCCGTTCCCTTGGCCATCAGCTCCGTGGACCGGATGCTGCCGTCGCGATCGTCGACATGGAACCATGATGGGCCCAGGCCGTCTCTCGGATCTCCGCCGGCTTCCGCGACGGCAATGCGGAACATCGCCAGGTCCGGCGAATGCGCGATATAGGCCGCACGGGGATGCCGCATGCTGTGCGCTGCGGATGCTTCGGCGCGGCCGATCGCGTCCTGATAGGAGATGTCGACACGCCGGCCCGGTGAAGGAACGGGTTGATCGAAGACGCTCGGCGACGGTGGAGAGACGAGCGTCACCAGTGGCTGGACGATCTCTTCGCGAAAGCTGACCGCGACCGCAGTGAAGGCGATGGTCGTCAGCAGCAGCCAGAGCCAGACGCCGCCGGCGCGATGGAGATCGAGGTGGCGCCGATAGCCCTTGGCGCCACGTTTGATCGACATGATGAGCTTCCAGCCCGCAAATCCGCGTCCACCGCGCGGCCAGGCAAGGGCGAGGCCGGTGAAACTGTCCAGAAACCAGAATATGGCGACCACGCCCATCAATGTGAGCCCGATATTGCCCGGCAGATACAGGCTGTAGTGAAAGTGGACGAGGAAGGGGACGATCTGCTGGCGGGTGAAACAGCATTCACCCCATAGTCGCCGGCCCAGAACATCTCCCGTTCCGGCATCGACGAATATCTGGTCGTAATCGATCGGCCTGTCCGCGATGCGTGGCGTCACACGGAAAATCGTGGCCGCATTGGCTGTGGCGGGAAGCTCCACCGCCGTTATGCGGAGCTGCTGATCGCGTTCGATGTCGGCAACCAGCCGGTCGAGCGCGATCGGTCGCGTGCCGGGCGAGTGCGACAGGAAGAGATCGGGATTGAGCGCCATGTCCAATTCCCGTTCGAACACGATGATCGAGCCGGTGAGCGTGGCGACAAGCAGAAATCCGGCAATGGCCAGCCCGATATATCGATGCATGATGGTGAGCGACTGGCGCATCAGCGTGTCATCCGGCCATGGTCGCAGGTTGATCGGGCGTCGACAGGGCCATGCCGGTCGGCATGGCCCTCGTCGCGGTCGGCCGGGCTGCGATATGTCCGTGCATTGCGGAATTCCAGATCAATAGCGGCCGACAGCCGATTTTCGGGGGCGCGCGATCAGCGTGGCGTCTGTTCGAAGACGATCGTGCGATGAAGGTAAGGGTGGGTGATCGTCAACGTGCCCGGCTTGCCGGCATCGCCGGGCAGGAAGCCGACATGGAAATAGATTGCCGAAGGACCGCGCACCGTGCCCTTGAAGGTGCCGTCGCCGAGCGGCGTGAGTTCGACATCATAGGTCGGCCCGGTACTGGCGACGAGTTTCCCCTTTTCGACGCGCACCGTCAGCTTCCCGCAAAACGGATGATCATAGGTTCCGGTGAATGATTTCAGCGCTTTGGTTTCCGGACCTTTGACCGCCAGCAGCGTGCCGAAGTCCTGCTGGATCTCGGCCTGGCGTTCGCGTTCGCGGGAAAGCGCATGCTGCGACCAGTCGGTCGCCTCCTTTCCATACAGTGCGTCCAGCGTGCGTTCGACCAAGGTTTCGGTTGCGCCGTTCTTGCTCGCGAAATTGTTGATCATCGCGACCACCGCGATCTTGCGCTCGGGATCGACGAGCATCAGCGTCGCATAGCCGAGTTCGTCGCCGGAATGACCGAACAAAGTCCGCCCGTCATAATTGTAGAGCATCAATCCCGAGGCATAGATCACGGGCTCGAGACCTTTGCGGGCGTCGTTGAAAGCCTCTGCCCAATTGGCCGGATAGTCGGCGCGGCGGATGATCGCCGCGCGTCGCATGTCGCGCACGCCCTCGACGGGAATGACCTGTCGGTCGCCGACCTTGCCCATGTTCATCAGCAGGCTTGCCCAGCGCGCCATGTCGCTGACCGATGAGAAGACCGACTGGCCGGGGTCGATCGCGGTGCGATGGAAATGGGCGAGACGATCGGTCAGGTCCGATTTGTTATAGGCAAGCGAACGGTCGATCGCGCTTTCCCACTGCACATGCGGACTGGCCACGTCCATCGACGGCGGAACCGCATCCTGGCCGAGCTTGATCGCATCGGACCAGCCATCGCCCGTCGGCAGGACATCGGCCGCC
>JASBTC010000437.1 GCA_030148625.1 Sphingobium sp. | reverse complement strand
CCTTGCGCTGGTCGTTCATCACGTCGTCATATTCGACGACCTGCTTGCGGATGTCGTAGTTGCGCGCCTCGACCTTCTTCTGCGCGGTCTCGATCGCCTTGGACAGCCACTTGGATCCGATCGCCTCGCCTTCCTGCAGATTGCTCCGCATCATCTTGGCGAACATCGTGTTGGGCCCGAAGATGCGCAACAGATCGTCGTCGAGCGACAGGTAGAAGCGGCTGAGGCCGGGATCGCCCTGACGGCCCGAACGGCCGCGTAGCTGATTGTCGATGCGGCGGCTTTCGTGACGCTCGGTGCCGAGCACGAACAGACCGCCGGCGGCGAGCACCGCCGCCTTTTCGACTTCGATCTCCTGGCGGATCGTCTCGATCGCGGCGTCGCGCTCGGGCCCTTCGGGCATTTCCGCCAGCTCGTCGCCGATGCGGAACTCGAGATTGCCGCCAAGCTGGATGTCGGTGCCGCGACCCGCCATGTTGGTGGCGATCGTCACGACGCCGATGCGTCCGGCCTGCGCGACGATATGCGCTTCGCTTTCGTGGAAGCGCGCATTGAGCACTTCGTGCTTCACCCCATCCTTGGTCAGGAAGTCGGAAAGCAGTTCGGATTTCTCGATCGAGACGGTGCCGACCAGCACGGGCTGGCCATTCTCGGCCTGCGCCTTGATCCTTTTGGAGATCGCCGCGAACTTCTCTTCGAGGCTCTTGTAGAACTCGTCTTCCTCATCGACGCGCTTGACCGGCACGTTGGTGGGGATGGTCACGACATTCATCTTGTAGATGTCGTAGAATTCGGCCGCCTCGGTCGCGGCGGTACCCGTCATGCCCGACAGCTTGGGATACATGCGGAAATAATTCTGGAAGGTGATCGATGCGAGCGTCTGGTTCTCGGGCTCGATATTGACGCCTTCCTTGGCCTCCACCGCCTGGTGAAGACCGTCGGACCAGCGCCGTCCGTCCATCATGCGGCCGGTGAATTCATCGATGATGATCACCTTGCCTTCCTTGACGATATAATCGGTGTCGCGCTTGAACAGCACATTGGCGCGCAGCGCCTGGTTCAGGTGATGGACGACCTGGGTGTTCTCGTAATCGTAGAGATTGCTGCCCTCGAGCAGGTCGGCGGCTTCCAGCATCCGCTCGACCTTTTCGGTGCCGTCCTCGGTCAGGATGATCGAGCGCTGCTTCTCGTCGACTTCGTAATCCTCGGCGACGAGCTGCTTCACCACCACGTCGACGCGCATATAGAGTTCGGACTTGTCGTCGGTCGGGCCGGAGATGATCAGCGGCGTACGCGCTTCGTCGATCAGGATCGAATCGACCTCGTCGACGATCGCGTAGTTGAAGGGGCGCTGCACCATCTGCTGGCGCTCATATTTCATATTGTCGCGTAGATAGTCGAAACCGAACTCGTTGTTCGTGCCATAGGTGATGTCGGCGGCATAGGCGTCGCGCCGCGCCTGATCGCCGATATTGGGCACGATCACGCCCACGGTCAGGCCGAGGAAGCGATAGACCTGCCCCATCCATTCGGCGTCGCGCCGGGCGAGATAATCGTTGACGGTGACGACATGGACGCCCGTGCCGGGCAATGCGTTCAGATAGGTGGCGAGCGTCGCCACCAGCGTCTTGCCCTCGCCCGTCCGCATCTCCGCGATCTCGCCGCGATGGAGGACGATGCCGCCGACCATCTGGACGTCGTAATGCCGTTGCCCCAGCACGCGCTTCGCCGCTTCGCGCACCGTCGCAAACGCCTCGGGCAGAAGGTCGTCGAGCGTTTCGCCTGCCTCGAGCCGAGCGCGGAATGCCGCGGTCTGCGCCGAGAGATCCTCGTCCGAAAGCGCGGACACTGCGGGCTCGAAGCCGGCGATGCGGGCGACGATCTTGTCGAGCGATTTGACGTAACGATCGTTGGACGATCCGAAAATGGCTTTGGCAACGCCAGCGAACATGATGAAATCCTGTCTTGAATCGAGAGTTTGAACGCCGGCTGCCCGGCTTCGCCTGCACGCGTGACACGCGCGAAATATCGAGAAGAACGGCCTGAATCGAGGCCGGGTCGGCGGCTATTCCAGCCGGCTTCCGTTCACCAGAAGCACCGCGCGGAGCGCACCGGCCTGGACAGGCGCAAGTGGCAAGGCGGCGGGAAAGGCGGCGGCAGGTCGAACCAGATCGTGCGCTATGCGGGGCATAGGCGCCGCGATTTCGGTCAGAGCATCGACGGCGGCACCGGCTGTGCTGCTTTGCACCTGCACACGCTCCGCCACCCGCTCACCGGAGATGATGCCGGTGAAACAGGTCAGCAATGCGGAAAGGAAAAGCAGCAGTTGCAAATGCGCGTCCCAGGTTCGAACCGCCACGACATAGGTGCTGTCGTGCCGTTCGTCTAATCAAAAGCTCATGTCGACGGGATATCCATAGCGTATCCAGCTTAACGCTGCATTGATCCGCACCGAAGCGAGGCTATAGCGACGTCACCATGACCCAACCCGCACGCTCCCCGCTCGCGCCCCAAGGCTTTCCCGACCTCCCCGCCATTTCCGGCGTTGCGCTGCGCGTCGCACGCGCGCGCTACAAGAGCTGGGATCGCTGCGACCTGACCTTCGTCACGCTCGATCCGGGCACGTCGGTCGCGGGCGTGCTGACCAAAAGCAAATGCCCCTCTCCCGAAGTCGAATGGTGCCGCGCTGCACTGACGCTCGGCAATGCGCGTGCGCTGGTGGTCAATGCCGGCAATTCCAATGCCTTCACCGGCAATCGCGGCCGTGCCGCGGTCGAGGCGATCGCCGCGCGCGCCGCCGGACATCTCGGCTGCCAGCCTTCGGACATCTTCGTCGCTTCGACCGGCGTGATCGGCGTGCCTCTGCCGATCGACAAGGCGGAGGCCGGGCTCGATGCGGCCTTCACCGCGCCCCCCTGTGGCTGGCAGGATGCCGCCGCCACGATCATGACCACCGACACTTTCGAAAAGGCGGCAGTGACACGGGCGGTGATCGGCGATCGCACCGTCAGCTTCGTCGGCATCGTCAAGGGATCGGGCATGATCGCGCCCGACATGGCGACGATGCTCGGCTTCGTCTTCACCGACGCCGCGATCGAGCCCGGTCTGCTCCAAACGATGCTGAGTGCGGCCAATCGCGCCACCTTCTCGTCGATCACCGTCGACAGCGACACCTCGACCAGCGACACCGTGCTCGCCTTCGCAACGGGCAAGGCAGGCAATGAACCGCTCGCGTCGTTCGACGACGACGGTGCGGACGCTGTCCAGGCCGCGCTCACCGACATGTGCCGCCAGCTCGCCCATCTCGTCGTCCGTGACGGCGAGGGTGCGTCGAAATTCATCGAGATCACCGTCACCGGCGCCGAATCCGACGACAGCGCCCACCGGATCGCGCTCAGCATCGCCAATTCGCCGCTGGTGAAGACCGCGGTCGCAGGCGAGGACGCCAATTGGGGCCGCGTCGTGATGGCGGTCGGCAAAGCCGGTGAGCCGGCCGAGCGCGACAGGCTCTCCATCCGCTTCGGCACGACCCAGGTCGCGACGGGCGGCCTCGCGGTCGAGGGCTATGACGAAGCCCCCGTCGCCGCGCATCTGAAGGGCAAGGAGATCGAGATCGGCGTCGATCTCGGGCTGGGCGATGGCCGTGCGACCGTCTGGACCTGCGATCTGACGCACGGTTATATCTCGATCAACGCCGATTATCGGAGCTGAGGCGATGCTGACGATCTGGGGCCGGCTCAATTCGCACAATGTGAAGAAAGTCGCCTGGTTCGCGCAGGAGATCGGCATTCCGCATGTCCGCCGGGATGTCGGCGGCGCGTTCGGCATGGACGCGGCCTATCTCGCGCTCAATCCCAATGCGCTGATCCCAACGATCGAGGACGGCGATCTGGTGCTGTGGGAATCGAACGCGATCCTGCGCTATCTGGCCGCACGCTACGCGCCGGAGGCATTCTGGCCGGAAGACCCCGCCCTGCGCGCGCAGGCCGACAAATGGATGGACTGGCAGTTCGGCTATGCCGATGCGCAACGCGACGCCTTTCTCAACCTGATCCGCCATGCGCCCGAAGCGCGCGATCCGGCCGCGATCGCGCGATCCGCGCAATCATGCGCCCGGATGATGGTGCGGATCGACGACGCATTGGCCGAGCAGCCCTGGCTGTCCGGCCAGAGCTTTGGCCTGGGTGACATTCCAATGGGTGTCTATGTGCATAGCTGGATGACGCTCGACATCGAGCGTCCGGACATGCCGAATGTACAAAGATGGTATGCGGCGCTTCAGGCCCGCCCGGGCTATGGCGATCAGGTCATGATTCCGCTGACCTAGGAGCCGTAATCCACATGCACAGCCTCTATCGTCAGGTCGCCGAACTGATGGAACAGGTCGCGGCGGACGTTGTCCTGCCGCGCTATCAGAATCTTGCCGAAGACGAGATCAGCGAAAAGGCGGCCGACGATTTCGTCACCATCGCCGACAAGGAAAGCGAATTGCGGCTGATCGAGGGGCTTGCCCGAATCTTGCCGGAAGCCGGCATGATCGGCGAAGAAGCCGCCGCGGCCGATCCCGCAATCCTCGATCGCGCGGGCATTGGGCTCAACTGGATCATCGATCCGATCGACGGCACCGGCAATTTCGCGGCAGGCCGCCCGCCCTTCGGCATGATGGTGGCACTGGTTGCGGACGGTGCCATCCAGGCCGGCTGGATCCTCGATCCGCTCGACGGCCGGCTGTGCCACGCGGTGACGGGCGGCGGAGCGTTCATCGATGGCGAACGCGTATCGGCGCGCGAGACCGGATCTAGCCTGCCCGTCGCCGCGCTCGCCGTCTATTTCATGACGCCCGAGCGCCGCGCCAACATCGTCGAACGTGCGCGCGGCCGGCTGACCCTGGTCGACATTCCACGCTGCGCGGCGGAACAATATCCCCGCCTCGTGCTCGGCCTGAACGATATCGCGCTGTTCGAACGCACTTTGCCCTGGGATCATGCGCCAGGCGCGCTCTTCCTGGCGGAGGCGGGCGGCAGGATCGCGCGGCCCGACGGATCGCCCTATATCGTCGGCGACGGCCGCAAAGGACTGATCGGTGCCGCATCGCCGCGTCTGTGGGACGAAAGCGCCAGGATCCTCTTCGGCTGAGCTTTACATCCACAACCGCCGACGCCATTGCCGCGCGGCGCGCAATCGGGCGTGCATCAGCGATGGGAGGCCGTCATGGCACATCAAGACGATTTCGCCGATCTGCCCTGCTTTCGAGGTGATCGCGAAGCGGCGTAAGGGTTATCCGTCTGAAACCCAGGTCAAGCGCGGGCTGCGCTTCGTCCATGGCGATGTCGAGCTGATCGAGAAGCTCGGCCGAAAGGATCCCTGCCCCTGCGGCTCGGGCCTGAGATTTCAAATCCTGCTGCCTCACATCTGGCCGGTTTCGATGGGTCGGAGCGGCATGACTATTGGCGCGATTGAGCCTTAGTGAACGCTTTCACCACCGGTGTAGTTCGGATGCCGGTGGTGATCGGCGTCATAGCTCTTGACGATTTAGTTTACATCTGCGTTAAATATTAACAGATAGGAGAATCGAAATGGTCGATATGTCAAAACGCCCGGCGGTCGTTTCCGCGATCGTCTACAAGGATGCGATGGCCGCTTTCGAATGGCTTCAGGCCGCCTTCGGCTTCGAGCCCGCGATGCTGATCACCGATGCGGAGGGCAATCTGGCGCATTCGGAAATGATCTTCGGCGACGGCTGGATCATGGTCGGCAACGAATGGAGTGACGATCATCGCAGCCCCGCCAATCTCGGCGGCAAGAACACCCAGACCGTCCATCTCCAGATGACGACCGATATCGACGCGCATTGCGAACATGCGCGCAACGCCGGCGCCGAAATCCTGATGGAGCCCGAAACCCAATTCTATGGCGACCGCACCTATCGCGCGCG